>NZ_JAGTHU010000012.1:0-104507 GCF_019895135.1 Dermacoccus sp. Tok2021
CCCCCCCCCCCCCCCCCCCCCCCCCCCCCCCCCCCCCCCCCCCCCCGCCCGCGCCCCCCCCCCCCCCCCCCCCCCCCCCCCCCCCCCACAACTGAATCGGCCTGTCGTGAACGCCACGGGGCTGATTTGTCGGCGCCTCCTAGACTGGCCCGCATGACCAAGGTGCTTTCCGCTGTTGCCTGGCCGTATGCCAACGGCCCCCGTCACATCGGGCACGTCGCCGGTTTCGGTGTGCCCTCCGATGTCTACAGCCGCTACATGCGGATGGCCGGCCACGACGTCCTCATGGTGTCGGGTACGGACGAGCACGGCACCCCGATCGTCATCATGGCGGAGAAGGCGGGCAAGACCCCGCAGGAGTTCGCGGACGAGAACGCGAGCATCATCGTCGACGACCTCGTCGGCCTCGGCCTGTCGTACGACCTGTTCACCCGCACGACGACGGCCAACCATTACGACGTCGTGCAGAAGCTGTTCCTCGCCCTGTACGAGAACGGCTACATGGTCGAGCAGACGACGAGCGGCGCCATCAGCCCGTCGACCGGCCGCACGCTGCCCGACCGCTACATCGAGGGCACCTGCCCGATCTGCAAGTACCCCGAGGCGCGCGGCGATCAGTGCGACAACTGCGGTAACCAGCTCGACCCCACCGATCTCATCGACCCGAAGTCGAAGATCAACGGCGAGACGCCGGAGTTCATCGAGACGCAACACTTCTTCCTCGACCTTCCGGCCCTCGCCGACGCCCTCGCGGCGTGGCTCGACGGCCGTGAGGCGGCGGGCTCGTGGCGCCCGAACGTCATCAAGTTCAGCCAGAACATCCTCAAGGAGATCCGTCCGCGCGCCATGACGCGCGACATCGACTGGGGCATCCCGGTGCCGCTCGACGGCTGGCGCGACCTGCCGACGAAGCGCCTCTACGTGTGGTTCGACGCCGTCGTCGGCTACCTGTCGGCGTCCATCGAGTGGGCGCGCCGCCTCGGCGAGCCCGACAAGTGGCGCGAGTGGTGGAACGCCGACGTGGCGCGCCAGCTCGTCGACCAGACCGCGGCCGCGAGCGAAGCGAGCACCGGTGACGCGACGAGCGCAGCGAGGAGCGGCGCCCAGAAGACATCAGAAGTACTTCGCGATGATCGCGACGAAGGAGCGATCATCTCGAAGTACTTCATGGGGAAGGACAACATCACCTTCCACAGTCAGATCTGGCCCGCGGAGCTTCTCGGTGCGAACGGTGAGGGCTCGAAGGGCGGTTCGGTGAGCGAGTTCGGTCGCCTGGAGTTGCCCAGCGAGGTCGTGAGTTCCGAGTTCATGACGATGGAGGGCAAGCAGTTCTCCACGAGCCGCGGGCACGTCATCTACGTCAAGGACGTCGTGGAGCGTTACGGCCCGGATCCGCTGCGCTACTTCATCTGTGCGGCCGGGCCGGAGGCGCAGGACGCCGACTTCACGTGGGCAGAGTTCGTGCAGCGCAACAACTCCGAGCTCGTCGCGGGCTGGGGCAACCTCGTCAACCGCACGGCGAACATGATCCACAAGAACTTCGGTGAGATCCCGTCCCCGGGCGAGCTCGAGGACGTCGATCGCGCCGTGCTCGAGCAGGTGCGCGGCGGCTTCGCCACCGTCGGATCGCTCATCGAGCGCAACCGACTCAAGGCGGCGCTCACGGAGACGATGCGCCTCGTCGGTGAGGCCAACCGCTACGTCACCGTGACGGAGCCGTTCAAGCTCAAGGGCGACGATCAGCGCGAACGTCTCGCGACGGTGCTGCACACGCTGGCTCAGTGTGTCGTCGACCTCAACACGATGATGGCGCCGTTCGTGCCGTTCTCGGCCAACCTCGTGCACGAGGTCATGGGCGGCGAGGGCGAGTTCATGCCGATGCCGGTGGCGAAGGAGGTCACCGACCTCGACGACGGCCGCCCGTACCGCATCATCACGGGCGAGTACTCGAACACGCCGTGCTGGCAGCCGCGCGACATCACGCCGGGCACGCCGGTCGCCAAGCCGAAGCCCGCGTTCAAGAAGTTCGACCCGTCGGTCGTCGACGAGGAACTCGAGCGGATGAACGCCTCGGCCTGAGCCGAGGGCGAACACCCCGCGAGGAGGGGCGATGAACGACGAGAACCGCACGTACCGCGACAAGCCGGAGGCGCCTCAACCGTTGCCGCTGGCCGTCGTCGACAACCACACGCACCTCGACATCAGCCGTGACGGGGCGCCGACGCCCGACGTTCGCCGCACGATCGACGAAGCGGTGGCGGTCGGCGTCGACCGCATGGTGCAGGTCGGGTGCGATCTCGACGGAGCGCGCTTCACCGAACGCGTCATCGACGAGCACCCCGAGCTTCTCGGCGCGGTCGCGCTGCACCCCAACGAGGTGCCGAAGCTCGCCGAGGCGAGCGAGTTGGACGCGGCGTACCTCGAGATCGAGCGCATCGCCCAGCACTCCCGGGTGCGCGCGGTGGGGGAGACGGGCCTCGACTACTTCCGCACCGGCCCCGACGGCATCGCCGTGCAGCAGAGCGGTTTCCGCTGGCACATCGCCCTCGCGAAGAAGCTCGGCAAGGCACTGCAGATCCACGACCGTGACGCGCACGACGACGTCATGCGCATCCTCGCCGAGGACGGCGCGCCGGACGTCACGGTGCTGCACTGCTTCAGCGGTGACGTCGAGATGGCGCGCGAGTGCGTCGAGCGCGGGTACTACGTCTCGGTGGCGGGCGTCGTCACGTTCAAGAACGCGCGTGATCTGCGCGACGCCCTGGCCCAGGTGCCGCTCGAGAACCTGCTCGTCGAGACGGACGCTCCGTATCTGACGCCGTCGCCGCACCGCGGCGCGACGAACGCCCCCGCGCTCGTGCCCCTCACGGTGCGCGCCCTGGCCGAGGTCAAGAACGTCGACGTCTCGACGCTCTGCGCGGCCCTGAGCGAGAACTCGGAGCGCGTCTACGGACCGTGGTGAACGCCTCGTACCCCGGCAGGTCCGAGTCGCTCGAGGCACCGATAGGAGCCGATGATGTGACGAACGCCACACGCACGGCTTTTCGCCTGCGATAGCGCGTGTTTCAGGGTAGCCCCGCCTGCCTCGCGTTACATTTTCGTTACCTTGGTTTGATCCGTGCCCGTGCTTTCGGCAAGGTGTATCTGGTTCGCCCGAGTCTGGATCACCGGACGCGCCGCCCCTCGAAGGGGGCTTCGGCCACGTTCTCATCAGGAACGTCAGCCTTCCCGCTGTTACCGCAGCGTGCGCGTGCCCCCAGTGCCGGGACCTACGACATCGGAGCATGATGACCAACCTCACCAGCCGCACCACGTCCCGCTCGCTCGCCGCCGTCGCTGCTGTTGCGGCCGCCTCGACGCTCGCTGCCTGCGGCACGTCCGACTCGAACACGGCGTCCGACGTTCCCACGATCAGCTCGAGCTCGTCGAGCTCCTCCTCCTCCTCCACGCCGTCCCCGAGCACGTCCTCGGCGAAGCCGTCGGAGAGCGCCACGTCCAAGCAGACGCAGGCCACCAAGAACGACTCGAAGCGCGCTTCGCGCTCGCAGGCCCGCCAGGCCGCCCCGGCTCTCACGTACGTGAACTGGACCCAGGTCGAGGCCGTCCCGAACAAGACGGTTTACGTCTACAGCAAGGACATGCCCAAGGGCACGTCCAAGGTGACGCAGGCCGGCCGCGACGGCGCCGCCACCGTCACGTACCGCTCCGCCAAGAAGGGCGAGCGTGTCGTCTCCTCGAAGTCGATCGACTCCAAGGTGACCAAGAGCGCCGTGCGCCGCGTCATCACGATCGGCACGGGTCAGGCCCAGACCGCCCAGCCGCAGGCTCAGAAGCAGGTCTCGCGCTCGCAGGCCCGTCAGGCTGTGACGCAGCAGTCCGCACCGAAGAAGCAGCAGTCCGCACCGAAGAAGCAGCAGTCCGCGGCTCCCGGCGGCAGCTCGCGCTCCGGCTACTGGAACCGCATCGCCTCGTGCGAATCGGGCAACAACTGGAGCATCAACACCGGTAACGGCTTCTACGGTGGTCTGCAGTTCACGCAGCAGACGTGGGCCGGCTTCGGCGGTACGGCGTACGCGCCGCGCGCCGACCTCGCCACCCCGGCGCAGCAGATGGCGATCGCCGACAAGGTCCTCGCCGTGCAGGGCCCGGGCGCTTGGCCGGTCTGCCACAAGCGCTGACCAACAGGTCGTTCGTGACGAAGCGGTCGTCTCCTTCGGGAGGCGGCCGCTTCTCGCATGCCCGATAGGGTGGGCGCATGGTTGACGACGCCGCGCAGGCTGCACGTACCGAGCCCGGCGAGACGCGGGGGTTGCTGTCGGCCGCTGACATTCGGGCGCTCGCCGAGCGTCTCGGGGTTCGCCCGACGAAGACGTGGGGGCAGAACTTCGTCATCGACCCGAACACGGTGCGCAAGATCGTGCGCCTCGCCGGGGTGGGGCCGGGCGACCACGTCGTCGAGGTCGGCCCGGGGCTCGGGTCCTTGACGCTCGCGTTGCTGCCGCAGGTCGCCGGCGTCACGGCCATCGAGGTGGATCCGAACCTCGCGGCGCAGCTACCCGCCACCGTCGAGACGATCGCGCCGGCCGATGCCGACAAGCTCACCCTCGTCCAGGCCGACGCGCTCACGGTCACGTCGTTGCCCCACGAGCCGACGGCGCTCGTCGCGAACCTGCCGTACAACGTGTCGGTGCCGGTGGTTCTCAACTTCCTCGAGTTCTTCGCCTCCCTCGAGCGCGTGCTCGTCATGGTGCAGCTGGAGGTGGCGCAGCGCCTCGCGGCCGAGCCAGGCAGCAAGGTCTACGGTGTCCCGAGCGTCAAGGCGGCTTGGTACGCCGACGTTCGCCTCGCCGACCGTGTCGGACGCAACGTCTTCTGGCCCGCTCCCAACGTCGACTCCGGTCTCGTCGCGATGGCGCGCCGCGATCCGCCGACGACGAGCGCGTCGCGCGAGAGCGTCTTCGCCTGCATCGACGCGGCATTCGCGCAGCGTCGCAAGACGCTGCGGGCGGCGCTGGCGGGGTGGGCCGGCGGTGCCGACAAGGCCGAGGCAGCGCTCGTCGCGGCCGGCATCGACCCGCGTACCCGCGGTGAACGCCTCGGCATCGAGGAGTTCGCGGCCATCGCCGCAGCGCGAGAGGCCATGGGCGACACGCCGCGTGCATAGGGTGGGGGCATGACCGCTGAGATCGCACGTGCCACCCGGGTCGTCGTTCGGGTTCCCGCCAAGGTGAATCTCGAGCTGCGGGTCGGTCCGTTGCGCGACGACGGTTTCCACGACCTCGCCACCACGTTCCACGCCGTCGACATCTTCGACGAGGTGACGGTGACGCCGGACGCCGAGTTCTCCGTCAGCGTCACGGGCGTGGGTGAGGACAAGGTGCCCACCGACGAGACCAACCTCGCCTACCGCGCGGCGGCGCTGCTCGCCGAGCGCTTCGACGTCGAGGAGCGGTGCGCGATCCGTATCGTCAAGGCCATCCCGGTGGCGGGCGGCATGGCCGGCGGTTCGGCCGACGCGGCCGCCACCCTCGTCGCGTGCGACACCCTGTGGGGGCTCGACCTGCGCCGACACGAGCTCGAGGAGATCGCCGCCGAGCTCGGATCCGACGTGCCGTTCGCCCTCACCGGGGGCACCGCGCTCGGTACGGGCCGCGGCGAGCAGATCGTCCCGGTGCTCGCCACCGGTACCTTCGAGTGGCTGTTCGCGCTCACGCACGAGGGGCTCTCGACCCCGTCCGTGTACGCCGAGTGCGACCGGCTGCGCGAGGGTGAGGACGTGCCCGAGCCGCAGCCGTCCGACGGTTTGCTCGCGAGCCTGCGTTCGGGTGACGTGCACGGCGTCGCGCTCGCCATGCACAACGACCTCGAGTCGGCCGCCCTGTCGCTCATGCCGTCACTGCGCCCGCTCATGGAGATGGGCCTCGAGATGGGGGCGCTGTGCGCGCTCGTGTCCGGTTCGGGCCCCACGGTCGCGTTCCTGCTCAAGGATCGGCAGGACGCCGTCGCCCTGCGGCGCGTGCTGGAAGCCGGTGGCCTGGCGGACGACTTCGTCCACGCCAGTTCGACGCCCCACGGCGCCCAGGTGCTCGTCGTCGACTGACGCAGGCCCTCAGGTTTGGGCGGCCCGCCGCGGTGGGGGAGAATCGCGGCCATGGTCAACCTCGTCTCCGCTGAGAAGATCTCACTCGCCCTCGGCACCCAGCAGTTGCTCGACGACGTGTCGCTGGGCATCTCCGGCGGCGACCGCATCGGCATCGTGGGCCGCAACGGTGGGGGCAAGTCGACGCTGCTCAAGGTGCTCGCGGGCGTGCACGCCGTCGACGGCGGCCGCCTCACCCGCACGAACGGCCTGACGCTCGGCATGCTGACGCAGACCGACACGATTCCACCGGAATCGACCGTCCTCGACGCCGTCGTGGGCGACCGCGCGGAGCACGAGTGGGCCGGTGACGCGCGCATCCGCGACGTCATCAACGGGCTCATCCCGGGCATGGAGCTCTCCGACGTCGTCGGCCCGAAGTCGGGTGGTGAGCGCCGCCGCATCGCGCTCGCGCGCCTCCTCGTCGACGACCCCGACCTCCTTCTGCTCGACGAGCCCACCAACCACCTCGACGTCGAGGGCGTCCAGTGGCTCGCCACGTTCCTGTCGACGCGCCGCAACCGGCCCGGTACGGCGCTCGTCACGATCACCCACGACCGGTGGTTCCTCGACGCGACGAGCACGAACACGTGGGAAGTCATCGACGGCCGCGTCGAGCAGTACGAGGGCGGGTACGCAGCCTTCGTCCTGGCGAAGGCCGAGCGAGCGCGCATCGCCGCCGTCACGGAGGAGCGTCGGCAGAACCTCCTGCGCAAGGAGCTCGCCTGGCTGCAGCGCGGGGCGCCGGCGCGCACGAGCAAGCCGAAGTTCCGCATCGACGCCGCGAACGAGCTCATCAAGAACGAGCCGGACCCGCGCAACGACGTCGAACTCGTGCGCTTCGCGACGACGCGCCTGGGCAAGGACGTCGTCGACCTCATCGACGCGTCGATCACCGTCGGCGGGCGGGAGCTGCTCGCCAAGCAGACGTGGCGCCTCGCTCCGGGTGAGCGCACGGGCATCGTCGGGGTGAACGGTGCGGGCAAGTCGACGCTGCTGCGCGCGATCGCCGGGCAGCAGGAGCTGTCGGCGGGCAAGCGCAAGGAGGGCAAGACCGTCAAAATCGCGTACCTGACGCAGGAGGTGCGCGAACTCGACACGGTGGAGGGCTGGCGCGTCATCGAGGCCATCACCGACGTCGCGAGCTACATCGTGCTCGACGGCAAGGAGACCTCCGCCTCGCAGCTGGCGAAGCGGCTCGGGTTTTCGGGCGGGCGTCAGCAGTCGCGCGTCTCCGAGCTGTCGGGTGGTGAGCGTCGGCGTCTGCAGTTTCTGCGCCTGCTCATGGCCGAGCCGAACGTCCTGCTGCTCGACGAGCCGACGAACGATCTCGACATCGAGACGCTGACGTCGATGGAGGACGTGCTCGACGGCTGGGCGGGCACCCTGCTCGTCGTCTCGCACGACCGGTACCTCCTCGAGCGCATGTGTGACCGTCAGGTCGCGCTGCTCGGCGACGGCAAGATTCTTGACCTCGTCGGTGGCGTCGAGCAGTACCTCGAACTGCGCAAGCACCACCTCGAGGCGCAGGCGGCGTTCGAGCGTCAGGGCGCCGCGGCCAAGGGCGTCGACGCAACATCGCTCGCTGAGGGCGACGCCGCTCCGGCGCGCCAGGTCTCGGCCGCCGAAGAGCGCGAGGCGCGCAAGACGGTGGCGCGCATCGAGCGTCAGCTCGCGAAGGTGGCCGACCGCGAGGCGAAGCTGCACGACGAACTCGCCGCCGCGGCGAGCGACTACGGCAGGGCCGCCGAGATCAACGTGAAGTTGCAGGCCGTGCTCGACGAGAAGGAGGGCCTCGAGCTCGAGTGGCTCGAGGCGGCCGAACTCCTCAGCTGACGACGGCGCACGAAGACGACGCCCGGTCGGACCCCACGGTCCGACCGGGCGTTCGCGTATCTGGCCACACTAGTTTTGAACACGTTCAAAAAGGCGTAGTGTTCCTCCCATGACGACGAAGTCGGAAGCCACACGGGAGGTGCTCGTCGAAACAGCGCTGCGCCTGTTCCGTGAACGGGGTTACGAGAAGACGACAATGCGCCTCATCGCCACCGAGGCGGGTGTCTCGCAGGGCAACGCGTACTACTACTTCGACGGCAAGGACGCCTTCGTCCAGGAGTTGTACCGGCGCATCCAGGTCGAGCACCGCCGCCTCGCGGAGCCGCGCCTGCGCGAGGGGGCGCCGCTGGCGCAGAACCTGCGGGTGCTGTGGGAGGCGGGCATCGAGGTCAACGCGCCGTACTACGACTTCGGTTCGACGATGCTGCACGTCGCGTTGCGTCCGGGCGCCGGCGTCAGTCCGTTCTCGGCCGAGTCCGCGTCGCCGCGTGACGAGGCCATCGCCCTCGTGCGCCACGTGCTCGCCATCTCCTCGGAGGTGCCGAGGGGGCGGCTCGGCGAGCAGTTGCCGGTGCTGCTGTGGACGGCGTACCTCGGCGTGGTGCTCCATTGGGCCGTCGACGACTCGCCCGGTCTGCAGCGGACGCAGACCCTCGTCGAGGGCGCGCCGCCCATCGTGGGCAAGCTGCTGTCACTCGCGCGCTTGCCCTTCGCCCGTGGCGTGACGGGCGACCTCACCGATCTCATCGCCCGGCTGTCGAAGGAGCAGAAATGAACTCAGGCGTGATTGTCATGGCGGGGGCCTCGGGCTTCATGGGCCGACGGCTGCAGGAGGCGTTCCGGCATGACGGGTTCGAGGTCCGGACGGTCGGGCGCGGCGCGCAGAACGACGCGCAGTGGGACGACGACCTCGCGCCCGTGCTCGACGGCGCCGACGCGCTGCTCAACCTGGCCGGTCGCTCCGTCAGCTGCCGGTACACGAAGAAGACGGCCGACGAGATCTTCTCCTCGCGCACGGAGACGACGCGCAGCCTCGGTGAGGCGCTGGCGCGTTGCCCGAACCCGCCGAGCGTCTGGCTGAACGCCAGCACGGGCACGATCTACCGCGACGCCCGTGACCGGCCGCAGGACGAGGTCGACGGCGAGCTCGGCACGGGATTCTCGGTGTCGGTGGCCCGCGCCTGGGAGCGTGAACTCTTTGACGCCCCGACGTCCGTGCGCAAGGTGGCGCTGCGAACGTCGATCGTGCTCGGCGCGGACGGCGGTGCCCTCAGCCCGCTCATCAACCTCGCGCGGCTCGGGTTCAGCGGTCCGCAGGGTGACGGCGACCAGGTGTTCAGCTGGATCCATCTCGACGACGTGTATGGCGCGGTACGGCACATCATGGCCGACGACCGGATCGCCGGGCCGGTGAATCTGGCCTCGCCGCATCCGGTGAGGAACCGGACGCTGACGGCGGCCGTGCGTCGTCACTTCGCCGGTCGACTTCCCGATCGTGGAGTGCCGCTGCCGCGGTGGTCGCTCGAGTTCGGCGGGCGCGTCATCCGCACGGAGCCCGAACTCGTGCTCAAGAGCCGGTGGGTGGAGCCCGGCGTTCTCACCGCGACGGGGTACGAGTTCGCGTTCCCAGGCCTTGATGAGGCGCTCGCCGACATCGCGAAGGAAACGCCAAGGGGGCTGTTGCGGGTGCAGCTCGGGTGAAGTCTTCGCGTCAGCGGGCGTCGAGCTGGGCGATGAGCCGCTTGCCGGCCGTCGCGCGGTGGGAGGAATCGATCAGCTCGTGCACCTCGCTCCAGTCGACCGGGCCGCCGAGGCGACCGCTGAGGTCGTAGGCCAGCCAGCCGCGGGTGCCGAGGTAGGCGGGGACGAGGAAGCGGCCGTCGGCGAGGAGGGCGTCGCGCTCGTCGGGGCTGGGCAGGAACGTGATGGCCTGCGCGAGGGCGTCGTCAGGGACGCCGCGGGCGCGGTCGTCGCGGTGGACGTGGCCGGCCCACCAGCAGAACGTCTTCGTCGTGTAGAAAACGGGCGATCCGTGGGAGGTCTTCTCCTGGGCGCCGGGGAACGAGAGGCAGATGTCGCGGACGCGGGCGAGGAGGTGCGCGGAGTCGGCGGTCATCGTCAGGTCTCGACGGCGGCGAGAAGGGCGCGCAGGGAGTCGGCGAGGTCGGCGCGGCCCCGTTCGTCCATGCCGGACAGGAGGCGCCGCTCGTGGGCGAGTAGGGCGTCGAAGGCGGCGTCGACGACGGTGAGGCCGTCGGGTGTGAGGCGCACGAGCACGCCGCGGCGGTCGCTGGGGGAGGGCTCGCGGGCGACGTAGCCGCGCTTCTCGAGGCGGTCGACGCGGTTCGTCATCGTGCCCGAGGTGACGAGGGTCTGCTGGACGAGGGCGCCGGGGGAGAGCTGGAAGGGCTCACCGGCGCGGCGCAGCGCGGACATGACGTCGAACTCCCAGCCTTCGAGCTTGTGCTCGGTGAAGACCGAGGAGCGGGCCTGGTCGAGGCGACGTGCGATGCGGCTGATGCGCGAGAGGACGTCGAGCGGGGTGACATCGAGATCGGGGCGCACCGTGTTCCAGGCTGTGACGATCGCGTCGACCTCGTCGCCGCGCGTCTCGGGCTGGGGTTCGCGGTGGCCTGTCATGCGTGCAGTCTACCGACGCATCAAGAAACTTGACGTCGAGAGACTTTGGCCCGGTGCCGGCCGAGCTCGCGCCGGTTCAGGCGTCGGCCGGCGGGACGCCGTCCGCAGCGTCGTCGAGACGCGTGACGAGCGACGAGTTGCCGCGCGGCGGTGCAGTGGCGTCGATGGCCGTGGTCTCGAGGCGCGGGGAGGCTTCGAGGCCGGTGAGGCCGTTCCAGCCGAGGTTGACCATGTGCGCGGCGATTTCTTCGGCGGTGAACTCGTGGCCGTGTTCGAGCCACCAGTCGCCGGTGAGGGCGACCATGCCGACGAACATCTGCGCGTAGATGGGGGCGAAGCGCTCGTCGATCTCGCGGCGGCGCATGACGCGCGCGAGGTAGGTCTCGATCTGCGTGGCGAGGTCGGACATGAGGCTCGACAGGGGGCCGGTGGAGTGCCAGGACGGGGCGTCGCGAATGAGCACGCGGAAGCCGTCGGGGCGCGTGCTGATGTAGTGCAGTTCGGCGACGGTGGCGCGTTCGAAGAACTCACGCGGACTCATGTCCTCGGTGATGGCGTCGGCGATGCTTTCGAGCAGGGCGCGGGTCTCGCGGTCGACGACGACGGCGTAGAGGCCTTCCTTGCCGCCGAAGTGCTCGTAGACGACGGGCTTCGTGACGCCGGCCGCGGCCGCGATCTCCTCGACGGTGGCGTCGGCGACGCCGCGCTCGGCGAAGACGCGTCGCCCGACGCCGATGAGTTGCTCCCGACGCTCGGTGCCGGTCATGCGGATCTTCGGCCGTGACGTCGTCATTCCCTCATTGTGCCCTGCTCGCAGGCGAGTTCGGCGCTCGCGGGTCGGGCCGTGCGCCGATGTGCCGCAGGTGCGGGCGGTGAACTACTCTGGGGCGGTCCGTTCGCGGACGTTCCCCGGTTGCTCTGCTGGCAGGGGCCGCCTGACTTTGAATCAGGATTAGCGACGTTGGTTCGATTCCAACCCGGGGAGCCCGGGGTTGTTTGTGCAACACCCTGCATCGAGTTTGTGAAACTCGGTGCTCGGCGTTCCGAGAGCCCATTTGATCCGAATCTGCGCCCGATCGGCCTCGCTGACGCCCGGATCAGTACCTTGCGAAGCGTTCGGGCCGGCCCCGAGCATGCGAAATGCCCCGCTCTGGTGTGAGCGGGGCATGGCCGGGGGCGCGAGGTGTCTCGCGCTGTTGGTTACTGCTGTGTGGTTGTCCTGCTGATGGTCGGCGGTTGCATCGAGGCCGGTAGGGCTGTGTGGTCGCCGCGCTTGGCAGGTGGCGCGTTCGTCGTGCGTGGTTTGGAGCGCCGCTTGTAGCGGGCGGTGTCCTTACGCCGTGAGGGTTCGGCGACCGGCACTTCGGGGATGTCGGTGTCGGCCAGGCCGAAGCCGTAGCGGCTGCGGATGATGCGCATGTTGATGATGGCCAGGACGATACCGACTGCGATTGTCATCTTGGCTTGGCCCATGACGCGGATGGAGCCGCGGGTTTCCCTCGTTCTGGTGACGCATGTGCGACGCCCCTAGGGCTCGTGAGCTTCAGGTGGCGGGTCGTTGTCTCACACCCTTGTTCCAAGCCATTGACACAAATGGTTGCCGGGTCGCACACTCCTTGTATCAATCACTTGAAACAAGGAGTCCGGGATGCCCATTCTGTTCATCGGCGCGGTCATGCTCGTCGTCGGCATTGTGGTTGTCGCCCTTTCTGCGCGGCGCGGTGACGACTCGGGCACATCCATCGAACGAAGCGCAGGGCGGCATCTTCGCGCCACTCGCCTCGTCGCTCTAGTCTGCGGGGTCGCGGCCTTCGCCGGGAGCGTGACCTTCGGCGGTTCGCTGGGGCGTGGCCTTGTCGTCGCTCCCGCCCTCGCGGGCGCGGTGGCCACCGTCGTCATGGCGGTCGGCGAAATGAGCGCGCCGCGCGAAGGAGCGGTCGAGCGTTCGGCGTCCCTGGCACGCCGAAACCCGTCCGACTTCGTCTCGCGTGCGGCAGCCACAACAATGCTCGTCACGCTCGGTGCGCTGGTCGGACTGCTCGTGCTCGCCGGCCTCACCGCGTCGGCGGACGACATGGGCCGCGATGGCCGCGCCGTCGAATGGGCGACGGCCCTCGGGGGCGAAGGCCGCAGCCCATGGCCGGGGGCTTACTACGGGGTGCCGCTCGGAGTCAGCCTGCTCGTCCTGTGCGTCGGCCTGCTCGTAGGACTCCGCGCGGCCGCTGCGCGTCCGCAACTCAACGCCGATCACGCAGAAGCCGTCAGCGACAACGCTCTGCGTCACCGCAGTGCTCGCTCGCTCCAGTGCATTGCCCTCCTGGCGCTCGGTCCCAGCCTTGCCGGCGTCGCGCTCCTCGTGACGGGCGGCACCCGAACGACCCAGCCTGGTGCGCCGACCTGGGTCCCCGTGGCGCACTGGTGCGGCGTCGCAGGGCTCCTGATCGCGCTCGTCGCCTGCCTCGTGGGCGTGCGCACCCAGCTCGCTCGGGCGGCCACGCGATGACTGCACTGCGCGTCGACGCTGCCGACCCCACCCCGCCCTACGAACAGATCCGGCGGCAGCTGGCCCTCCTCATCGACACGGGCGAACTCGGGCAGGGCGAGAGGCTGCCGACAGTGCGACAACTCGCGGGCGATCTGCAGGTGGCCCCCGGCACGGTCTCGCGGGCGTTCAAGGAACTCGAGGCCGCGGGCTACGTCGAAACACGCCGCGCCGCAGGAACTCGAGTGAAGGCTCGACAACGTCCGAGTGACACGAGCGAACTCGACTCCCTCGCCGAAGGCTTCGTCGCTCGCGCGAGGACGCTGGGCGCCGACTCCGACGACGTGCGCGCTTCCCTCGAGAGGGCTCTGAGGAGAAGTTGATCGCCTGGCCGGCGTCCCGGTTGCGGCGATGCCGCGGCTGCTGCTGTCCGCCCGCGATATGGACGAGTAGCTGTCCGCGGGGGGAGTGCTGCCGGAGAATCGATTTCGGCGAGACATCACGGCCACCGTCACGCGTGGATCGGGCACCCAGCAGCCACGACCTAGGATCGGAAGTGCCGCACGAGCGGGCCCGACCGACCTCGATTTCCCCCGGAGAGTTCATGTCCCACGACCCGTCCGATCGTCCCAGCGCAGGCTGGCTCGCCGACGAGACCCCGCGCCTCGACAGCTCCGTCAAGGGCTCGGCGTTCGAGCCCACGAGCCCCCGGGCCACCGAGCCCGTTGTCGGCCCCGAGCGCACGGTCGACGGCTTTGCCAAGACGTTCCTCGACGAACTCAACTTCGAGGCCGGCGTCGCGCTCAAGCGCTCGACGACCACCGACCAGTACCTCGCGCTGGCCCGCACCATCCGCGGCTACCTCATGGCCGACTGGCTGCGCACCGCGGAGCGTCGTCGTCAGAACCCGACGAAGATGGTCGGCTACCTCTCGGCCGAGTACCTGCTGGGCCGCCAGATGGGTAACTCGCTGCTCGCCACCGACCTCGGAGACATCGCCGAGCAGGCCATGACCTCGCTCGGCCTCGACTTCAACCTCCTGCGTGCCCAGGAGATCGAGCCCGGCCTCGGCAACGGTGGTCTCGGCCGCCTCGCCGCCTGCTTCATCGACTCGCTCGCGTCGATGGACGTGCCGAGCATCGGCTACGGCATCCGCTACGAGTACGGCATCTTCCGTCAGACCTTCGAAGAGGGGCGCCAGGTCGAGGTGCCCGACGCGTGGCTCTCCCTCGGCGCCCCCTGGGAGTTCCCGCACCCCGACCGCGCCGTCCAGGTCAACTTCGGCGGCACCACCGAGCAGTACATCGACGGCGATGGCCGCACCCGCCGCCGCTGGCTGCCGGCCTGGAACGTGCAGGGCATCCCGTACCACTACATGGTTCCCGGCTACCAGAACGGCGTCGTCAATACACTGCGTCTGTGGAGCGCCCGCGCCACGCAGGAGTTCGACCTCAAGATCTTCAACTCCGGCGACTACGCCGAGGCCGTGCGCGCCCAGACCTTCGCCGAGAACATCTCGAAGGTGCTCTACCCGGAGGACTCGACGCCGCAGGGTCGCGAACTGCGCCTGCAGCAGCAGTACTTCTTCGTCGCGTGCTCGCTCAAGGACTTCATCGACCGCACGCTCGAGGAGGACTTCGACCTCGCGAGGCTCGACGAGCGCATCATCTTCCAGCTCAACGACACCCACCCCGTCATCGCCATTCCGGAGATGATGCGTCTGCTCATGGACGAGCACGACATGGAGTGGGCCGCAGCGTGGGAGGTCACGAGCAAGTGCTTCGCCTACACCTGCCACACCCTGCTGCCCGAGGCCCTCGAGGTGTGGCCCGTGGAGCTCATGACGCGCCTGCTGCCGCGTCACATGGAGATCATCTACCGCATCAACGAGGAGTTCCTCGACACCGTTCGCGAAGCCTTCCCCGGTGACGAACTGCGCGTTCGCCGCATGTCGGTCATCCAGGAGCACCCCGAGCGGGCCATCCGCATGGCCAACCTCGCGACGGTCGCCGGCGTCAAGGTCAACGGCGTCGCAGCGCTCCACTCGGAACTGCTGCGCGACAAGCTGCTTCCCGATTTCGCGGCCCTGTGGCCGAACAAGTTCACGAACGTGACGAACGGCGTGACGCCGCGCCGCTTCATTCGCCTTGCGAACCAGCAGCTGTCCACTCTCATCACCGACACGATCGGCCCCGGCTGGGAGACCGACCTCGAGCGTCTGCGCGAACTCGAGCCCTACGCCGACGACGCCGCGTTCACCGAGAGCTTCCGCCAGGTGAAGCAGGCCAACAAGGATCGCCTGCGCTCGATCCTGAGCCAGCGTGACGGCATCGAACTGCCCGAGCACGCGATGCTCGACGTCATGGTCAAGCGCCTGCACGAGTACAAGCGTCAGACGCTCAAGCTGCTGCACATCGTCTCGATGTACGACGACATCACGAGCGGGCGTGTGCGCCGCGAGGACGTCGTGCCGCGCACCTTCGTCTTCGGCGCCAAGGCGGCGCCGGGCTACGTCATGGCGAAGGAGATCATCTTCCTCATCAACTCGGTGGCGAAGACGATCGCGCAGGACCCGCGCGTCACCGACCTCATGGCCGTCGCGTTCCCCGCGAACTACAACGTGACGCTCGCGAACAAGCTCATCCCCGCCGCCGACCTCTCCGAGCAGATCTCCCTCGCCGGCAAGGAGGCCTCCGGCACGGGCAACATGAAGTTCGCCCTCAACGGCGCACTGACGATCGGCACCGACGACGGCGCGAACGTCGAGATCCGCGAACTCGTCGGCGACGAGAACTTCTTCCTCTTCGGCATGCTCGAGCCCGAGGTGGCGGCGCTCGCGGACCGCGGCTACACGCCGTCGTCCTTCTACGAGTCGAACCCGGCACTCAAGCGCGCCATCGACCTGCTCGCGAGCGGCCACTTCACCGGTGGCGACCGCTCGCTCGCGGCGCCGGTGGTCGATGATCTGCTCTACAAGGACAGGTTCATGGCGCTCGCCGATTTCCAGTCCTACCTCGACGCGCAGGCCCGCGTGGATGCCGCCTACCGCGACGTCGACGGCTGGACCCGCTCAGCGGTGCTCAACGTCGCGCGCTCCGGGTTCTTCTCCTCGGACCGCTCGATGCGCGACTACCTCGACCGCATCTGGATGCCGAAGAGCTGACGCACGAAACGCGGACGCCCGCGTCACCTGGCCGTTTCGGCCGGTGACGCGGGCGTGGCGCTGTCGGTGACGTTCCCGCTGCTCTCGATGGGTCGCGGCGTCAGGCAGCCTGCGGACGTGTCCGGGGTGCTCGGCGGCGTCATGTGGAAGCCGTAACCGACTCCCCACAGCACGGCTTCGGAGCGCGTCGTGACGCCCATCTTGCGGTAGGCGGTGCGGATGTAGCTCTTGAGGGTGTTGAGCGTGAGGTGCAGGTGCACGGCAATGATGTCGTTCGGCATGCCCTGGCAGATGAGCGCGACGACCTCGCTCTCACGCTCGGTGAGGCCCTGACGGCGCCCCGGCCACGTGCCGCGCTCGAGCTCGATGGAGAGCGAATCCGACACGACGTGCTCGCCGGAGTCGATGGCGCGCAGGGATCGCATGAGTTCCTCGCCGCCCAGCGCCTTGGACAGGACGCCCGTGACCCCCATGTCGAGCATCCGGTCGACGAACGACTGCGGAATGCTCTTGGTGAACACGGCGATGCGCTTGACGTTCTCGTCGGCGCTCAAGACGTTGAGGGTCGACCAGCCGCGGTCGGCCATGGCGAAACAGTCGTACAACGCAATGTCGACGCCCTGGCTGATCTCGGTCTGCGGCACGAGCTCGACCTCGTCCGCGTACGGCCTGAGGAGAGCGTCGAGACCTTGGACGACAATCTCGAAGTCGTTGATGAGCGCAACGCGCAGTTTCTTGTGCTGGGTTGACACCTGTTGTCCTTTAACCCGATTCGCCCGAGGGCCCGACGATGGTTCTCGCGGGAGTCTATCGACGCGCCGACCGCTCGGGCGCAGGACCAGGTAGAAGGTCGATTTCACGCTTGCCGCGCGAGGGTGATCCGGGCTGTCGGAACGAGTTCAGCCGGCAGGTGTCATCCGGCCCAGGAGACCGTTGAGCGCGCGCACGAAGCCGTCCGGGTCCGCCACCATCGACAGGTGCCCGGCGTTCGCGACGGTCGCCGACGGCGGGTGGCCGAGGTTGCGCTCGGCGCCCTCGCGTGAGCCGCCACCGGTGGCGTCCTCCTCGCCCCACAGGACGGCGCGCGGCACCCGAATCGCGCGGACCTGCTCGGGCGTGAGGTGGAGCATCGGTCGATCCGCCGTGTCGAACATCGCCTCCTCCGCGACGCGTTGCCGCAGCGGGCGGATCCACGCGTCGACGAGGGCATCGCCCTTCGCGCCCTGCAGGCCGTGGCAGACACTTCCGCACTGTGCGTCGAAGATGCGCCGAGGGAACCAGTTCCAGTGCGTGCCGAGGCGGTACAGCGACAGGGCGTACGGAGTGCGTGCGATGAACGACGCGACGGCCGGCGGTTCGCCCTCGCGTCCGTCGAACGGGAGGGCGTCACCGTCGGCGAAGACGATGCCGGAGATCCGATCGGGGTGCTCGAGGGCGACCGCCCCGACGACGGCGGCCCCGAGTGAGTGCCCGACGAGCGTCGGCTTGTCGAGCTGCAGCGCCTCGACGACGCCGAGGACGAGGTCGCTCTGGTCATCGAGCGAGTAGCGCCCCGAGTACTGCGAGTACCCCGAGCCCGCGAGGTCGACGGCGACGACGGGCCGGTCCTTCGCCAGCTGCGGTGCGACGAGAGACCACGACACGGTCGACTCGGCGAAACCGTGGACGAGAACGAGCGGAGTCTGCGTCGAAGCTGCGTCGCCCCAGCGTTCGTAATGGACGCTGATGGTTCGCCCGTCGCGCAGCTGAACGTCGACGTCGGCACCTGTCGGGGCGTCGAGGCGTTTCGGGGGAGTGGTGAGTGCGTTGAACGTCAGCGACAGCACCGTGACGACGAGAAACGTCGTGACCACGCCGCGCAGCACCCGGCGGCCGACGGAGCGCACACGCGTACGACGGACGGGTTGCTCGGCCGGTTCGGCCGACGAGGGAACAGACGCGTGGCTCATGCTCAGCCGAGCTCGCCGTTGCCGACGCTCGGCTCTGTCGTGCGCTTGGCCGCCGCGCCCATCCGCTCCTCAAAGCCACCCGATTCGACGAACGCCGTGATGCGCCTCGTGCCCATGGCCTGCAGAACGATGTTGGCGACAACGTAGGCGAACAGCGTCACGAGGACGATCCACGGCACCCAGTGGTCACCGAAGACCCAGACGACGGCCACGGGCACGTAGAACACGAGGGCCTGGGAGACACCGGCAATGGCCTGACCGATCGAGGGCTTGGCAGCTCGAGCCAGCCGACGCGCTGATGCAGGACGGCGGGCTTCGCGCCGGTGTCGTTCATTCCGCAAGTATGAAGGACGCCGAGTCCCCCTCTCGCGCTCCAACGAGCGCCGCCCGGATGCCGGAACGGCGCCGCACGACACGCTGGCGAAGACGCCCATGGCGCCTTGCGTCCAGGCCGGGACAAGCGTTCCCCGGGGCGAGGCGGTAAGTGGGGCGGTAGAGTCGCTGTGCTACTGCTGCCCGTTCGTGATCCGAGGCGGGCCGCAGCTTCCAGACATCACCGAATCGCAGGGGAGCTTCACACGTGAGCGCACCGCGTCCCGCAGCCGTCATCGTCCTCGCCGCCGGCGAGGGCACCCGCATGAAGTCAGACATCCCCAAGGTGCTGCACACGATCGGCGGACGTTCCCTCGTCGGGCACGCCGTCGCGGCCGCCCGGGGCACCGAGCCGTCGCACCTCGCCGTCGTCGTGCGCCATCAGCGTGAGCGGGTCGCGGCGCACATCGCAGAGATCGCTCCCGACGCGACGATCGCCGACCAGGACGAGGTCAAGGGCACCGGTCGCGCTGCGGAGTGCGCGCTCGAGATGCTGCCGAACGATCTCTCCGGCACCGTGCTCGTCACCTACGGCGACGTGCCGCTGCTCGCGACGCGGACCCTCACCGAGCTGACGACGGCGCACGAGCAGGGCGGCAACGCCGTCACCGTGCTCACCGCCGTCGTGCCGAACCCCACCGGCTACGGGCGCATCCTGCGTGACGCCGCGGGTTCCGTCGCGGGCATCATCGAGCACAAGGACGCGCTGAAGGCCCGCGAGGAGGGCACCGAGCACAAGGACGCCGTCGAGATCCGCGAGATCAACTCCGGCATCTACGCGTTCGACGCGGCGGTGCTGCGCGAGAGCCTCGCGAAGGTGACCACCGACAACGCCCAGGGCGAGAAGTACCTCACCGACGTCCTCGGGCTTGCCCGCGAGGCGGGCGGCCGCGTCGAGGCGCACACGATCGACGACCTCATGCAGACCGAGGGCGTCAACGACAAGGTGCAGCTCGCCGCCATGGGCCGCGAGCTCAACAAGCGCATCGTCGAGCAGGCCATGCGTGACGGCGCCATCGTCATCGATCCGGCGACGACGTTCGTCGACGTCGAGGTGACGATCGGGCGCGACACCGTCGTCCACCCGAACACGCAGCTGCGCGGCGCCACGACGATCGGCGCGAACTGCGAGATCGGCCCCGACACGACGCTGGTCGACACCGAGGTCGGTGACGGCGCGAGCGTCGTGCGCACCCAGGCCCAGCTCGCCAAGGTCGGCGACGAGGCGACGGTCGGTCCGTTCAGCTTCCTGCGTCCCGGCACTGAGCTCGGCGCCAAGGCCAAGATCGGTGGCTTCGTCGAGACGAAGAACGCCCAGATCGGCGACGGCGCCAAGGTGCCGCACCTCACCTACTGCGGCGACGCCGTCATCGGTGAGGGCGCGAACATCGGCGCGGGCACGATCTTCGCCAACTACGACGGCGTCAACAAGCATGTGACGCACGTCGGCGCCCACAGCTTCGTCGGCTCCGACTCGGTGCTCATCGCACCCGTCACCATTGCGCCCGGCGCGTACGTCGCCGCCGGTTCCGCCGTGGACGGCGACGTCGACTCCGGCCAGATCGCGGTCGCCCGCGGTCGGCAGCGCAACATCGACGGGTGGGTCGAACGCCGCCGCTCCGGCACGAAGACGCACGAGGCCGCCCAGAACAACACCCGGGCCACCACGAACGCCGACCCGTCAACTACTGTTGCTCCGGAATCCGCTGACGAAGGGACCTCGAAGTGAGCCTGTCCATGAAGCGCACGACCGAGAAGAACCTCATGGTCTTCTCCGGACGGGCCAACCCCGAACTCGCGCAGGCGGTGGCTGAGGGGCTCGGCACCCAGCTCGTGCCGACGCAGGCCTACGACTTCGCCAACTCGGAGACGTACGTGCGCTTCGACGAGTCGGTGCGCGGTTGCGACGCCTTCGTCATCCAGAGCCACACCGCTCCGGTGAACCAGTGGATCATGGAGCAGCTCATCATGGTCGACGCGCTCAAGCGCGCCTCGGCCAAGCGCATCACCGTCGTCGCGCCGTTCTACGGCTACGCACGTCAGGACAAGAAGTCGCGCGGCCGCGAGCCGATCTCGGCCCGCCTCGTCGCCGACATGTTCAAGACGGCCGGCGCCAACCGCCTCATGGCGGTCGACCTGCACACCGACCAGATCCAGGGCTTCTTCGACGGTCCCGTCGACCACCTGCAGGCCCTGCCGGTCATCACCGACTACGTCGCGAGCAAGTACGGCAACGAGAACCTCGCCGTCGTCTCGCCGGACGCCGGCCGCATCAAGGTCGCCGAGGCCTGGAGCAAGCGCCTCAACGGCGCACCGCTGGCCTTCATCCACAAGACGCGCGACGTGACGCGCCCCAACCAGTCGGTCGCCAACCGCGTCGTCGGCTCGGTCGAAGGCCGCACCTGCCTGCTCGTCGACGACATGATCGACTCGGGTGGCACCATCTGCCACGCGGCCGACGCGCTGATGAACGACGGCGCCGCGTCCGTCGTCATCGCCTCGACGCACGCGATCTTCTCCGACCCGGCCGTTCAGCGCCTGAACGACTCGGTGGCCCGCGAGGTCATCGTCACGGACACGCTGCCGATCACGCCGGAGAAGAAGTTCGACAAGCTGACGGTGCTGTCCATCGCGCCGCTGCTGTCGCAGGCCATCCGTGAGGTCTTCGAGGACGGCTCGGTCACGAGCATGTTCGACGAGGCGCAGTAAGCACCTCGCCCGACGACGGCCTCGAACCCCGCACGTGCGGCGGTTCGGGGCCGTTTCGCGTCCGTGGCGTCGCTCGTTTAGACTGGTCGACGTTGCCTCGGCGAGGGACGCTGCACGGGCGCGCGACGAAAGTCGCCGTTCGGATCCAGGGTCCGTGATCGACGCGGTGGTTCTCCGTTCGACGTCCGCTCTGAGTGAGCGTGTGACGAGTGGCGTACCCGCGCGAACTCGTGCCCGTACATCGCCCCGCGTCGAGGCCACCGCACCCGATACGTCGGTTCGCGCGCAAGCGCGAGCCCCTTCCGCTTGGAGGCCAGACATGGCACAGGAGAAGACCTACCTCGACGCCACCATCCGCACGGAGTTCGGCAAGGGCGCTGCCCGCCGCATCCGCCGTGAGGACAAGATCCCCGCCGTTCTCTACGGCCACGGTGAGAAGCCGGTTCACCTCGAGCTCGAGGGTCACGCCACGATGCTCGCCGTGAAGAACCCGAACAACCTGCTCACGATCCGCTACGACGGCAAGGAAGAGCTGGCGCTCGCCCGCGACGTCCAGCGCGAGATCCTGCGCCGCAACATCGAGCACGTCGACCTCGTCATCGTGAAGCGCGGCGAGAAGGTCGTCGTCGACGTCGCCGTCCACGTCGAGGGCGAGGCCGCTCCCGAGACCGTCGTCACGACGGAGAACGCGACGCTGTCCGTCGAGGCCCCGGCCACCGACATCCCCGAGTTCTTCACGGTTTCCGTCGAGGGCCTTGAGGCCGGCACGCAGATCCTCGCGAAGGACATCACGCTGCCCGAGGGCGTCACGCTCGACTCCGACGAGGAGCTGCTCGTCGTCAACATCACCGAGCAGATCTCCGCTGAGGCTCTCGAGGCCGAGCTCGCCGACGCCGAGGCCGAGGCCGGCATCGAGCACGACGAGTCCGACGAGGCCGAGGCCGCCGAAGGCGCTGAGGGCGAGTCCGCCGAGGGCGACGCAGCCGAGGGTGACGACTCCGAGCAGGAGTGATCCCCGGTCCGAACAGGACTTTCTGACGAGGCCCCTCGTCGCCGTCGCAGGCGGCGGGGGGCCTTCGTCGTCACCGCCCTGCGGCATACTGGTCGCTCGTGGAAAGGACGCCCATGGACCCCTGGCTCGTCGTCGGCCTCGGCAACCCCGGCCCGAAGTATGCAGGCAACCGCCACAACGTCGGCGCCATGGTGGTCGAACGCATGGCAGCTGACGCAGGCGTCACGCTGCGCGCCCACAAAGCACGGGCCGCCGCAGCCGAAATCCGCCTCGGCACCATGCCGGGCGGCATGCCCGGGCCCAAGGCCGTCATTGCGGTGCCGAGCAGCTACATGAACGAGTCGGGTGGACCCGTCAGCGCGCTCATGAAGTTCTTCAAGATCCCGCCGGAGCGTCTCGTCGTCCTGCACGACGAACTCGACATCGACTTCGGCGCGGTGCGCCTCAAACTCGGCGGCGGAGAGGGCGGCCACAACGGCCTGCGTTCCATCAGCAAGAGCATCGGCACGAAGGACTACCTGCGCGTGCGTCTCGGCATCGGTCGTCCGCCCGGGCGCATGGACGTGGCCGACTTCGTGCTCAAGGATTTCAACGCGAGCGAACGCAAGGAACTCGACTTTCTCGTTCCCGCAGGCGGCGACGCCATCGAAGCTCTCGTCCACCGTGGGCTCACCGACGCGCAGAACATCGTGCATGCCCACTGAACGCGTCACCGAGCACGTCAGCCGACGTCTCGCGCTGCACGCCTGGTCCGCGACGGCCGTCGTTGCCGTCGGGGGCCTGCTCTTCGTCCTCATTGCGCCCGGAGTGGGCGACATGTGGGCCGCCCTCGCACGCGCCCAGGCCGCTCGTGACGGTGTGACGCTCGGGTACTGGTTCAGCTGGTACTCCGGAGCGCATCCGCCCGGCGGCTACTCGGTCATCGTGCCGTGGCTGTCGGCGCTGCTCGGCGCGCACCTCGTCGTCGCGCTTGCGGCCCTCGCGATTCCGTGGGCCGTGGCCCTCACTGTGACCCAGGTTCGCCGACCGATCGTCGCCGTCTGGGTGGCCACGATCAGCGCCCTCCTCACCCTCGGTGCCGGCCGGACGACGTTCCTCGTCGGTGCGGTCATCGCCATCGGAGCCCTCGACGCCGCCATCCGCGATCGGCGCTGGCTCGCGTCGTTCCTCGTCGTCCTCAGCGGCCTGGCGTCGCCAGTGGCCGTGGCGTTCGTGCTCGTCGGTCTGGGCGCGGGATTCCTCGGCAAACGCCTGTCGATCGTGCCGATCCTCGCGGGGCTGGCCTTCCTCGGTGTTTCGTCGTGGCTGTGGGGCAGCAGCGGCCCCGAAGGCTACGGCTGGGCTCGCGCGCTCATCTCCCTCGCCCTGCTCGCGGTCTTCCTCTTCGCGAACCCGGCGCGTCCGGTCAAGGTCGCCATCGTCATCGCGACGTTCGCCATCGTCGTGTTCTCGGCCGTGCCCAACGCGATGGGGTCGAACCTCGCGCGGCTCGTGTTCGCCGTCCTGCCCGTAGCCGTGGCCGCGACGGCCCGGCGCAGCAACCGCTTCACCGCGCTCGCCGTCGTCCCGGCACTCGTCTGGTCCGCCTACTTCACCGCGCACGATCTGGCCGATTCGCGCGCTTCGGCGTCGTCGGTCACGGTGTACCAACCGCTCGCGGACGCCCTGAAGCGCCAGCCCGGTATCGAGACGAGCCGCGTCGAGGTGGTCGCCGACGGCACGCACACCTCGGCCTTCGTCCTCGCCAAGGACTTCTGGCTCGCTCGCGGCTACGAGACGCAGGCCGACCGCAGCCTCTCGGACGCTTTCGTCGACCGGGAGGCGAGCATCTCGCCGGAGCGCCTGAACGGCTGGTTGCGCGACTCGAGCGTCCGGTACGTCGCGCTCAACCGGCACCCGGTCAAGCGCACGGGGGAGTGGCGCACCGCCAACGCGCAGCCTGAGGGATGGCGCGAGGTCTGGTCGAACCGTGACTGGCGCCTGTTCGAGGTCTCGGGCACGAAACCGCTCATCGGTGACGGCGCCACGCTGCGCGGCAAGAGCGCCTCGCACCTCGTCCTCAACGTTCAGCCTGGGCGCGACGTCGTGGTACGCGTGCGCTGGTCGTCCTACTTGCACAGCCGCATCGTCGAGGAGAAGGGCCCGGGTGACGCGTCGGGTCACCCGGACGAGACGCCGCGCGTCATCCTCGAACCGTCGGGTGACGGATGGACGATGCTGCGCCTCGAAGGCTCCTCGGTTGCTCGTGACGTCGAACTGTTCGGCCGCCCCTGAGCGGGATGATTCCGCGCCGTTCCGGGGTTGTCGTAGAGCACACCTAGACTGAGGTCACGCCTTCGTCCGCCCCGGCGGCGTGCGAAGGCGTCACGGCTGCGCGCCCTGATCCAACCGCCCGCGAAGGAGTTCCGCGAATGCCCGAGGCCACCAATCTGCCGCTCATGCCGCTGCTCGAGCGGGTGTGCGCGGACGCCTCGGTCGGCAGGCTGCTCGCGTTGCGCGGCGAGGAGGGCCTCGTCGATGTTGCGGCCGCCTCCGGCCTGCGCGGACCGATCGCGGCGGCGCTCGCCGGCGCCTGCGCGCCCGGTGAAGGTGGCGTTCCGTTGCTCGTCGTCACGGCCACCGGTCGTGAGGCCGACGACGTCACGGCCGTCCTGCGCAGCTTCCTCGACTACGACGCCGTTGCCGACTTCCCGAGCTGGGAGACGCTCCCGCACGAGCGGATGTCGCCGCGCTCCGACACGGTCGGCAAGCGCCTGGCGGTGCTGCGGCGCCTCGCGCACCCCGAATCCGGCGGCACCTACGGGCCGATCGAGGTCGTCGTCGCCTCCGTGCGGGCGCTCATGCAGCCGCTCGCCAAGGGGCTCGGTGATCTCGAACCGGTCAGCCTCGCGGCCGGCGACGAGCGCCCGCTCGAAGACATCGTCGAGGCCCTCGTCGGCGCTGCGTACACGCGCGTCGACATGGTGGAGAAGCGCGGTGAGTTCGCCGTGCGCGGTGGCATCCTCGACGTCTTCCCGCCCACCGAGGACCACCCGGTGCGCCTCGAGTTCTGGGGCGACGTCGTCGAAGAGATCCGCTGGTTCAAGGTGGCCGACCAGCGTTCGCTCGAGGTCAACCCGCACGGGCTGTGGGCGCCGCCGTGCCGTGAGCTGCTGCTGACGCCCGAGGTCCGTGAGCGCGCCGCCGAGCTCGCCCCGACACTGCCCGGCGTCACCGACATGCTCTCCAAGGTGGCCGAAGGCATCACCGTCGAGGGCGTGGAATCCCTCATGCCGGCACTTCTTCCCGCGGGGATGGAGACGCTCGTCGACGTCGTGCGCCCGGGAACCCACGTCGTCCTGCTCGACCCCGAGCGTGTGCGCACCCGCGCCCACGACCTCGTCAACACCTCCCAGGAGTTCCTCGACGCAAGTTGGGCCAACGCGGCTGCCGGCAACGCCATTCCGGTCGACCTGCGCTCGATCCTCGACGGCGGTTCCTACTGGGCGCTGTCGGATCTGCGAGACAAGGCGCTCGCCGGCGGGCGCGCGTGGTGGTCGTTCAGCTCCTTCGCTGCCGACAACGACCTGCAGGAGTTTCTCGAGGACGAGTTGCCCGGCACTCGCGTCACCATCGCGTCGGAGGACGTGCCCAACTACCGCGGTGACACGGAGAAGGCCTCGGCCGACATCAAAGCCCACGTCGACGCCGGGCGATCCGTCGCCGTCGTCACGGACGGGCCCGGCTTCGCCAAGCGCGTGACGCAGGTGCTCGGCGAGCACGATGTGGCCTCGCGCCCGATGACGCAGGTGCAGGCCGGCGTCGAGGTGGCCACCGGCGCGCTCGGGCACGGCTTCGAGATGCCCGACCTCGGTCTCGTCGTCCTCACCGAGGCCGACCTCACCGGTTCGGCCGGGGCGAGCACGAAGGACATGCGACGCATGCCGTCGCGCCGCCGCAACGTCGTCGACCCGCTGCAGCTCAAGCCGGGCGACCACGTCGTCCACGAACAGCACGGTGTCGGCCGCTTCGTCGAGATGATGCAGCGCACCGTCGGCGGAGCCACCCGTGAGTACCTCGTGCTTGAGTACGCCTCGAGCAAGCGGGGGCAGCCGGGCGATCGACTCTTCGTCCCCACCGATCAGCTCGACCAGGTCACCCGGTACGTCGGCGGCGAGATGCCCACCCTGTCGAAGATGGGTGGTTCCGACTGGGCCGCCACGAAGTCGAAGGCGCGCCGTCACGTCAAGCAGATCGCGGGTGAACTGATCCGCCTCTACTCCGCGCGCCAGGCCACGCCCGGTCACGCGTTCGCACCGGACACCCCATGGCAGCGTGAGTTGGAGGACGCCTTCGCCTACGTCGAGACGCCGGATCAGTTGAGCAGTATCGACGAGGTCAAGGCCGACATGGAGAAGACGGTTCCGATGGACCGCCTCGTCTGCGGTGACGTCGGCTACGGCAAGACCGAGATCGCCGTGCGCGCCGCGTTCAAGGCGATTCAGGACTCGAAGCAGGTCGCCGTTCTCGTGCCGACCACGCTGCTCGTCAAGCAGCACTTCTCCACCTTCTCCGAGCGGTACGCGGGCTTCCCCGTCACGGTGCGTGCGCTCTCGCGCTTCCAGAGCGACAAGGAGGCGCGCGAGGTGCTCGCGGGCCTGAAGGACGGCTCGATCGATCTCGTCATCGGCACTCACCGCCTGCTGAGCAAGGAGGTCCAGTTCAAGGATCTCGGCCTCGTCATCGTCGACGAGGAACAGCGCTTCGGTGTCGAACACAAGGAGCAGCTCAAGCAGCTGCGTACGGCCGTCGACGTGCTCGCCATGTCGGCCACGCCGATTCCGCGCACGCTCGAGATGGCGGTCACCGGCATCCGCGAGATGTCGACGCTGGCCACGCCGCCGGAGGAGCGTCACCCGGTCCTCACCTTCGTCGGCGCGTACGACGAGAAGCAGATCACGGCCGCCATCCGGCGCGAGCTGATGCGTGAGGGTCAGGTCTTCTACGTCCACAACAAGGTCGGCAGCATCGAGAAGCAGGCTGCCCGCATCCGCGAACTCGTGCCTGAGGCGCGTGTCGCCACGGCCCACGGAAAGATGGGCGAGGCCCGTCTCGAGGAGGTCGTCGTCGACTTCTGGGAGCGCAAGTTCGACGTGCTCATCTGTACGACGATCGTCGAGACCGGCCTCGACATCAGCAACGCCAACACGCTCATCGTCGAGCGGGCCGACCAGCTCGGCCTGAGCCAGCTGCACCAGCTGCGTGGACGTGTCGGCCGTGGCCGCGAACGTGCCTACGCGTACTTCATGTTCCCCGCGGAGAAGCCGCTCACGGAGACGGCGCACGACCGACTCCAGACGATCGCGAGCCACACCGACCTCGGGGCGGGCATGCAGATCGCGATGAAGGACCTCGAGATCCGCGGCGCCGGAAACCTCCTCGGCGGCGAACAGTCCGGTCACATCGCCGGCGTCGGGTTCGACCTCTACGTGCGCATGGTGGGCGAGGCCGTGGCCGACTACCGCGGCGACGAGGGCAACGCGATGCCGGTCGAGATCAAGATCGAACTGCCCGTCGACGCGCACCTGCCGCACGAGTACGTGCCGGGGGAGCGTCTGCGTCTCGAGGCGTACAAGAAGCTCGCGAGCGTCGAGGACGAGGCAGCTCTCGACGAGATCATCGCCGAGCTCAAGGACAGGTACGGCGAGCCGCCGCAGCCGGTGCTCAACCTCTTCGACGTGGCACGCCTGCGCACCGTCGCGCGCAAGGCGGGCATCAGCGATATCGGTGTGCAGGGCAAGTACGTGCGCTTCGGGCCGGTCACCGAGCTGCGCGAATCGCAGCAGCTGCGCCTCGAGCGGCTCTTCCCGGGCACCCTCGTCAAGAGTGCACAGGAGCGCCTGCTCGTGCCCACGCCCATGACGAAGCCCGTCGGCGGCAAGCCGCTGCGCGACGAGGCGATCCTGCAGTGGGCCACGCAGCTCGTTCAGGCGGTGCTGCTCGACGACATCGCGGCCGCCGCTGCGGCGCAGGAACTGTCCCGAGGAGGACGCCGATGAGTGCCGACATGAACGCCGGATCGATCGGCCTCGTCGTCGTCAGCCCACGCGTGCCGGCCGGGCTCATGACACGTGACGCTTGGAGCCGCATCGAGTCCGCGGGCCTCGTCCTCGGGCGTGACGCGGAGGAGCCGCTTGTCGAGGCCGTCACCGAGGCGGGCCTCGAGGTCAAACTCGTCGCAGACGTCACGGCGCCCGATCTGGCCCGGCGCCTCGTCGACGCGGCCGACGAGCAGGACGTCGTATGGCTCGGATCGTCGGACGCCGACCCAGGGCTCACCGACGCGCTCGCCGGTGAGCTGACGCGCCTCGACTCGCCGCCGCCCGTCGAGGTCGTCGTCGGGTCGTGGGACGCTCCCGGCGCGCGGCTGCTCGACGCCGTTGCCGTCATGGACACGCTCCGCTCGCCGGGCGGGTGCCCGTGGGACGCGAAGCAGACGCACGCGAGCCTCGCGCCGTACCTCGTCGAGGAGGCCTTCGAGGTCGTCGAGGCGATCGGCGAGCAGGACAGTTCACACCTCGAGGAGGAGCTCGGTGACGTGCTCCTCCAGGTGCTCTTCCACGCGCGCGTTGCGTCCGAGCGCGCCGATGACGGCTTCGACATCGACGCCGTCGCGGGGCGCCTGGTGGACAAGCTCGTCCGCCGCCACCCGCACGTGTTCGCCGACGGCGCCGCGTCCTCGCCCGAGGAAGTCGAAGCGGAGTGGGCCCGCATCAAGGCCGACGAGAAGCCCGAGCGCGACGCCGACGACCCCCTGGCTGGTGTCCCGACCGGGTTGCCGCCGCTCGAGCGCGCCACGAAGTACGTCTCCCGCCTGACGAAGGCCGGCCACGGCGATCTCGTCGCGGACGTGACGAGCGGCGACTCCCTCGGTCCGGCACTGCTCGACCTCGTCGTTCAGGCTCGCGAACTCGGCGTCGATCCGAGCGTGGCCCTGGCCACGGCGTTGAGCGATCTCGACGCCCGCGTGGGCGCTCGACGCAGCGATCCGTCCACATGAGCTTCACCACGGCATTGCTACCGGCCAGTTCCTGCTCGGTTCGTTAGGCTCGGAGGTGAGCGGCCATCGCGTCGCACACAGCCTGCGGTCGAACGACGTGACCGTTCCCCTCACTGCATCGGAGAGATTCTGTGGCAACCATTGAAAGCATCGGCGCATTCGAGATTCTCGACTCGCGCGGCAACCCGACAGTGAGCACGGTCGTCGTGCTCGACGACGGCTCCGTCGGTGAGGCGGCCGTTCCCTCGGGCGCTTCCACCGGTCAGTTCGAGGCCGTCGAGCGTCGTGACGGCGACAAGGGCCGCTACCTCGGAAAGGGTGTCCAGGACGCGGTCAACTCGGTCATGGAGGAGATCCAGCCCGAGCTCCTCGGCGCCGAGGCCGACGACCAGCGCCTCATTGACGCCGAGATGATCGCTCTCGACGGCACGGACAACAAGGGCAAGCTCGGCGCGAACGCCATCCTCGGCGTCTCGCTCGCCGTGGCCCGCGCGGCCTCCCAGTCAGCAGGCCTGTCGCTCTACCGCTACGTCGGTGGCCCGAACGCCCACGTCCTGCCGGTTCCGATGATGAACATCCTCAACGGTGGTTCGCACGCCGACACGAACGTCGACATCCAGGAGTTCATGATCGCCCCGATCGGCGCCGAGTCGTTCAGCGAGGCGCTGCGCATGGGCGCCGAGGTCTACCACGCGCTCAAGGCCGTGCTCCACGACAAGAAGCTCAGCACCGGCCTGGGCGACGAGGGCGGCTTCGCTCCCGACCTCGACTCCAACCGCGCTGCGCTCGACCTCATCGTCGACGCCATCAAGAAGGCCGGCTACGTCCCGGGTAAGGACGTTGCGCTCGCGCTCGACGTCGCCGCGTCCGAGTTCTGCGAGAAGGGTAAGTACACCTTCGAGGGCAAGAAGCGCGACGCCAAGTGGATGACGGACTACTACGCCGACCTCGTGAAGTCCTACCCGCTCGTCTCCATCGAGGACCCGCTGGACGAGGAGGACTGGGAGGGCTGGGCCCACATCACCGAGACCCTCGGTGACAAGGTTCAGCTCGTCGGTGACGACCTCTTTGTCACGAACCCTGAACGTCTCCAGCGCGGTATCGACACGAAGACCGGCAACGCGCTGCTCGTCAAGGTCAACCAGATCGGTTCGCTCACCCAGACGCTCGACGCCGTCACGCTCGCGCAGACGAACGGCTACCGCTGCATGATGTCTCACCGTTCCGGTGAGACGGAGGACACGACGATCGCAGACCTCGCCGTCGCCACGAACTGCGGCCAGATCAAGACGGGTGCGCCGGCTCGTTCCGAGCGCGTCGCGAAGTACAACCGTCTGCTGCGCATCGAGTGGGAACTCGATGACGCCGCGGTGTACGCCGGTCGCAGCGCCTTCCCGCGTTTCGCAGGTAACTGAGCGGTTTGAAGCCGAAGAAGTCCCGCCCCTCCCGTTCCGCCCCACGCGGTGGAACGGGAGGGGCGCGTCCTGCCCCGAACAGCCGCCCGGCACGCTCAGGGCGTGACCGTTCGCGCCCGAGCGGCTCGACGCGCCCCAGCCTGCGTCAGCAGTTCGATGCACCCATCGAGCGTCGGCGTCGGGCGAACCCGCGCACGGTCCGCCGTGCTCTTGCCCTGGGAGCGCTCTTCGCGCTCATGCTCGTCGTCCTGACGCCCACGCTGCGCAGCTACCTGCAGCAGCGCAGCGAGATCGCCGACCTGCGCCAGCAGAAGATCGATGGCCAGAAGCGGGTCGAGGCGCTCGAGGCGCAGAAGAAGCGCTGGGAGGATCCGGCGTACATCAAGAAGCAGGCGACGCAGCGCCTCGGCTACGCCATGCCGGGGCAGAAGGTGACGGTCTACGTCGACGACCGCAACAAGCCGCATGCGGTGACGAAGTCCACGGGCGTCGCGAACGCGACGACGTTGTCGAGTCACCCCTGGTACGGCCAGCTGTGGGGTTCGGTGAAGATGTCGTCCGACGAGAGTCAGCAGGGGAAGAAATGAGTGAGATCAGCTCGTCGGTGAGCGCCAGCGACACCGCGGCCATCGGGCGCCAGTTGGGGCGTGTGCCTCGCGGAACCGTCGAGGTCTCGGCGCGTTGTGCGTGCGGTTGCCCGACGGTGGTGCGCACCTTGCCGCGGCTGCCGGACGGAACCCCGTTCCCCACCTCCTTCTACGCCACGTGCCCGCGCCTGACCGGTGCCATCTCCACGCTCGAATCGCAGGGCGTCATGAAGGAGATGACCGGCCGTCTTGCCGAGGACGAGGAACTTGCGGCCTCCTACCGCCGCGCGCACGAGGACTACCTGGCGCGCCGCGCCGAGCTCGGCGAGGTTCCCGAGATCGACGGCATCAGCGCCGGCGGCATGCCGACGCGCGTCAAGTGCCTCCACGTGCTCGTGGCGCACTCGCTCTCCGTCGGCCCCGGCATCAATCCGCTGGGTGACGAAGCCATCGCCTTGCTCGGCGACGACTGGTGGAAGAACGGCTGCTGCGGCGCAGTGCCCGCCGAAGAGGGGAAGTGACGATGCGCGTCGGTGCGATCGACTGCGGGACCAACTCGATCAGGCTTCTCGTCGCCGATCGTGACGGTGAGGACCTCACGTACCTCGCTCGCCGCACTGAGATCGTTCGCCTCGGCCAGGGTGTGGACGTGACCGGGCGTATCGCCGACGAAGCGATGGCGCGCACCCTGCTCGTCGCGCGTGAGTACGCCCAGATCTGCCGCGAGCACAACGTGGACGCTGTGCGCTTCGTCGCGACGTCGGCGTCGCGTGACGCCGAGAACGCCGGCGAGTTCGTCGACGGCGTTCGATCGGCGTTCGGTTCCTACGACGTCGTGCCCGAGGTCGTCTCGGGGCACGAGGAGGCGTCGCTCAGCTTCACCGGTGCCACGGGGCCGCTGCGCGCGCAAAACGCGGATGCGCCCTTCCTCGTCGTCGACCTCGGGGGCGGCTCGACGGAGCTGGTGCTCGGTACCGACGACGTCGCGCAGTCGATCTCGCTCGACATCGGCTCGGTGCGCATGACGGAGCGCCATCTGCGTTCCGACCCACCGACTGCCGCAGAGATCGAATCGGCGATGGTCGACATCGACGCCGCGCTCGACGAGGCCGAGAAGATCGTCGACCTGTCTGCGGCGAAGACGTTGGTCGGCCTTGCCGGGTCGATCACGACCGTCACAGCCCACGCGCTTGGCCTGTCGTCGTACGACTCGTCGCGAATCCACGGAGCGGAACTCACGCTTGAGCAGGCGCTCGCCTCGTGTGACGCCCTGCTCGGCGCCGGCCGCGACGAGCGGGCGGCGTACGGATTCATGCACCCCGGGCGCGTCGACGTCATCGGAGCGGGAGCTCTCATCTGGCGAGCCGTGGTGCAACGCGTTGCTGCACGAGCAGGCCTCACCGAGGTGCGCACGAGCGAGACCGACATCCTCGACGGCATCGCCCTCAGCATCACGGCCTGAGCGCTCATTCCTCGCACGGAACGGGAACAACCGATTCGCAGCGTTCGTTGACGCAGTCAAACATCTCGACGGCTAACTGCCCGACAGCTCCGCCCGACGGCCGGTGAGCACCCTCTCGCTACGATGGGGTGCCCTCGTAGCCCAACGGCAGAGGCAGGCGACTTAAAATCGCTGTGTTGCGGGTTCGACTCCCGTCGAGGGCACCAACCATTTCGTCCCTGGAGGGCACATGGCCGGTAATCCGGTTTTCAGCAACTTCGACAAGAACCTGCGTTCTGGTCAGTACGCCGGCTTCGGCTCCCAGCAGCAGGGTGCCCAGCCGGGTTACGGCCAGCAGCAGTTCGGCCAGCAGCCAGGTTACGGCCAGCCGGGCTTCCAGCAGCGGCCCTACGGTCAGCAGCCGTTCGGTCAGCAGGGCTTCGATCAGCAGTACGCGCCGCAGGCGCCGATGCAGCAGAGCAGCGGCCGCAGCATGACGATGGACGACGTCGTCATGAAGTCGATCGCCCTCTTCGGTCTGCTCATCGTCGTGGCAGGTGGCTCGTGGGTGTTCGCCCAGCGCGCCATCGACTCGCAGCAGAACACCACCGTGCTCGGCCTCTGGGCCGGCGGCGCCATCGTCAGCCTCGTCCTGTCGCTCATCATCGCCTTCCGCAAGACGATCTCGGTGCCTCTGATCATCGCCTTCACCCTCGCTGAGGGTGTGTTCGTCGGTGCCGTCAGTGCGTTCTTCAACACGGCTTACCCGGGCGTCGTCGTCCAGGCCGTTCTCGCCACGCTGTGTGTGTTCGCCGGTGTGCTTCTCGGCTACAAGACGGGCCTCATCCGCGTCACGGCTCGAAGCCGCCGCATCTTCATGTACATGCTCATCGGTTACATGCTCTTTGCGCTCGTCAACTTCGTGCTCGTCCTGACGGGCCTGCAGGAAGGCTTCGGCATCGGCGGCTCGGGAACGCTCGGCATCGCGATCTCGATCTTCGCCGTGGCTCTCGCGTCTTACTCGCTGGCCATCGACTTCGACTCCATCTCGGACGGTGTGCGCGCCGGCGTCCCGGAGAAGACCTCCTGGCTGCTGGCCTACGGCCTGCTCGTCAGTGTCGTCTGGCTCTACATCGAGATGCTGCGCCTCCTGGCGCGTCTGCGTGACTGACACCCAGGCTGTGAACGACCCGTTCGAGGTGGAACTCGAGCGGGTCGTTCGGCGTTTGCGCGCCCTCAGCCCCGGTGAGGAGGCTGGGCAGCGCAGCTCTTGGCGGAGTTCGCTGGGCTCGCTTGTCCAACGCCTGGGCGATGCCCACGCAGATGCGGCGGGCATCGAGCGTCGTGAGGTCCCAGGCGCTGGGGGAGCCGACGTGGCCCCTGCCCTCCTCGCCGAGATGCTGCGCGCCGTCTCGTTCGACGCTGCGCAGGTCACGGACATCCACGGCTTCGCAGCGGAGCTGGCCGCCGTCCGACGCTCGCTCTGACGCGAGTCCCCGATCGGCGGGCTCTCGTGGGCTCGCGAGGGCAAGGGGACCGAGGGTCGACACGCTTATGCTGTGGCCCATACGGCGCTCGCCGTTCCCTTTTGGCACTCTCGAGGAGTAACCATGGCTTCGCGCCTCAGCCCGTACCTGCAGTTCCGTGACACCGCCCGTCAGGCGCTGGAGTTCTACCACGGCGTCCTCGGTGGAGACCTCACGCTCTCCACCTTCGGCGACATGGGCGTCGAGGGCCAGGAGGCTCACAAGATCATGCACGGCATGCTGACGACGACGGACGAGTTCGTCCTCATGGGCTCCGACACCCCTGAGCAGATGGAGTACACGCCGGGCGGCAACTTCTCGATCAGCCTCACCGGCGACGACGCCGAGTCGTTGCGACGCTACTTCGCCGGCCTCTCCGAAGGTGGCGACGTGACGATGCCGCTCGCCGTCCAGTTGTGGGGCGACGAGTTCGGCATGTTCACCGACAAGTTCGGCACCCGCTGGATGGTCAACATCGCCACGTCCGAGCACCGCGACCAGGCCTGAGCCTCACGTCATGAGAGAAGCGGGGGGGGGGGGGGGGGGGGGGGGGGGGGGGGGGGGGGGGGGGGGGGGGGGGGGCGGGGGGGGGGGGGGGGGGGGGGGGGGGGGGGGGGGGGGGGCGCCCCCGGCCCCCCCCCCCCCCCCGCGGGCCCCCCCCCCCCCCCCCGCCCCCCCCCGCGGGGGCCCCCCCCCCGGCCCCCGGGGGGGCCCCCCCCGCGGGGCCCCCCCCCCCCCCCCCGCGGGGGCGGGGGGGCCCCCGCGCCCCCCCCCCCCGCGCCCCCGCCGCCCCCCCCGACGGCGAGGGCGGCAAGCGTGACGCCCGCCGCGAGGCTCGCCTCGCGGCGGAAGCGGTGGCCGGCGCGAGCGAGCACCGTCATGAGGCCGAGCTGCTGCACGGCGAACGCCGACGCGCCACGCCGCAGGTGGGCCCGGGCCGTCGTGCCGGTGGAGCGGGACTCGGCGAGCATGAAGTGATCGCCGAGGGCGGAGCCTGTGAGGGCGGTGAGCAGGGTTGCCGTCGTGGTGCGGCGGGCGGGGCTGAAAGCGCCCGGCTGCGCAGCCAGGTCGAGCATGAGCAGGGGCGCGACGGCGTACTTCGTCGCGGCGTGTGCGCGGTCGTTGCCGACGGCGGCGGCTCCGCTCGTCAGGGCCGAGGCCGCGGCGTAGAGCCGGCCGGTCGGGCGTCGGAGGAAGCCGGAGGAGCCGGCGAGTGGGCGAATCACGAGGCGTCCCGCTTGGCGCGTCGCTCGACGAGCTTGGGTGCCTGGTCGAAGGCGGCGCTGAGGAGGGCGTCCATGGCGCGGTCCGGCAGGACGCGGCGTGCGGCGACGAGGGGCTTGGCTCCCATGCCGATCGTGTACTTGCTGCGCGGTCGTTTCGCCGTGCACGCCGCGACGACGGCGCGCGCGACGACCTCGGGTTCGGAGGAGTTCGCGTCGCTGCCGCGCAGCATCGTCGCGAGGGTGCGGGCCTGCGTCGCGTAGGGCCCGTGGCCACTGCGCTGCTCGAGCGAGTCGGCGGAGATGCCGGCCCACTCGGACTTGATGCCGCCGGGCTGCACCGTGACGACGTCGATGCCGAACGGTTTGAGTTCGAGGCGCAGGGAATCGGACAGGCCGTTCACCGCGAACTTCGTCGCGTGGTACCAAGAGCCGAGCGGTTCGTAGATGTGGGCGGCCATCGACGAGATGTTGACGATGCGTCCGCTGTGCTGGGTGCGCATCGTCGGTGTGACGAGCTGCGTCAGGCGCGCGAGGCCGAAGACGTTGACCTCGAACTGGCGGCGGGCCTCGTCCATCGGCACCTCCTCGAGCGCGCCGTACGAGCCGTAGCCGGCGTTGTTGACGAGGGCATCGATGCGTCCGCACGCGTCCAGGATGCGCTGAACACCCGCGGTCATTGACGCGTCGTCCGTGACGTCCATGCCGAGAACGTGAGCGCCGCGGTCGGCGAGGCCCGCCATGCGATCGACGCGGCGTGCTGCGGCGTACACCGTCCACCCTTCGTCGAGCAGGGCGCGTGCGATGGCCTCACCGATACCGGCAGAGGCTCCTGTGACCAGGGCGATCTTCGTCGTCATGTCGGTGAGGGTAACGCCCGGCCCCGACAACGCACGGGCACTCCACGGATGCCACAGGCATGTGGACGGCCCGGTGCGCGAACCGGAGAGCGCGCACCGGGTCGAACGTCGGGCGTCGGCAGACCTCCTGCCGACTCACCCTTCGCTGATGTCACCGCCGTGCGGCATCGACGCCACGGCTTCGCGCAGACGCTTCTCCTTGGCCTCCGCGATCTCCGACGCGCTCGCGCGGTAGGGGCGGATGCCGTCGGCGGGCACGTGGCCGAGGCGGCCTCGCTGGAAGTCCTCGAACGCCTCGATGACCTCGGCCTTGGTGTTCATGACGAACGGGCCGTACTGCACGACGGGCTCGCGCAGCGGGCGTCCGCCGAGGAGGAGCACCTCGAGCGACGGGGTCTCGACGTCCTGACGATCGTCGGCCGTCAGCGTCAGCAGGTCGCCCGGGCCGGTGACGATCGTCTGGCCGGCCTCGATCGGACGACGGTCGCGGCCGATCGACCCCGAACCGGAGAAGACGAAGACGAGACCGTTGTAGGACGCGTCCCACGGAATGTCGGCGCGGGCGCCGGCGGCGATGGACGCGTGCGCCATCGTGATGGGCGTACGGGTCGAACCCGGACCGCTGTGGCCGCCGATGGAGCCGGCGATGATGCGGATGAGCGCGCCGCCGTCGTGCGTCGTGATGAGCTCCGAGTCGCCGCCCTCGAGGTTCTGGTAGCGCGGGTCGGCCCACTTCTCGGCCCTGGGCAGGTTGACCCAGAGCTGGACGCCGTGGAAGAAGCCGCCGGAAACGACGAGCTCAGCAGGGGGCGTCTCGATGTGAAGCACGCCCGAACCAGCGGTCATCCACTGCGTGGCGCCGTTCTCGATCATGCCGCCACCGCCGTGGCTGTCCTGGTGCTGGAAGCGGCCGTCCATGATGTAGGTGACCGTCTCGAAGCCGCGGTGCGGGTGCCAGTCGGTGCCGCGCGGCTCGCCCGGCGCGTAGTTGACCGCGCCCATCTCGTCCATGTGGACGAACGGGTCGAGCTCGGCGTGGGTGAGGCCGGCGAAGGCACGGGTGACGGGAAAACCCTCACCCTCCAAGCCCTTCGGCCCGGTGATCTGGCGGCGCACGGAGCGCTCGACGGCCTGCGGGCTCGCCTCGGGCAGGTGCGGCAGCGTGAGCGTGTCTGCGGTGACTGCGGGCATTGGGGGCCTCCTCGGTGGCCGTGAAGTGTTGGATCTTCCCTCAATGTAGTTGAAGGTTCAACTATTCCGCCAGTCCTGAATGAACGTCAGATGACGATTCGATGCCGATCGCCTCGCAAACGGATTCGAGGGCCGAAACCTCCCGCAAGATAGTCGGGCACCCTCCCCGCGCCTGCGGCGCAGCCGAATCCGAAGGACACCCCCAACCATGTCGAGCTCTCTCGTGCGCCGATCCGCATTCACCGGCGTCCTCGCCCTCGCGTGCGCCGGCACGTTCGCCCCCTCCGCGCTCGCCGCTGCGCCTGTCGACTCTCTCGACGGTGACCTCACGCCTCTGACGCTCCTGGGTACCAACGACTTCCACGGCCACTTCACCAAGGACTTCGCTTGCACCGTGGCGTCGGCGAAGGCCGAGTACCCGGACGCGTCGTTCATCTCCGCCGGCGACAACGTCGGTGGCACGCCGTTCGAGTCGGCCTCGCAGCAGGACAACCCCTCGATCGACTTCCTCAACGCTCTCGGTCTCGAGGCCAGCTCGGTGGGCAACCACGAGTTCGACAAGGGCTTCGACGACCTGACGGGCCGGGTCAGCTCGCGCGCGAGCTGGACCTACCTCGGCGCCAACGTCTACAAGAGCGGCACCACGACGCCCGCTCTGCCCGAGTACAAGGTGCTCGATGTCAACGGCGTCAAGGTGGCCGTCGTCGGTGCCGTCACGACCGACACGCCCAACATGGTGGCCGGTGACGGTGTGGCCGGCCTGACCTTTGGCGATCCGGTGGCTGCCGTCAACCGCGTGGCTGCCAGGCTCAAGGACGGGAACGCCGCGAACGGTGAGGCCGACGTCGTCGTCGCCGAGTACCACGAGGGTGCGCCGGAGGGCGGCGAGGCCACCTTGTCGTCGATGCAGGCCGCGAGCCCCGTGTTCAACAACATCGTGACGAAGACGAGCGGCGACGTCTCGGCCATCTTCACCGGTCACACCCACCAGCTCTACAGCTGGGACGCGCCTGTTCCCGGCGGTGAAGGCACGCGCCCGATCATTCAGACCGACTTCTACGCGAAGTACCTCGGCGTTCTGCAGCTCGGCTACGACAAGGCGAGCGGCAAGGTGACGCAGTACAAGGTGACGAACCGGCCGGTGAGTGCACCGAGCGACGCGTGCACCTCGCTGCCCGCGTACACGGCTGCTGCCGCCGTCGTGGACTCCGCCAACGCCCGCGCCGAGGAGATCGGCAAGCAGGTCGTCGCCCAGAGCAGCGGTCCGATCACCTCGGCGCTCAAGGCGGACGGCAGCCGCGACGACCGTCTGGCCGAGTCGAACCTGTCGAACCTCATCGCGCAGAGTTACGTCGACTCGCTCAACAAGCCGGGCCGCACCGGCAGCGTCGAGATCGGCCTCATGAACCCCGGCGGCGTGCGCGCTGACCTCGTGCCCGACGCGTCCGGCAACCTCACCTTCGCGCAGGCCGCCGCCGTCATGCCGTTCAACAACACCGTTGCAACCCGTGAGGTCACGGGCGCAACGCTCGTCAAGATTCTCGAGCAGCAGTGGCAGCCGGAGGGCAGCTCCCGCCCGTTCCTCAAGCTCGGCCTGTCGAAGAACGTGACGTACACGTTCGACGAGAACAAGCCCGCCGGTGAGCGCATCACGTCCGTGCTCGTCGACGGCAAGCCGCTGGAGGAGTCCAAGAGCTACACGGTGGCGTCCAATTCCTTCCTCATCACCGGTGGCGACAACTTCACCGCCCTCAAGGAGGGTGGCGCCGTGAGCGATTCCGGCCTCATCGACCAGGGTCTGTTCGTCGAGTGGCTCAAGGCCGCGAGTCCGCTCTCGCCGAGCTACGCCAAGCAGTCGCTGTCCGTGGTGGACCAGCCGACAAAGCTCACCGCGGGCAAGGAGGCCTCGTTCACCGTCTCCGGCTTCGACATGACCAGCAAGGGTGCGCCCGCCAACAAGAGCGTCGAGGTCTTCGTCGACGGCACGTCCGTGGGCACGTTCCCCATCACGACGAGCTCGTCCACGACACCGCCCTACCCGGCCAACCACGGCACGGCTACGGTGAAGTTCACGGTGCCCGCCGACGCCTCGGGTAATGCCCTCGTCACCTTCAAGGCTGCGCCGACCGGCACGAGCGGCGGCTTCCCCGTCACGATCGAGGGTGGTGCGCCGACGACGACCCCGACCGGCCCGACCACCGAGCCGACGGAACCGACCACGGGACCCACGGACCCGACGAGCGAGCCGAGCGACCCCTCGAGCACGAGCGAGCCGAGCGACCCGTCCACCACGGACGAGCCGACGGCGTCCCCGACGGACGGTACGAGCACGAGCGGTGGCGGTAACCCGTCATCCTCCAGCACCTCGACCACCGGCCCCAAGGTCGAGACCGACGGGATGAGGAACGAGCAGGCCGTCACCGGCCTCGCGGGCCTCGGCCTCCTGCTCGTCGCCGGCATCGGCGCCGTCGTCGCTCGCCTGCGTCGCACCGTCTGATGTCTCCTCGCGGCTGACGCCGTCGCTCTCCGCCCCGCCCTGGCTCACGCCACGGTGGGGCGGAGGCGTGAGCGCAGCGCGCCAGAGTTGGTGGTCGAGTTCCAGCGTGTCGACGCCGAGCAGGCAGGCGGCCCGCGTCATGACCGCAAGGAGCTCCGTCTCCGGTGCGGCGGCCGCACGCCGTCCGAGGTGACGCCGGACGAACCGCCGCGTGAGCGGGCAGACGAGGGGATCGTCCAAGCCCGCGGCCAGCAGCAGATGCCGCCAGGTGAAGCCGCTCGACTGGCCGGTGACGGCACACCACGCTCCGCGCAGCACCTCGTCCCGAGCGCGTTCGACGAGGTGGTCGGCGGCCCACACGTCGTAGTGGCGCAGCACCTCGGCAGCCTCGGCGATGACGTCGGCCTTGTACGGGGCGTCCTTGCGCAGCACGACCCGATGGCTCGTCAGAACCTCAGTGCGCCACCGCTCGGCTCCGAGCTCGTCCATCGCGCCCCGGAGGACGTCGAGGTCGCCGTCACCGAAGCGGTCGACGAACCTCGTGACGGCGTTCTCGACCGTGACGGAGGTGACGCGGGGCGTCATGATCGCGTCGATGACTGAGGAGGCGAGCCCGGCCCGTCGAGGTGCCGCGCGCCATTCGCGGTGGTCGCCTCGCTCCTGGCGGATGCCCGCCGCGAGCAGCAGGGCGTGCCAGTCGAGGTCGTCGTCCAGACAAGCTGAGGTGGCGTGGCGTGCGTCCGGGAGCGCTGGGCTGGTGCGGAGTTCATCCGGCTCGCTGCTCACCAGGACGAGGCGGGAGGTCTCGGTTCTCGGGTCCATGAAAAGGAGCGTGGCCCGAACTGACCGACCACGAAAGGCTCGCGTGGTGCGGCCTGTGGAAGGGCCCGCTCGAGCCGATCGAAGAGCGCGATTCCCGCGCTGCTTGTGGACACCGAGCCTGCAGTGCGCAGCCGCGCTGCGAAGAGTGAGCGTGCCCGGGGCGCATCACACAAAGGGGGGAACGGGAGCACGACCCCGGGCACGTCATTGAACGTACAACTACTTTTTCAGAATTCCTTCTCATGCGACCTGCCGCGGCCAAGGGTGGCCTCGCGCGGTGGGCGACGCCCTACTGTGGACGCATGAGCGCACCGAAAACGCCTCCCCACACGGGTGGCCGAGCACTGCGTGTCCTCGTCGTCGACGACGAGCCCGGGCTCGTCGACTCCCTCACTGCAGGTTTCCGCTTCCAGGGGTGGGACGCCGAGTCTGCGCCCACCGGGGAAGTGGCCGTCGCCAAGTGCCGCATCAGCGAACCCGATGTCGTCGTCCTCGACATCGGTCTTCCCGACATCGACGGCTTCGAGGTGCTCGCTCGGTTGCGTGCGCTCAACCCCGAGGTCGGCGTCATCTTCCTCACGGCGCGGGACGGCGTCGACGATCGCGTTGCCGGCATCCGCCAGGGTGGTGACGACTACCTGACGAAGCCCTTCAGCCTCGAAGAGGTCATCGTGCGAGCCGAGGCTCTCGTGCGCCGTCGCGGCCTCACCGCAGCGGCGCAGGGCGATCACCTCGCCGTCGACGACCTCGTCATCAACACCTCCACCTTCGAGGTGGAGCGTGCGGGCGTGCCCATCAAGCTCACCGCCACGGAATTCGCGCTCGCCCGCCACCTCGCTGAGAACGCCCGTCGGGTGTGCTCCAAGCAAGAGCTGCTCTCGGCCGTCTGGGGTGAGGACTTCGCCGGCGGCGAGCACGTCGTCGAGCTCTACATCTCGTATCTGCGCAAGAAGATCGATGCCGACGGGCTCCCGCTCATCCGCACCGTGCGGGGCATCGGGTACACGATGCGTCCGGGCGCATGAGAGCACTGCGCAGCTTCTTGCCGCGCACCCTCGAGCGTCGCATCGTCACGCTCATCGTCCTTCTGGCGCTCTTCGTGACGGCTGTCGGCACCAGCGTGTCCGTACTCGTCACCCGCGCGGTCTTGCACGACTCCATGGACAGGCAGTTGCGTACGGCGGTGTCCCATCCCCAGGCGAGCGTGCAAGAACTCGCGTCCGAACTGCCGGGCGGAAGCCTCGCGTTGTGGCAGACCGGCGACGACGTCGACATCGCGGCCGTCGGTGAGGACCGCACGGTCACTGCGGCCGATCGCGACGAACTCGGGCGTCTCGTGCAGGGGCCGCCGGGGCTTCACTCGGTCACGTTCCCCGACCGGGACGAGATGCGCGTGCTGGTCGCCGTAACACCCGAACGGCGGGTTCTCGTCGCGACCTCCGACGAGACGACCGAGCGTGACCTCGCCAAGCTGGGACTCTTCGAAGGGGTCGTGTGGCTTCTCGCGGGCGTCCTGGCCGCCGGCGTCGGAGCCCTCGGAACGCGTCGGCTCACGCGGCCCCTGCGGGAGATCGCGGCCACGACGTCGGACATGGCGGCCACACCGGTCGGCTCGGTGACGGACGCCGTGCGCCGACGCGTCCCCGAGGGGGAATCGAGTGTCGAGGAGGTCGATGCGGTTGCTCGCTCGGTCAACAACCTCCTCGAGCAGGTCGAGGAGGCTCTGCGACGGCGCGACGAGGGGGAGGCCACCCGGCGCGCCTTCCTCGCTGACGTCAGTCACGAACTCCGGACGCCCATCGCCGTCGTCCGCTCGCACGCGGAACTGTCGGGTTCGATCGTCGACGACTACTACGCCAACATGTCGCACGTGTGGCCTGCGCGCCTGGAGCCCGGCGAGAAACTCACTCCGGCCGAGGCCGATGAACTCTTCGCGGCCATCACGGCGCTCGCCCCGGAGGGCAACCAGCTGCGTCCGTCGCTCGAGCGCATCGAACGCGAGGGGCGGCGCATGGGCCGGCTCGTTGACGACCTGCTCGTTCTGGCGCGCGTCGAGGACGAGCGTCAACTGGACGATGCGGAGGTCGACGTCACGTTCATCGCCCTCGAAGCACTCTCCGACGCCACGCTGCTCGCGCCGGAACACCGGTGGGCGTTCCACGCCGTTGACGAGCCCGCCGTCGTCGTCGGTGACGAGGCGAGCGTGCGTCGCGTCGTGACGAACCTCGTCGCCAATGCTCGGCGGCACACGCCGGCCGGCACCGACGTCGGTGTCACGGTCGACGTGCGAGACGGTGGAGTCGTGGTGCGGGTGGAGGACAACGGTCCGGGCCTGCCCGAAGCCGTGGCCGCCTCTCCCGGAAAGAGATTCGGTAACCGCGACCGCACGAGCGCGACGAGTTCGGGGCTCGGTCTGGCCATCACGACGGCCCTCATGGAATCCGTCGGCGGGCGCCTCACGTTCGATTCGAGCCCGGACGGCCTCACCGTCGAGGCCTGGTTCCCCAACGAGCGTCCGCGCTCAGACCAGCGCGCGCCCGAGCGCCATGCCGACGAGAACCGCAGAGACACAGACGAGCACTGACGCGAGGACGTAGGCCAGAGCCGTCACGCCGCGGCGCTCGCGCACCAAGCCGATCGCTTCGACGCTGGCCGTCGAGAACGTCGTGAACCCGCCGCACACCCCTGTGACGACGAAGGCGGTCACCGTAGCGCTCGTGTTCAGTGCCGCGACGAGGCCGATCACGAACGAGCCGACCACGTTGATGCACAACGTGGCGATCGGCCAGGTGCGGCGGGAGCGCAGCTTGATCTCGCCGTCGGTCACCGAACGCAGCACCGCGCCGAGCGCGCCGCCCAGAGCAACGAGAAGCGCCGTCATGCCCGCCGCCTCGAGGTGGCGGCAGCGCCGACGACGGCGCCGAACGCGGCGGCGAGAAGACCGCACGTCACCTGGAGCGCGGCCCAGCCCACCCCGACGCCGAAGCCCCTGTCGAGCGTCACGGTGTCATGCGCGAAGGTGCTGTACGTCGTGAAGGCACCACAGAACCCGGTGCCGAGGACGAGGCATACGGAGCGGCGTGCCCCGGTGTCGGGTCCGCTGCGGGTCAGCGCTTCAAGCAGACAACCGAGCACGAAGGCACCCGCGATGTTGACGACGAACGTCGCCCACGCAACGTCACCGTCGGCGTGGGGCAGCGCCTCGGCGACGCCGAAGCGGGCCACCGCGCCGAGCGCCCCACCGAGCGCCACGAGAGTCACCGCGCGTGGATGGCGGTGGGCGGGGCGGGCGTCGTCGGGCATCGTGGGTCAGCGTAGAACGTCCATGCTGGCGCGCGGGCGCGGACACGAACGAGCGGCCCGACGCGCACCGTGCGCGCTCGGGCCGCTCGCTCAGACGATCGGTTGCGTCACTTGGCGTACGAGACGATGACCGACGGGCGCGGGAAGGCGTCCGTGTGCGGCCACGTGCTCGTGGGCTTCTCGAACGTGGCGTCGTCCGTCTCACCGGGGTGCTGCACGGCGGTGAAGACCGACAGCTGGTCGGGGGAGACGAGCGGGCCGCAGGTCTCGGCGCCGAAGGGCACGGTGAGGAACTGCTGCACGCGTCCGCGCTCCGGGCCCTCGGTGGGCACCCGGAAGAGGCCGTCGTTCGAGCCGAGGACGTTGCCGTCCGTGGAGATCCACAGGTTGCCCTCGGCGTCGAAGGCGACGTTGTCCGGGCACGAGATCGGGCTGACCTGCTCCTTCGGGAAGCCCGCGAAGTAGGTCTCCTGCGCGGCCGGGTCGCCGCAGATGAGCATGAGATCCCACGTGAACGACGTCGCCGTCTTGCGGCCCTTCTCGGTGATTTCGAGGACGTAGCCGTTGCGATTGCCCGACTTCGCCGTCAGCGGCGCACCGAGCGACTCGCGCACCATCGACGTGCCGAGCGGGTTCGCCTCGTCCGTCGTGAACTTCTTGCCACGGTCGGAGTTGTTCGTCAGCGCGCAGTAGACCTTGCCGTTGACCGGGTTCGGCTCGATGTCCTCGGGGCGGTCCATCTTCGTCGGGCCCACCTTGTCGGCCGCGACGCGCGTGTGGATGAGCACCTCGGCGACGCTCATGCCCGGCACGTAGGACTTTCGGTCGCTCGTGAGCGGGATCCAGGTGCCGGTGCCGTCGTGGAGGCCGTCAGCGGTGCCGTCACCGGTGAACTTACCGACGTAGAGGGTGCCGGCCGACAGCAGCGCCTTGTTGTGGCGGCGCGAGTGCGGCGAACGGTCGCGGCGGTAGCGGTCGCGCGAGACGAACTTGTAGATGTACTCGCCCTTCTCGTCGTCACCGGTGTAGGCGACGACGCGGCCGTCCTCGGCGATCGTGACGTTGCAGCCCTCGTGCTTGAGGCGCCCCAGCATCGTGTGCTTGACCGGCGGCGCGCTCGGGTCGAGCGGGTCGAGTTCGACGACCCAGCCGAAGCGGTTCGGCTCGTTCGGGGCCTTCGTCAGGTCGAAGCGCTCGTCGACGTCCTTCCAGCCCTTGCCCTTGCCGTTGATGCCGTAGCGCGCGTACGCAGCGGACTGCGTCGAGTCGAGCGAACCGGAGGCGTCGAAGTAGCCGTGGAAGTTCTCCTCACCGTGCAGGGTCGTACCCCACGGCGTCGTGCCACCGGAGCAGTTGGCGAACGTTCCGAGGATCGTGCGGCCGCGCGGGTCGGCCTTCGTGCGCAGCATCGGGTGGCCTGCGGCGGGGCCGTCGACCTGGTGCGGCGTGGACGCCGTGACGCGACGGTTGTAGCGCGAGCGGCGCGGGTCGACCGTGTGCCACGAACCCTTCTTGCGGCCCTTCTCGATGGCGACGACGGCGAGGCCGTGGGCAGCCATCTCGACCTTCTTCTTCGTCAGCTCGTCCATGCCTGCGGGGAACATGAGCTCCGGGTCGGTGTACTCGTGGTTGACCGACAGCAGAGCGCGGCGGCCGTCGAGCGGGATGAGACCGACGTAGTCATTGTTGTAGCCGAACTGCTGGGCCTGAGCCTCCGGCGTCTGCTTGTAGGCGTTGAACCTGGGCGCGCGTGCCGTCACCGGGTCACCCCAGCGGATGACGACGTCGTGCGTGAACTCGGGAGCGTTGACGACGTCGTCCTTGCGGTTGGGCGCGACGGAGGTGAACTCCGTCGTTCCGACCTTCTTCGGACCGCGGTGGCCATGGCCATGGCCGTGCCCCTTGCCGCCTGCTGCGGCCGGCGAGGCCGCGAGGCCGCCGAGAACCATCGTTCCGGCCGTGGCTTTGAGCACCGAGCGGCGAGCGATGGCGCGACGGGCGAGCGTCGCGAACTCCTCGTTCTCCGACGTGTTCGGCGTCGGGGCGTCGCACTGGTTCGCGCAGCGGTACTCACACGTCTTGTAGCTGCGCGAGCCGTGACGAGTGTTGACGAGGGGAAGCAGCTTCGGGCTCACGGGAGACTCCTGGTGCGTTCGGAAATGGGGCGAGGGCCAGGGGCATCCGCAGACGCCCACGGGGAGCGATCCTGTGGCGTGCAAGCGCTCGGCAAGCGACGTGAGAGCAGACGTGAGGTGAACTGCGCCAAAGCATTCCGTGACTGAGGTTCGCCTAAGACGTGAACCTGAGCGCCTGTCGTGGCAGGGTGGCGAGCATGGACGAAAACCAGCAGGGCGGGCTCGCCGAGCGGCCCGTCGAAGACACCGAATCCGCACGTCAGAACGGTGAGGACGGCGCATCGCCCGACAAGGGCTGGATGGCTGTCGTCACCGATGGGTGCGACGAATGCGGCTTCTCCCCGGACTTCGACGTCCAGACGACCGGGAAGCGCGTTCGCGCGACCATCCCCAAGTGGGAGGCCGTGCTCGACCGCCTCGACGCGCCGCGTCGTCCGGCTCCGGACGTGTGGTCACCGCTCGAGTACGCCTGCCACGTACGTGACATCAACGCGCTGTACCGCGGCCGCCTCGACCTCATGCTCGCGCAGGACGACCCGACGTTCCCGAACTGGGATCCGGATACGGTGGCCGTCGATTCGCGCTACGGCGAGGACGACCCGCAGGGTGTGGCCGAGGCCTACCGCCGTGAGGCGACGCAGACGGCCGACCAGTGGGACGCCGTCAGGGACGATGAGTGGGGTCGGCGAGGCCTGCGGGACAACGGTTCGACCTTCACCGTGGCGACGTTGGCTGTCTACTTCCTCCACGACCTCGAGCATCACCTCAAGGACGTGAGCGCCTGACGGAGGCTTGCTGCGTTCGCCCTACAGGCAGGCGGACGCTCGAACGAGAACGTGAGGAGGCGACGGGAACCGGGCGGTTCCCGTCGCCTCCTCACGTTGGTTCGGCTCGTGACGACGAGCTGATCCGCGGCGATCAGCCGTTGACGCGCGCCCACAGCCGCGGGTAGCGACGCTTCATCTCCTCGTCGTCGTCGAAGTCGCACTCCTCGCCGAGGTCGGGTTCGTCGGGGATGTCGCGATGCAGCGGCATCTGTTCGCCCGTGACCTCCTCGTAGGCGACGAAGGGCGCGCCTTCGAGTTCCTCGCACTCGTAGGCGTTCTCGTCGATCTCGCCGTCGGGCACGAGATCGACGAGCGAATCAGGATCGTCGATGACGGCGTCGAACGCTTCCCTGCCTTGGAGGATGAGCCAACTGCGGAAGTAGTCGAAGCTGTCGTCGCTGCATCCGCCGAGCAGGAGCGAGATGGCGCCCCAGACGTCCCACGAATAGGCGTCGTGCATGAGTTCGCGATGGCGCAACCACGCGTCGGCGATCTCGTCGGCGCCGTGCTCGGCGAGCGCGGTGACGAAGGCGTCGGCCTTCTCGTCGCAGTCGCCGTCCGGCACGGCGTCACGTGCCTGTTCGATGAGTTCCCAGTACTGCGTCCGGTCCATCGTGTGCTCCCGAGTCGAGGCTTTTCATCAGGCTACGACCGCGCTCGTGCTCGTGGGAAGAGGGTGAGGTGACAGCTCGGTCTCGACTTTGTCGCTGGGTCTGACGGCTTCAACCGCGCGCTGCGGCCGGAGCGTGGGCGTGCTCGTGGTCGAGGAGAAAACGCTTGGCTTCCTCGCCCCCGAGGTAGTTGCCGTAGCCGCCGTCGCTGCGCACGACGCGGTGGCACGGCAACACGATGGGCAGCGGGTTGGTGGCGCACGCCGAACCGACGGCGCGCACCGCCTTGGGGCGCCCCGCGTTCGTCGCCACCTGCGCGTAACTCGCGGTGGTGCCGTACGGGATGTCGGCGAGCTTGCTCTGTACCTCCCGCCGGAACGGTGCGCTCGACAGGCGCAGGTCGGTGCGCGTCTCGAAGTTCGAGCGCACGCCCGCGAAGTACTCATCGAGCTGACGGCGCAGATCGTCGGCCGGCGCTGCGGCCCGCAGGGTGCGGCGTCCGACGCGCTCACCGAGGCTCTCGAGCACGACGTCGAACCCTTCGCGCTCGAACGCCACACGGACGAGGGCATCGCCCTCGAGGGCGAGCAGCAGGGTGCCGACGGGCGAGTCGTGAGTGCACCAGACGATGTCGATGTCGCCCGAGCCACTCGCCGCGAGACGGGTGGCCAGCGTCTCCGTGTCGTGGATCTGTGCGAAGGCCGCGAGGCACTCCTCGAAAGCGGTTTCTGCCGGTGTGGATGTCATCGGGACTCCTCGGTGGGCGTGTCGGACGGCACGAGGCGAGCTCGCAGGGCGGCGACCGCGTCGGAGCCGCAGCGTCGCGCAGCAGCCGGGCTGCAATCGAGTTCGGCTGCAATCTCACCGAAACTCCACCCCGCCACGTACCGGTGGACGATGACGAACCGTTGCCGCGGCGTGAGCGTCACGACGTGCTCCCACACCTCGTCCGGGAGCGCGAGCTCGTCGGCGCCCGGAGCGTGGTCGCGACCCAGCACCCCGAGGAGGTCGGCGTCGTCGATCGGCTGCTCTCGCCGACGGCCACGCAGGACGTCGATGCAGCGTCGACCGGCGACCCGCACGAGCCACGCCTCGACGTTCGCTACCCCGTCGAAGGGGTAGGCCCTGAGCGCCGAGACGAAGGTCTCCTGCCACGCGTCTTCGGCGTCGGGGCCGGGGCCCAGGACCGAGGCGCACACGGCGAGCACCGTCGAGGAGTGGGCCTCGACGATCTCGTGGAAGAGCGGTTGGTTCGTCATCACCGGGTAGTCGCGCGACGGGGCCGAAGTGTGAGGTCGCGGCGGAAAGAAAGGTTCGACACGGCGGACGGAGCGATCAGAACAGGCGCGTGGCGCGCTGTTCGTCGCTCTCCTCGTGGGCGAGCAGCCACCGTTTGCACTCCAGCCCACCCGCGAAGCCGGTGAGCGAACCGTCGGATCCGACGACGCGGTGGCACGGCACGACGACGGAGACCGGGTTGTGCCCCACGGCCTGCCCCACACCCTGGGCGAGCCCCGGCGTGAGTTCACCGTCGTCGCTCAGGGCTGCGGCGATGGCGCCGTACGTCGAGGTGCTTCCCGGTTCGATGAGGAGCAACTGCTGCCACACGCGCTGCTGGAACGTGGTGCCCACCGGCGCGAGCGGCAGGTCGAACGTCAGGCGGTCGCCGGAGAAGTACTCACTCAGCTGTCGCGAGCCCTCCGTGAGGACGTCGTCACCGGTGCCCGTGACGTCGTCGCCGAACCACGCGGTCTCCGGCTGGTACTTCTGGCCGTCGAAGTAGGCGCCGACAACGGCGTCGGCGCTCGCGACGAGGAGCAGATCGCCGAGCGGCGTCGTGATGCGGGTGTGCCGGCGCGAGGGGCTCATTGGCGCTCCTCGATGGCGCCGGGCGGAGTCGGATCGCCGCCTGCCGCCCGCTCGCCGTGGAAGCGCTCCCACGGAAGCCACTTCCGCTCGAGTGCCGCCTCCGCGTCGATTCCGGCGCGCCCGGCGAAGACGAGCACCATGGCGAGCACGTCGGCGACCTCGCCCTCGAGGTCGGTGCGCAACTCGTCCGGGCTCTTGCCGCGGTTGCGCCCCTGACCACTCAGCGCGAGGTGCGCCTGGGCGAGTTCGCCGACCTCCTCGGTGAGTTTGAGTAGCGTCCACTCGGGCGAGCGCTCGACGCCGTAGTAGTCGCCGTAGCCCGCCGACACGCGTTCGACGCGCTCACTCCACTCACCGAGTTCCATGCCGTCATGCAATCACGCGGAACCGACAAGGCCGGCCCCGTCAGCCGAGGGCGAGTTGGAAGGCGTCCTCGGACCGCTTGTCGAACAGGACGAATCGGACGAGGTCGACGTTCTCGCACGACGCTGCCTGGACGGTACGCACGGCGACGCGAGCGACCTCGTGGACGTCCCAGCCGTACACGCCGGCGCTGATGGCGGGGAAGGCGACGGACCGGCAGCCTGCCTCGTCGGCCACCTGCAGCGATTCGCGGAAGCACGACTCGAGCAGCGCCGGGTCGGTCTGGCCGGCGTGACGGTTCGGGCCGACCGTGTGAACGACGTGACGCGCCGGCATCCGACCGGCCCCCGTGATGACGGCTCGGCCCGTCGGGAGGCCGTCCGGGTAGTCGCTCGCACGCACCCGCCTGCACTCCGCGAGGAGGTCGGGACCGGCTGCGGCATGGATCGCTCCGTCGACACCGCCACCCCCGAGCAGGCTCGAATTGGCGGCGTTGACGACGGCGTCGACGTCCTCCGTCGTGATGTCGCCCAGGGTGATCTCGATGCGTGGTGTGGCCATGGGTTCATCGTGCGCCTGACGGGGTGGTCGTCGTCAACAGTGCGTTGCCCGAGGCGGGTGCGCGAAGGTGATCTGCGCGACACCGGAGAGGGTCGCTGAGAGGCTCGTCACGCGGGTAGCGTGGCAGGGTTGACGTATGGGGTGAGAACCCCGTGAGAGCGAGGGGCGAACGATGACGAACGAATCGGTGTGGGCGGGTTCCTACGCCCCGGGTGTGCCGCTGCACCTCGACTACGGCACCGAGACGCTCGTCGAGCAGTTCGAGCGCGCCGCACGCAAGTTCAGCGACCGCCCCGCCATCGACTTCATGGGGCAGGTGACCTCGTACGGCGATCTCGCCCGTGACGTCCACCGCGTCGCCGCGGCCCTCGTCGAGATGGGTGTCGAAGCCGGTGACCGCGTCGCCGTGCTCCTTCCCGGCTGCCCCCAGAACATCGTGGCGACGCAGGCGATCATGCGCATCGGCGCCGTCGCCGTGCAGCACAACCCGCTCTACACCCAGGACGAGCTCAAGGCGCCGTTCGCCGATCACGGCGCGCGCATCGTCATCGCGTGGGACAAGATCACGCCGATGATCACCGACCTCGCGCAGACCACCGACATCGACACCATCATCTCCGTCGACGTGACGAAGGCGCTGCCGCTCGCGAAGCGCCTTGCGCTGCGCCTGCCGGTCGCGAAGGCGCGCGCCTCCCGCGAGAAGCTCACCGGCCCCGCGCCCGACGGCGTCATGGCCTGGGAGAACCTGCTCACGTACGGCGACCTGCCGATCTGGCACCCGCGCCCGAGCAAGGACGACGCCGCCGTCATGCTCTACACCTCGGGCACGAGCGGAACGCCGAAGGGTGTGCCGCTCACGCACGCGAACCTCGTGGCCAACTGCCTGCAGGGCAAGGCGTGGGCGCAGCTCGAGGACGGGCGCGAGACGTTCCTCGTCGTGCTGCCGATGTTCCACGCCTACGGCCTGACGATCTCGGTGCTCGCCGGCATCAACCTGGGCGCGTGCCTGCTCGTGCTGCCGGCGCCGGAGGTGCCGCTCATCGTCGAAGCCATCAAGCGCCGCACCCCGACGTTCGCTCCCGGAGTTCCGCCGCTGTACGGGAAGATCATCGAGGAGGCCGAGAAGCGCGGGGTGAGCCTCAAGGGCATCCGCATCGGTCTGTCGGGTGCGATGTCGCTTCCCGTCGACCTCGTCGAGCGTTGGGAGCAGGCCACCGGCGGCCACCTCATCGAGGGCTACGGCCTGACGGAGACGAGCCCCGTCGTCGTCGGCAACCCGATCTCCGCCGACCGCCGCGCCGGCTCGATCGGAGTGCCGTTCCCCGACGTCGAGATCCGCCTCGCCGACCCCGAGGACGTGACGAAGGACGCCCCCGCCGAGGGCCCGGGCGAACTGCTCGTGCGCGGACCCCAGGTGTTCGGCGGCTACTTCGGCCGCGCCGAGGAGACGCGTCAGGCGTTCCACGACGGCTTCTTCCGCACCGGCGACGTCGTCGAGATGGGCGCGGGCGGCTACCTCACCGTTGTCGACCGCATCAAGGAAATGATCGTCACCGGCGGATTCAACGTGTACCCGAGCGAGGTCGAGGGCGCCCTGCGTCAGCACGATTCGGTCGAGGACGTTGCCGTCGTCGGCATGCCTGCTTCGGGTGGTGGCGAGGACGTCGTCGCGGCCGTCGTCTTGGCGGAGGGGCACAGCGATGTCGACGCGAAAGCGCTGCGCAGTCACGTCAAGCAGACCCTCACCGCGTACAAGGCACCCCGCCGCTTCGTCGTCGTCGACGAACTGCCGACGAACCAGATGGGCAAGGTCCAGCGCCGCGACGTGGCCAAGCTCGTCGAGGAGAAGGAAAAGGCTGCCGACGCTCGTTGAGCCGGTGATCAGGTGCGGCGCGCGATGACGACAGCCTGAGGCTCGCGCTCGCCGCCGACTGCCGGACGCTCGAGCCGTGCGATCACCTCGAGCCCTACCTCCTCGAGCGCAGCTGACATGTCGTCCGGCGTACGCAGGTACCGAGTGAGGACGATGTCGTGGCCCCGTTCTCGGTAGGCGCCCGAGGCGTCGCGTTCGGCCTCGCCCGCCTGGAAGGCGACGAGGACGCACCCGCCGGCGCGCGTCACCCGCGCGAGCTCGGCGAGCATCGTCGGCAGGTCGCTGTCTGGGTTGTGGATTGTCGAGTACCAGCTGAACGCTCCGTCGAACGACGCAGTGTCGTGGGGGAGCGCGGTCAGCGTCCCGACGCGCGTGGTGAACTGCGCGTGATCACGGTGCGCTCGACGAATCATGGCCGGTGACAGGTCGACGCCCTCGACGTCGGCCCCGAACCGGGCGAGCAGCGGCAGCATCCGGCCAGCTCCGCAGCCTGCGTCGAGCACCCGCGGGCGCGCACCGTCAGCGCTGGTGAGCAGACTGACGAAGTGCTCGATCATGGCCACGTCGACCGGCTGCTCGGCCTCAGTGGCGCGGAAGTGCTCGGCGTAGAGGTCGGCCACGTCGTCGTAGGCGGCCCGTACGCCGTGCTCTTTTGAGGTCACGCGAGCGAGGGTAGCGAGCGTTGGGCAGACTTCGGTGCGGTTGGGCCGAGGCGGGCACTGCCCAGCCGCAGGTGAGTCTGCCCAACGCCACGCGAAACCTCTGAACACGCGCCGCGGGCCCACCCACCGAACAGGTGAGCGGGCCCGCGTCAGGCGAAGCGTGGGCGATCAGACGCCGGCCAGCTTCTTGCCGTCGCCGAGGTCCTCGCCATCGACTTCGGCGTTCGCGACGTCGTGCGCGTGGAACGGCAGCTCGTCGTGATCGAGATCCGGGTTGTCGTGCTGGGTCTCGACGAGCTCCTTGGCCTCCTCCTCGCTACCGACCGTCGGCATCGAACCGGGCAGCGGCCTGCGCGCCGATTCCTTCATGCCGATGAGGGCGATGCCGCCGAGGACGGCGAAGAACATCGTGTAGAGCGCCGGCGACGCCTTGCTGCCCGTCAGCTTGACGAGGGACTCACTGATCGTCGGGGCGGTGCCGCCGAAGAGCGAGACGGCGATGTTGTACGACAGGGCCATGCCGCCGAAGCGCGATGCCGTCGGGAACAGCGCCGGAAGCGTCGAAGCCGACATGGCGACGTAGAACGTCACGGAGAACGCCAGCATGAGCATCGAGAGCCACACGAGGCTCTTGTTCTCCATCATGAGGTACGCGGGGTAGGTGAACACCAGGGTGGAGATGATGGCGATCCAGTAGACCGGCTTGCGGCCGATGCTGTCCGACAGCTTCCCCACGAAGGGGACGGCCAGGGACAAGGCGATGAGGGCCGGGATCGTCGCGGTCGCGGCGCCGAGTGTCGTGTAGTCGTGGTTGGACTCGAGATACCCGGGCATGTACGACGTGAGCGAGTAACCCGCCGTGTTCGTGGCGCCGACCAGGGCCATCGCGATGAGCAGGGGGCGCCAGTGGTGCTTGACGATGCCGATGAGGCCGAGCTGCGTCTGCGACTCGTCGACCTCGTCGTGCTTCTCCGCGGCCGCGTTGGCCGCCTGCGTCGATTCGAAGGTCGGGGACTCCTCGATCTTCATTCGGAACCACAGAGCCAGCAGGCCGAACGGGATAGCGAGCAGGAACGGCACACGCCAACCCCAGTCGAGCATTGCGTCGTCGCCGACGCCGAAGCTCAGGGCGGCCACGACGGCGGCACCGATGGCGAAACCGAGGTAAGAGCCGGTGTCGAGGAAGCTCGCGAGGTAGCCGCGCTTCTTGTCGGGGGAGTACTCGGCGACGAAGGTCGTCGCGCCGGAGTACTCACCACCGGTGGAGAAGCCCTGGACCATCTTCAGGACGATGAGCGCTGCGAACGCCCACCAGCCGGCTGTGGCGAAGGACGGCAGGAGCCCGATGAGGCCGGTGCCGAGCGACATCGCGATCATCGTGATGGCGAGCGTCTTCTGACGGCCGATCTTGTCGCCGAGCGGCCCGAAGAACATCCCACCGAAGGGGCGAGCGAGGAAGCTCACCGCGAAGACGGCGTACGTGATGATCATGCCGGTGGTCTGGTCGGTGTTCTCCGGCTGGAACACCTTCGTCATCGTGGCGGCGAGGTAGCCGTAGATGCCGAAGTCGTACCACTCCATGAGGTTGCCCATGGTGGCGCCGGAGATGGCCTTCTTGAGGGGGCCCTTCTCGACGACGGTGACGTGGTCGACCTCGAGTTCGGGGTGTGCGCCGTGTGGTCCGTCCCCCACGGACCCGGCTGCTTGGCGGACGTCAGACATCGTTCCTCCTGCGCACACGCGGCGGACGAACCCGAACCGGGGCGCTGGGATAGCGAGCAGTATTCGTTTTGAGCGACCGTCAAGCAAACCGGCGCGGTTGCGACTTGTCCATTCGAAATGGCCTGCGAGGGCGCGAAATTCGTAGCGAGTCCCGCGAGCGACCCAAGGATGCCAACGCAATTCGTGAGTGGTGTGAAGTGCCACACACATAGAGCGACGATGCATCTTTTCGGGTCGATCGCGCGACCGATTCCTCGGCCGACGACGTTCCGGGTGTTCACCGGCCGTGGCGGTGAGTGACCTGCTTCACTCGCGGTTGTTACCCTTGGCCGATTTCGCGAGAGCGCGGGCTCATGGGCGCGCCCTCGGGGTCGCCGATTTCCACTGTCTACAGGAGCCACCATGTCCACGAGCGTCGATTCGCCGCCCCCGATGCCAGGAGGCGAAGGGAGCCTGCCCGGCGGGGCCGGCGACAACGACCTGCGCCGCGACCTCAAGGCGCGCCACCTCAACATGATCGCCATCGGTGGCGCCATCGGAACGGGCCTGTTCCTCGCCTCCGCCGGCTCGATCAAGGACGCCGGACCCGGCGGCGCGCTCGTCGCCTACGCCGTCATCGGTTTCATGGTGTGGCTGCTCATGCAGAGCCTCGGTGAGATGTCGACGTACCTGCCCCTGGCCAACTCTTTCGAGGCCTACGGCACGCGCTTCGTCAGCCCCAGCTTCGGCTTCGCGCAGGGATGGAACTACTGGATCAACTGGGCCGTGACGGTGGCCGCCGAGATCGCGGCGGCCGGCATCATCGTCAGTTATTGGTGGCCGGACGTCGACCAGAGGTTGGTCGCCATGGTCTTCTTCGCGGTGCTGTTCACGATCAACGCCGTGAGCGTCAAGGCATTCGGGGAGAGCGAGTTCCTCTTCTCCTCGATCAAGGTCCTCACCGTGCTCGTCTTCCTCGTCGTCGGGGTGCTCATGATTTTCGGCATCATGACCGACGCCCCCGGCGCGAAGAACTGGACGACGGGTGACGCGCCGTTCGTCGGGGGCTTCACCGGCCTCATCAGCATTTTCATGATCGCGGGGTTCAGCTTCCAGGGCACCGAGATGATCGGTGTTGCCGCGGGCGAGGCCGACGAACCGGAGAAGACGATCCCCAAGGCGATCCGAGCGGTCTTCTTCCGCATCCTGCTCTTCTACGTCGGCGCCTTCATCGTCATCGGCTTCCTCCTGCCCTACACCGACCCGAAGCTCGCGAAGTCTGCCGACGGCGACATCACGGCGTCCCCGTTCACCCTCATCTTCGAGAAGGCCGGCGTCGTGGGCGCAGCGAGCGTCATGAACGCCGTCATTCTCACGGCGATCCTTTCCGCCGGCTCGTCCGGCCTCTATGTGTCGACGCGCATGCTGTACTCGCTCGCGCAGTCCGGCAAGGCGCCCAAGATCTTCCTGCGCACGAACAAGCGGCACGTGCCGATGCTGGCTCTCCTCGCAACGGCCGGTGTGGCGCTGGCCTGCTACGGCCTCAGCCTCGCGTCGGAGGATGCCTACACCTGGCTGGTCAATGCCTCCGGTCTCGCCGGATTCATCACGTGGTGCGGCATCGCATGGAGTCACCTGAAGTTCCGCCGCGCGTACGTGGCCCAGGGCGGCGACATCGCCGACCTTCCGTTCCGCGCAAAGTGGTTCCCCCTCGGACCCATCGTGGCGCTCGTCATGTGCGCCGTCGTCATCGTTCTGCAGAACTCGGATCTGATCTTCGAGGGAACCGTGGAGCCGGGCGGTCTGCTCGAGAGCTACATCTTCCTGCCGATCTTCCTGGCCGTGTGGGCGGGCCACAAGCTCGTCACGAAGTCGAAGAAGGTCGAGCCCCTGGAGGCCGATCTCACGCGTACGCGCAACCACGACTGACGCTTCCGGTGACCACGAGACCCTCGCCTTCGGGCGGGGGTCTCGTGCATGTGGGGCGGTTGCGATCGGCCCACGCACACCCCTGCGGACGTGGTGGGTCGCACTTCGTCGGGGATAGCTTATGAAGGAGGTCACGATCCAAGGTTGCGCCGCCACGAGCAAGTGCTCCCATGAAGTTGGAGGTCCGAATGGCTGACCCGCACACGACCCGAGGCAACGCAGACGAGATCCACCAGGACGTCCGCGACGACGGGGTCATGACGACGCAGCAGGGGAGCGTCGTCTACGACGACCAGAACTCGTTGCGCGCAGGGGATCGCGGTCCGACACTCATGCAGGACGCGCACATGCGCGAGAAGAGTGCCCGAACCTGACTTCTGTGCACGCGTCGTCGCCGCGTGCGCGGACGACGCCCTCGTCGTCGGGCGCCGTCGGCACGCCGATCTGAGCGCTTTGGGGCGCGCGGGCGTAGCCGCCCTGGCCGCCGGTGAGCTCGCGGACGACCACCTTCCGCTCCTCGAGGAACCGCAATGGCTGCGTGAGGGTTACGCGCGCACCCGTGACCTCGCCGAAGCGGGCCCTGATGACTGGCGTTACGTCATCAGCGCTGTGCTCGCTCTACCCCGTGCGGTATTCACCGCGCTCGGCGGTTTCGACGCCTCACTCGTCGGCTATGGCGGTGAGGACTGGGATCTCGCGTACCGCGCCTGGAATGCCGGGATTGCGCTGCGTCACGTTCCGAACGCGGTGGCGTGGCACGACGGCCCGGACGCCGCCGGGCGTCAGGGTTTCGCAGAGGCCAAGGAGCACGAACAACTGGCCCTCGCGGAACGCATCCCGCAACCGTCGGTGCGGGGCCACGGTGGCGTGTGGCGTCAACCGCGCACCGTCGTGCGCTGGCAGGTCGGCGAGATGACGTCGAGCGCCCAACACGCCTGTCTGCTCTCGTGGTTGGCCCTCGGAGATGTCGAGGTGCGCCCCGATCGCCGCCTCCACACGCCGCTGGCTCGTGACCCGCGTGTCACCTTCTCGGGCGATGACGCTCTGTTGGCACGGGCGGAGTTCCTCGTCGAGATCGAGGGCGCCATCGAGCTGTGCGAGCCCGCAGAGTTCCTCGCGACACTGGGCGTCGGACCGCACGAGGCGCGGGGTGTGGCCGGTGCACGGACCCGGGACAGGGCACTCGGCGTCGCGGCCCGCCCGTTCGCCGAGGGGATCCTGATGTCACTCGACCCGAGCGCACGCGTCGACCTCGAAGCCCAGGGGCGTCGCCCATGACACGAGTGGACGCCCTCACCGTCGTCATCCCGGCTCGCAACGAGGTGCTCGCCTTACCTGCTTGCCTCGAGGCGCTCCACGCGTCGTTCCAGCTTGCCGGCCCACATGCCGATGTCATCCTGCGCGCGATCGTCGTGCTCGACTCGTGCACGGACGGCAGCGACACCGTCGTGCGCGCCGCCACCCAGGCGTGGCACCAGGCGGGGCGTGCCGCACTCGAATCGATCACCGTCATGGCCGGTGGTGTCGGGTTGGCGCGCGCCATTGGGAACGCGCGAGCGCTCGCACTTCATGCCGGGGCGGGTCACGAACCCGACACACTCTGGCTGGCCTCCACCGACGCCGACACCCTCGTGCCCGGCCACTGGATCTCAACGCATCTTTGCGCTGCCCGAGCCGGTGAGGACGCGCTCGTCGGCACCGTCGAACCGGACGCGACGCTGCCGCTGCACGATCGTGCCTTGTGGCTCGAGCGACACCACCTCGTCGAGGACCACCCCCATGTCCACGGTGCGAACCTGGGGGTACGGGCCTCGGCCTACCTCGCCGTCGGCGGGTACCGCGCTCTGACCCTGCACGAGGACGCCGATCTCGTCGGCCGCCTGCGCGCGGCACCCGGGGTGCGTGTTCGTGCGACCGACGCACACCGGGTGGTGACGTCGAGTCGGCTCGAGGCACGCGCGAGCGGTGGGTTCGCGACCTACCTGAAGAACCTCACACGGGGGGTCTCATGATGCGCATCGCTGTCCTCGCGACGAACCGCAACCCGCTGGTCGCCCCGTTCGCCGGAGGCCGGGAGGCACTCACCGCCGCCCTCGTCGGGGGTTTTCGCCGACGCGGTCATCACGTCGTCCTGCACGCTGCGCCGGGAACTCCCGCTTCGCTGGCCGACGAGGTGATCACCTCCCCCGAGCTGCCACGCCTATCGGAGGTGGCGGCGCTCGACCCCCAGGTGCCGGAGGCGCCCTTCCTCGCCGATCACACAAGGATTTCGGGCAGCGCGCCCGGACTGCGGGGGTGTTAATGGCATGGGTCGGGGGAGCCCACGTGGTGCATCAATGGCATCCGAGCGTGATGCCGCCCGTCCACCACCTCGTCGACATCGTGCGCAACGCAGGCGTGTATCGCGAGCGGTGGGGGGCCTGGCCGATGGAGGGGTGGCTGGCGCAGTTCGCTGCGAGCGGCTACGTCGTGTGGAGCGATGCGTCGCTGGAACTCACCGACGTAGGCCGTGCCGCTGCGGCGCAGGCGCGCTCGTAGATCGCGGCGTGAGCGCGAGCGATGTCGAGCCGCTGGGCTCTTCGCTGCTGCGCGGCGGCGCCGGGCGGTCGGGGCTGCGCCAAAGCGCGGGCGACGGCGTCTGCGACCGTGCGGGGGTCGAGCCCGCCGTCCGCACCGAGAGGGTAGAGCGTGGGCTCGTGTTGCTCTCGGTAGAAGCCGATGTCGGGGGCGACGACGCGTACGCCGAGGTCGTGACACATCTCGATCCATCCCGAGTGGGTGCCCCACCGGTAGGGCATGAGGCTGACGTCGAGCGAGCGCAGGTGGGCGTGGAGGGCAGCGTCGTCGTACGGCTCGTGAAGAACGAGATCGATGCGCCCGGCGTCGGCCAGCTCGTGCGCCAACCGGGAGACCTCGGGGTCGTGACTGGGATCCCGCGGGTCGTCCGTGACGGCGTGCATGGTGACGACGGGGTCGGCGAACTCACTCACGAGAGCGAGGGCGTGCAACGCTCCGAGAGCATCGACATTGGCTCGCAAACTCTTGAGGTGCACACCCACGCGCGGACGGGGCGTCGCGGGTGCGAACGGGGCGACCTCTGTTCGTGACAGGTCATCCAGCTCGACGATGTGAGGGTGCGCGACGACGTGCGCTTTTCTCCCCCAGCGTTTCTCGATGACGTCTCGAGCACCCTCGGTCAGAGTCACCACGGCGTCCGCTGACGGCACGAGCGCGTCCAGCCGATCGAGTTGAACGCGCTCGTCGGGGATGTGCGGATTGACCAGATCGTGCACGGTGACGACCAGTGCCTTCCCGTGTTCGCGCAACTCGCGCACCACCCGGGCCAATGCGTGTGGAGTGAACGACTCGAACCCGAAGTGGATGTGCAGGACGTCGAAGTCCGTAGCGTTTCGTGCGACCCAGCCCGGTTGGAGCATCCGCGGCGGCCACCAGCGCACACTGCCGTCCTCACCGACCACGGGTGGGTCGGCGAGGCGCAGGACACGGCGACCGGCATCGGCCTCGTCACCGGGCGGTGGCGCGAGGTGACGGACGTAGGGGTGGTCGGCCGGAACGGAGGCCACCCGCAGGGCTGCAGGTGGCCGTTCTCCGCAGATCACGAGGCGCGCAGATCCTCGTACTCGGGGTGCTTGCTGATCCACGAGTCGACGTACGGGCAGGTGGGCTGCACCTTCTTGCCGCCGGCGCGGATGTCGTCGAGCGCGAACTTGACGATCTGGCCCGCGAAACCGCGGCCTGCGAACTGCTCGGGGACGACGGTGTGCGGCATGTCGACGACGTCGCCGGACTCGCGGTAGTCGGCGATGCCGACGAGCTCGCCGTCGAGGAAGCCCTCAAAGCGGCCGGTCTCGGCGTTCTTCTGGACGGAGATGACATCACTCATGCCCCCACCCTGCCACGCGCAGGCTGCGTTGATGGTGGCTCTCGCTAGGGTGAACGCAGCGACCCGCCGCTCGCCGACGAGCCCTGCCCCACAGGAGGACACCCCGTGCCCAGCACCCTCGATCTGCTCACCGCCCTCATCGACGGTTCGACGAGCCGTTCCGAGGAGCGCGAAGTGCTCGACATCCTGCGCTCCGCGCCCGCCGCCGAGCTCGACGAGGCCATGGAGAAGCTCGACACCGTCGAGTTGTTCGACAGCGTCGACAACCGGCTCATCGGCCGCGATCACCGGGACGACCTCGTGCAGCTTCTGGCCTACGAGCGTCGTGACGACCTCGGCCTGCACGCGCAGGCGTCGATCATCCGCGGTATGCAGGAGGGCCACACGGACGAGGTCATGGAAGCGGCGATCCGCGACATCCTGCTCTCGCACGCGGGCAACGACCTGTCGCACCTGAAGAACACGATCAACCTCGCGAAGGGCCGCCACGACCTCGAGGGCCTCGTGTTCTCCGACGTCGACGACGAGGGCATCCGCGAGGAGATCCTTGCCCACTTCGCGGCGAGCTCGTCGCTCGACGGGGAGCGTCAGGCGAAGGCGTTGTCGGACATCGACGACACGGCGCTGGCGAAGATCCACGAGGACCGCTACCCGAAGGGCAGCGTCATCCCCGGCGTGCTCGAGTTCTACGAGGCACTCGACCTGGGCCCGCGCGACGAGCCGATCTCGCGGGGCGACCTCACCTTCGTCACGGCGCGACCCTCGGATGCGCTCGGGCTCATGAAGGGCCACAGCCGCGAGACGCTGACGAAGGCCGGGCTGGCCGACATGTCGATCATGACCGGCAGCATCTTCAACCTCGCGACGCACGACTCGATGGCGGCCAAGAAGGTCGAGAACATCGACCACTACGCCAAGCTCTACCCCGAATACGACCTCGTCTTCATCGGCGACTCGGGCCAGGGTGACATCGCCGTGGGTGAGGCCATCGTCGAGGCGCACGGCGACGTCGTGCGGGCCGTGTTCATCCACGACGTCGTCGCGATGGCTCCGGCTGAACGAGAGAAATTGGCCGCGAAGAACATCTGGGTGGTCGACACGTACGTGGGCGCCGCGGCGAAGGCGCACGAGCTCGGGCTTGTCTCGCCGGCGGGTGTGAAGCGGGTGATCGCGGAGACGAATCGACTGCTCGACGAGATGGCTTGGGAGACACCGGAGCAGGAGCAGACGATTCGGTCGCTCGTCCAGCGCGACGCTGCCGCAGCAGGTCTCTGACACCTAAAACATACCTATCCGTTCGCAAAATGCATCGAATCGGTATGTGCCGGAGCGTTACAGAACGTTCACCTGTGTTCGGGGTGTTGACCTTTAAAGCGTTGCCCGAAGGTGGCACGGTAGAGGGCATGAGCCTGGAAGAGTCGCTTCTCCTCGTCGTGAGCTCGGTGATCGTGATGTTCGTCCTGATCTTCGTGCTGGCGACGGTGGAGGAGCGGATGTTCGACGCGGTGCTCGTCTCACCCGACGAGGACGAGGCCGTGGACGCCACAGCCGACACCGTGACGGAACTCAGTCGCGCGGCGTAACACCGCCGCTGTCCAGCGCGCCCGGCCCGTTCTCGGCCCAGGCGCGTGAACCGATCGATCGCTGTGCGCACCCGCGTCGGCGCGCGTTCGATGTTGCACGAGCATCCGATGTTCGTTGTTCCTGTCGGTGCCGGCCACTAGCGTCGAGGCATGGCCAATCGTCTTGCCGCATCCCTGAGCCCGTACCTTCGTCAGCACGCCGACAACCCGGTCGACTGGCGCGAGTGGGACGACGCGGCGTTCGCCGAGGCGCGTGAGCGCGACGTTCCGATCCTGCTCTCCGTCGGGTACGCGGCCTGCCATTGGTGCCACGTCATGGCACACGAGTCGTTCGAAGACCCTGAGGTCGCGGCCGTCGTCAACGCGAACTTCGTCGCCATCAAGGTCGACCGCGAGGAACGCCCCGACATTGACGCCGTGTACATGAACGTCACGCAGGCGCTCACCGGCCACGGCGGCTGGCCGATGACGGTGTTCCTCACGCCCGACGCTGCACCGCTGTACGCGGGCACGTACTTCCCGCGGGACCACTTCCTCCAGGTGCTCTCCGCCATCGACGACGTCTGGCGCACTGACCGCGAGCGCGCCGAATCGAGTGGCCGCGCCATCGTCGACGCCGTGAGCGGAATGACGGTGAAGACCTCCACCAGCGCTATCGAGTTCGACGACGAAGCGCTCGCCGCGTCGATCACGGCGTTGCGGCGCGAGTTCGACGACGCTCGCGGCGGCTTCGGGGGAGCCCCCAAGTTCCCGCCGTCGATGACGCTCGAACACCTCCTGCGGCACCACGCCCGGACGGGTGACGCCGACGCGCTCGCCATGGCCGAGCGCACCTGCGAGGCGATGGCTCGCGGCGGAATGTACGACCAGCTCGACGGCGGCTTCGCGCGCTACAGCGTCGACGCCGCGTGGGTCGTGCCGCACTTCGAGAAAATGCTGTACGACAACGCCCAGTTGTTGCGCGTCTACGCCCACCTGTGGCGTGCCACAGGTTCGGCGCCGGCTCGTCGCGTCACGGTCGAGACCGCCGAGTTCATGTTGCGTCGGTTGCTCACCGACGAGGGCGCGTTCGCTTCGGCACTCGACGCGGACACCGACGGCGTCGAAGGACTCACCCACGCGTGGACGCCGGCGCAGCTCGTCGAGGTACTCGGCGACGAGGACGGTGCCCGCGCTGCGCGCCTGTTCGAGGTGACGCCGCACGGCACGTTCGAGCACGGCAGTTCGACGCTGCAGCTGCGTCGGGATCCCCGTGACGTGTTTGCCCCGGACGATGTGAGCGACCCAGAGGCGTGGTGGCACGACGTTCGTTCGCGGTTGCTCGCCGCGCGCGACCGGCGGCCTCAGCCGGCCCGCGACGACAAGGTCGTCACCTCCTGGAACGGACTCGCGCTTGCAGCTCTCGCGGAGGCGGCCATGATTCTCGACGAGCCGCGCTGGCTCGACGCGGCGCGCACCGCGGCCGACGTCGTGCTCGAAGCACACGTCGTGGACGGTCGGCTGCGCCGCACCTCGCTCGGCGGTGGGGTGAGCGAGGCGCTCGGCTGTGCCGACGACTACGGCAACCTCGCCGAGGGCCTACTCGTGCTCCACCAGGCCACCGGGGAAGCGCGCTACCTCAGGCACGCCACCGAGCTGCTCGGTGCCTCGCGCGACCTCTTCGTCACGGACGGCGTCGTCTACGACACGGGCTCGGACGCCGAACAGCTCTTCACCCGGCCCCGTTCGACAGGCGACAACGCCGAGCCGTGCGGCGCGTCGGCCCTGGCGAACGCGGCGGTCATGGCGTTCGCGCTCACGGGAGAGGCGGCCTACCGCGAGTTCGCGGAGGTGTGTCTCGGGCAGTTGGGTGCCGTCGCGCGTCAGGCGCCCCGGTTCGCCGGGTGGGCGCTCTCCGCAGCCGAGGCGCTCGCGGCGGGGCCGGTTCAGGTGGCGATCGTCAGCGACGGCAATTCGCCCGACACTGACGCCATGGCCACCGGCGCCTGGCAGGCGACGAGCCCTGGCCTCGTGCGAGTGGTGGGCCGTACGGATGCCGAGGGCGTTCCGCTGCTCGCCGACCGCCCGGCCACAGGCGGCCGTGCCACTGCCTACGTCTGCCGGGGATTCGTCTGCGACGCGCCGACGACGGACGCCGGCGAACTCGAGCGGAGCCTGCGGGAGGTCTGACCCGGCCGCCCGACATCAGCTGACGCACTTCGGTGCAGCTGACGCGGTTCGAGCTGGTTCAGACGTGCATCACGTGCACCGAACTGCGTCACCTGCGGCGGTCCGGGCTAATGTCCGAATCCTGCCTGGCTCGTGCTTCGGCGCTGTTACCGTCACGCGCATGACGAGTGGGGGCGCGGCGAACGGGGTGCGCGCGGACGACGTTCTGCCCACCCGCGTGCGCGCGGGGTACGGCCTGGGATCGGTCGCGACGGGTTCGTTCGGCGCCGTTCCGGGGCTGCTCCTTCTGCCCCTGCTCACGGACAACCTCGGTGTCGCGGCGTGGCTCGCCGGCCTTCTCGTCTTCCTGCCGAAGGCGTGGGACGTCATCTTCAACCCCATCGTCGGCGGCATTAGTGATCGGCGCGGCGCATCATCCCGACGCCCGTTCCTCCTGCGCGGTGGCCTGACGCTCGCCGTCCTGTTCGCTCTGCTCTTCTTCGGGCCGAGCTCGACGACGGCTGGGGCGATCTGGGTCGTCGTTCTCTACTTCGCGTGCGCCGGCGCGTACGCGTTCTTCCAGGTGCCGTACATGGCACTGCCCGCCGAACTCACCTCCAGCTACGACGAACGCACCCGCCTCATGACGTGGCGCGTCGCCGTGCTCGCGCTCGCCATTCTCGTGAGCGGCGGCCTCGCACCCGTCGTGCGTGACGCGGTGGGCTACTGGGCTGTCGGACTGTTCGTCGGCGCCCTGATCGCGGTGGGCACGCTCGCGTCGTGGCGCGGGACAGCCGGCGTCACTCCACGCGTGACGACGAGTTCCGTGGGGTCGCTGCGGGAGCAACTGCGCGTCGTCAGCGCGAATCGTGCCTTCCGAAACCTGGTGTGCACGTGGATCATCCAGGCCCTCGCCACCGGAGCGATGCTCGCCGGCGTCGACTACGTCGCACGCTGGGTCCTGCAGGACGACGGTGCGGCGACCATCCTGTTCGTCTGCTTCGTCGGGCCCGCGCTCCTCGTCACTCCGCTGTGGCAGCGCTTCGCCGAGCGTCGCGACAAGCGACAGGGTTACGTCGTGGCGTCCCTCGTCTTCGCGGTGGGCGCGCTCACGACGTGGTGGGCCTCGAACGTCGGCATGGCAGCGACAGCCCTGACGCTCGCTGTCGTCGGCGTCGGCTACGCGGGCATTCAGCTCTTTCCGATGGCGATGCTGCCGGACGTGGCGGCCGACGACGCGACGGCGTCGGGCGAGAACCGCATCGGCACGTTCACCGGGGTCTGGACCGCGGGGGAGACACTCGGCCTCGCCCTCGGCCCGTTCCTCTACGCCGCCGTGCTGGCACTCGGTGGGTACGCACCGTCGACCGGAGGCGGCGCGACCCAAACCGGCCAGGCGATCACCGCCGTGGCGCTCGGTTTCACGGTGATGCCGGCCGTGCTCGTCGTCGTGTCGCTGCTGTTCCTGCGCCGCTACCGCTGAGAACCGAGACGGTTCTTCGTCTTCGCGGTGGCGACGTGCGTCGTCGGATCCTCGGGCCACGGGTGCTTGGGGTAGCGCCCGCGCATGTCGGCGCGCACGCCCGCGTACGGCCCGGCCCAGAACGACGCGAGGTCGTCGGTGATCGCGAGCGGACGCCCCGCCGGTGAGAGCAGGTGGAACAGCACCGGGGCGCGGCCGTCGGCCAGGCGCGGGGTCTCATCGAGCCCGAAGCACTCCTGAAGCTTCACCGCGACGACCGGTGGATCGGCCGGGTCCTCGGGGTAACTCACCCGGATGCGCGAGCCGCTCGGTACCTCGAAGCGTTCGGGTGCGAGGTCGTCGAGGCGGGTCGCTTCGGGCCAGGGAAGCAGACGACGTAGCGGGTCGAGCAACCGCACCGATGACGCCTTCGCCCCGCGAGCGAGTGCGTCGAGCTCCGGGCCGAGCCACTCGTCGGCGCGGTCGAGGAGGCTCGTATCGTCCATCGCCGGCCAGAGCTCGCCGAGGTGGTGATGGAGGAAGGCGAGGCGGCGACGCAGAGCAGTGGCTTCGTCGCTCCAGGTGAGCAGGTCAAGGCCGTGCCTGTGCAGAGCGTCATGGACGGCCGCTCGCGCGGCCTCGGGTGTCGGCTTCGTCGGGGTAGCCGAGAACTCGATCGCGCCGAGGGCCTGCACGCGACGCGCGGTGACACGGCCGTCGTCCCAGGTGGCGCGGACTTCGTCGACGAGGAGGTGGCTCGCGGCGCGCTCGGCCAGTTCACGCGTCAGCGGCGCGGCGAGCCTGATGACGGCGCCCGTGCCCTGTGCGACGCGTCCGTCGGCCCGCGTGGCGTCGGCGACGGCGAGCCATTCGTGGTGGCGCAGGGGCGAATTCGGCGGAAGCGCCGCGCGGGTGCCCGAAGCGAGAAGGTAGACGCCGTCAGTTACTCGCCGAGCCACCCGCTCGGGGTAGGCGAGGGCCACGACGAACCCGTCGGCGCACTCCCCGGGCACGGGCGGCGTGTCACGTGCCGGTTCGCTCGGGCGGTGTTCAGCGAGGCGGGTGAGGCGGTCGCGTTCCTTCGACCACCGAGCTCGGGTGGGGCCGCTCAGCTCTCGCAAAGCGCGGGCGAGGTCGGCGTCGTTCGCGCGGAGATCGTCGGAGAGGGCCGCCACGACCCCGGCGGCCCGACGGACGTCGACTCCCTCGCCCGCGACGAGCAGCGCGCGTCCCAGGCGTGGGTCGGTCGGCAGATCCGCGAGGGTGCGACCCAGCGGGGTGAGACGACCGTCATCCGAACCGTCGAACGCCCCGAGCGCGGTGAGTGACTCGTCCGCCGCGTGCAGCGCGGCAGCGGGCGGCGCCGTCGGCAACCGCAGCCCGACGCCGCCGGGCGTGCCCCACGCGGCGAGCGTCAGCGCTGCGGAGGTGAGGTCGGCCGTCGAGATCTCCGGCGTGACGTGCTCGGGCATCCGCGCGAACGTCCGCTCGTCGTAGCAGCGCACGACGCGTCCCGGCCCCAGACGGGCCGCGCGTCCGGCTCGCTGCTCGGCTGATGCTCGCGAGCACGCCACCGTCACGAGGCCCGCCATGCCGCGTGCCGCATCCCGGCGCGGTTCGCGCGACAGGCCGGCGTCGATGACGAGCCGCACGCCCGGCACGGTGAGTGACGACTCCGCGATCGCCGTCGAGACGATGACGCGCCGCGGCTCGTCTGGCCCGCGCCCGGCCGTGATGCGGTCCTGCTCGCGCGCGTCGACGCGCCCGTGCAATTCGAGCACGTCACGATCCGGTAGGGCACGGCGGACGGCGTCGGCCACGTGCGACACCTCGCGCACGCCGGGCAGGAACACCAGAGCGTCGTCGTCGCTGGTGCGAGCGGCGTCAACCGTCACGCGGGCAACGTGGTCGAGGAAGTCACGCGTCACGCCGCGCGCGTCGGTGCGTGGTGCGTCGAACGGCGCCCAGTCGAGCGTCAGCGGGCGCAGCGCCGAGGGGCAGTCGACGAGCGGCGCGGCGCCGTCGTCCCCACCGAGGACGTCGGCGAACGTCGGGGCGTCGAGCGTGGCCGACATCGCGACGAGAGCGAGATCGTCGCGCAGTTCGCGCACGTCGGCGAGCATGCCGACGAGCAGGTCGGAGTCGAGCGAGCGCTCGTGGACCTCGTCGAGCACGACGGCGGCCACACCCGTCAGTTCCGGGTCCGCCAACAGGCGGCGCACGAGCAGCCCCGGCGTGACGAACTCGACGAGCGTTGACGCGCTCGTGCGCGCATCACCGCGCACTGCATATCCGACGCGCTCGCCCAGCGTCGTGCCGGAAAGCTGCGCCAGCCGTCGGGCTGCTGCGCGCACCGCGACCCTTCGCGGTTGCGTCACGATCACACGACCCGCGCCTGCGACGTGGTTCGCCACGAGCGGCGGCGCCAGCGTCGTCTTACCGGTACCCGGCGGTGCCTGAACGACGGCGACGCCCCGCGTCAGGGCATTGCGCAACGCGTCGAGTGACGCCGCGAAGGGCAGCCCCGCGCCGATGCGGTCGAGGTCGAATTCAGGCACGTTCGCCATCCTTTCGTGCCGGGCGCGACGCACGCCAGCGGCAACCCGAGCGACGCAGCGTCAGGGCGATGACGTGGGTGGCCGCCCGGCCTGCGAGAGTGGACCTCAACACCGTCATTTTGCGAGAAGGAGTCACCGCGTCATGCCCAGGTCAGTGTCGTCGCTTCGAGAACTGCGCGACTCGGGTTGGCCCGGAGTGGTGGCGCTCGCCGTCGGCATCTTCGCGATGGTGACGGTGGAGGAACTGCCGATCGGCGTTCTCACCCTCATCTCCGACGACCTGGATGCGTCGAAGGGCGCCGTGGGTCTCGGTGTGACGCTCGCCGGCGCCGTCGCGGGTGTCATGGGTCTGTCGACGAGCGTCGTCATCGGCACGCTCGACCGGCGCCTCGTGCTCGTGGTTGCTCTGCTCCTCGTCAGTGCCGCGACGGCAGCGACGGCGGCCGCGCAGAACGTGGCCGTCTACCTCGTGGCGCGCCTCATCGCGGGCCTCGGCATCGGCGTGTTCTGGGCGCTCATCGCCATCGTCGCGTCACGCATCGTGCGCGCGGAGCGCGCGGCGCTCGCGACGACGGTCGCGTTCACCGGCGCCGCGGCGGCCACGATTCTCGGCGTTCCGCTCGGCACCTGGCTGGGCACGACGTGGACGTGGCACACGGCCTTTTTCGTCCTCGCCGCCCTGTGCCTCGTGACGGCCGGCGCGCTGTGGGTGCTCGTGCCGCGCGTTCTCGTCACGGAGCGCTTCACGTTTGACGGCTACCGCCACGCGTGGTCGATCGGCCCGGTGCGGTTGGCCCTGTTCGTCACTGCGGTGCTCGTCGTCGCGCAGTTCTGCGCGTACACGTACGCGAGCCCGGCGCTGCAGGAGTTCGCGGGCGTGAGCGAGGCCGGCGTCGGCGGAATGCTGCTGCTCATGGGTGTTGCGGGCCTCATCGGCAACGTCGGCTCGGCGCCGATCATGCGCACGCGCCCGATGCTCGCGCTGCTGCTCGTGACCACCGGCATGACCGTCGGCGTGTTCGTTCTCATGATTTCGGGCGCACCCATCGTCGCGGCGATCGCCATGACGATCTGGGGCCTGTTCGGCGGCGCAATGGCCGTCGTGCTTCAGCACTGGGTGCTTACGTCGGCGCGTCACTATGCCGAGCCCGCAGCCGCGCTCGACTCGGGCATCTTCAACTTCGCCATCGCCGGCGGCGCCGCGCTCGGAGCTCTCGTGCTCGACACGAGCAGCATCCACGCGGTCTACGTCGTCGCCGCCATCGGCATGCTGACAGCGACGCTCATGGTCGTCGCCTACCGACGGCGCATCACCCGCGCAGCCGCGCGCTGATGCGCACGATGTGAGTGTTGGCCCGGTCTGTGACCGGCGCCGCTCACACACTGGGCCAACACTCACAGGTTGTTTTCCCCAGGTGTGACGCTCTGACACCCCTTTCCACAGGCGGCGGGCCCGACGTCGGCACGAGGCAGGCGACGCGACGCACGCTGACGGCATGACCGAACCGCTGAAGCGCCGTCTCGCCGAAGGCCGCCATGACTTCCACCGTTCCGACGCCGATCGGCAGGGCCTGTCGAAACGCACCCTCGCCTCCTGGGTCTCCGCCGGACTACTGGAGTCGTTGGGCGGTGGGGACTACCTCATCGTGGCACCACTCGTTGGCGTCACCGCGTTCGAGCGTGCCCGATGCCTTCACCTTCGCCGTTGCGGCAGTCTGTTGGCCGGACGGCCAGACCTGTACCTCGTCGGACGTTCCAGCGCGGTGGCTCACGGCGTGGCCGTCCTGTCCGAACCCGAAAGGGTCGAGGTCTCCCGCCGACCTCGCGTGCAGGCTTCGCGCGGAGTGCTGCATTCCTTCATGCCGTGGGGCAGCGAGACCGTGGTGATCGAAGGCCTGCGATGTCAGCGGCTCGAGGAGGCCTGCGTTCAGATTGCCGCTGCCCACGGTCCGCGAGCGGGACTGGTGACGGCGGACGCCGCCGCGCACGCGGGCGTGACTAGGTCCAGCCTGCTCCAAGCGTCGCAGGTCTTCGGGAAGCGCCCCGGCGCTCGCGAGGCGCGCCTGGCCGTCTCGTTGGCCGATGGTCGGGTGGAATCGGTCGGCGAGTCACTGGTGCGGTGGGAGGCACACGTGGCCGGGGTGCGACTCGTGCCGCAGGTCGTCGTCCACGACGACGTCGGACGGTTCGTTGCCCGGGTCGACTTCGTCATCGAGGGCACGAACGTCGTCGTCGAGTTCGACGGAATGGGAAAGTACGCCTCACCCGACGACCTCCGCCGCGAGAAACGTCGGGAGATGGCGCTGACTCGCCTCGGATATCGAGTGCTGCGTTTCACGTTCGATGACATGCGTCGCCCCGGATATGTGGGCTCGATGCTGGCGCGAGCTGCGGCGACGGCCGCATAACGATGTGAGTGTTGGCCCGGTCTGTGACCGGCGCCGCTCACACACTGGGCCAACACTCACAGGTGGGGCGGCTGCTCACTTCACACGAGCTTCGTCGCGAACTCGACGGCCATGACGACGCCGAGCGCCACGAGCGCCCACCCGGCGAGGACGACGGCGCGGCGGTAACCGGTGTCCGTGAGTCGGTCGCGCCCGCGGGAGACGAGAACGGCGAGGACGGCCTTCGCGCCGACGAGCATGAGGTAGAACACCGCGACGAACGCGATCGCGGCCGCCGGACTCGAGCGCCACGCGGTCACCGTCAGCGGCCCGAGGAACGTCAGCCAACTGATCCACGGGTGCGGGCTGACGAGGTTCAGCGCGATGGCGCGGCGCACCTCGTCACGACCCGTGCGGCGTGGGGCTCCGGCGCCGAGCGCGAGGCTCTCCGGACGGGCCTCGCGCATCGTCTGCACGCCGACCGCAGCCACCGCGATGCCACCGACAACACCGAGCCAGGCCAGCCACGACGTCGGCATCCGGCCCAGCGCAAGGAGCGTCACGCCCACGACGACGGCGTCGCTGAGCAACGGCACACAGGCCACGGCGAGGCCCCGGCGCAGCCCGCCGCGCAACGTCGCGGTGACGACGAGGACGAGCAGGGGGCCGGGGCTGATGCCGGCGGCCAGCCCGAGGCCGAGCGCCGGCACCACGGTTGAGATCACCGGGCCATCGTAGGGAACGCTTCGCCGACTGGACGCTCCGTCGTGGCGCCCTCTGCTCTCGGCATACTGGTGAGCATGTCCGAACCACTGCACTTCATCACGACCGACGCGGACCGCTCCCAGACCGAGCCGCTGCGTGACGACATCCGCCTCCTCGGCGGCCTGCTCGGCGACGTCGTGCGTGAGCACGAGGGCGAGCGCGTCTTCGGCCTCGTCGAGGACGCCCGCGTGCGCGCGTTCGGCGTGCGTCGTCAGGAGGTGGACCGCGGGTCGTTCGGCGACACGCTCACCGGCCTCGGCACCCGCGACGCCCTCCACGTCATCCGCGCCTTCAGCCACTTCGCGCTGCTCGCGAACATCGCCGAAGATCTGCACCGTGAACGCCGTCGCGCCAGCCATGTCGCAGCGGGCGAGCAGGCCCCGGACGGCTCCCTCGCCGCCACCTACCGCAAGCTCGCAGGCGCGAGCATCGACGGTGACCTCGCGGCCGAGCGCCTGGCTGGCGCGAGCGTCGTGCCCGTCATCACGGCCCACCCCACCGAGACGCGCCGCCGCACGGTCTTCGAGGCGCAGAGCCACATCAAGTCCCTCATGCGCGAACGCGAGCGCATGACCCTCGACCAGGTCGAGGACGCGGAGAACCTGCGCCAGATCAAGCTGTGGATCCTCACGCTGTGGCAGACGGCCCTGATCCGCCTGTCGAAGATCACGATCACCGACGAGATCGACGCCGGCCTGCGCTGGTACGACGCGGCGTTCTTCGACGTCATGCCGCAGATCAACGCCGGCCTGCGCACCGCGTTCGACGAGCTGTACCCGGGCAAGGGCATCGGCGAGGAGCCCATGCTGCGCGCCGGCTCGTGGATCGGCGGCGATCGTGACGGCAACCCCAACGTCACGGGCGAGGTCGTCGACTACGCCACGCGGCGCGCGTCCGAGACGGCCGTCGGGCACTACCTCGACGAGCTGGCGCAGCTCGAGAAGAGCCTGTCGATGTCCGTTCGCATGTCGCCGACGAGCGACGACCTCCTCGCCCTCGCCAAGCGCGGCGCCAACGCCGGCGACGCGCGCGACGACGAGCCGTACCGTCAGGCGCTCGCCTGGGTCCGCGCGCGCCTGTCGGTGACGCTCGAGGCCTTCTTCTCCGAGGCGCACGCCAAGGCGATGACGCTCGACGCGACCGCTCCGGCGTACGAGACGCCCGAGGAGCTGCTGGCGGATCTCGACATCGTCGATGCGTCGCTGCGCAGCACCGGCGACAACCTCATCGCCGACGACCGGCTCGCCACCCTGCGTGAGGCCGTGCGCACGTTCGGCTTCCACCTCTACGGCCTCGACATGCGCCAGAACTCCGAGACGCACGAGGCGACGATCGCCGAACTCTTCGCCTGGGCCGGCGTCCACGACGACTACGCCTCGCTCGACGAGGACGCACGCGTCGAACTCCTCACCGCCGAGCTCGCGTCGAACCGTCCCCTCGCGGGCCCGTCGGCGTCGTTCAGCGAGACGACGCAGAAGGAGCTGGCCATCACGGCGGCCGCCGCCCACGCGGTGCGGACCTTCGGCGAGCAGGCCGTGCCGAACTACGTCATCTCGATGTGCACGAGCGTCTCCGACATGCTCGAGACGGCCGTACTCCTCAAAGAAGCGGGCCTGCTCACCGTCGACGGCGGCACGCCCGTCTGCTCGGTGAACATCGTGCCGCTGTTTGAGACGATCGAGGATCTCCAGGTCTCCGCGACGACGCTGCGCGCCGCGCTCGACGTGCCCGCCTACCGGGCGCTCGTCGACGGCAAGCGTGGGCTGCAGGAGATCATGCTCGGCTACAGCGACTCCAACAAGGACGGCGGCTACATGGCCGCCAACTGGGCGCTCTACCGCGCCGAACTCGACCTCGTCGAGGTGGCCGAGGACGCCGACATCCGGCTGCGCCTGTTCCACGGCCGCGGCGGCACCGTCGGTCGTGGTGGCGGACCGAGCTACGAGGCCATCCTCGCGCAGCCGCCCGGCGCCGTCCGCGGCTCGCTTCGCCTGACCGAGCAGGGCGAGATCATCGCCGCGAAGTACGCCGAGCCGAAGCTCGCCACGCGCAACCTCGAAGCGCTCGTCTCCGCGACGCTCGAATCGTCGCTGCTCGACGTCGAGGGCCTCGAGCCCGACGAGGTGGAGGCCGCCTACACCGCGATGGACGAGATCGCGGCGCTCGCCCGTGAGGCGTACGGCGACCTCGTGCACCGCACCGACGGCTTCGTCGAGTACTTCAAGACGTCGACGCCCGTGGCCGAGATCGGCGAGCTCAACATCGGTTCGCGCCCCAGCTCACGCAAGGCGACGAACTCGATCGACGATCTGCGCGCCATCCCGTGGGTCATGTCGTGGTCGCTGTGCCGCGTCATGCTGCCGGGTTGGTACGGCACCGGTGCTGCCCTCGAGCGGTGGATCGGCGTCGACGAGAAGCGGCTCGAGCAGCTGCGCGGGTACGCGGAGCGGTGGCCGTTCTTCCAGACCGTCATCTCCAACATGGCGCAGGTCATGGCGAAGTCGGATCTCGGTCTGGCCGCCGAGTACGCCGAACTCGTCGAGGACGAGGAGCTGCGTGAGCGCGTCTTCGGCCAGATCCGTGACGAGCACGCGCGCACCCTCGCGATGTACGAGAAGATCACCGGCCACGACGACCTGCTGTGGGACAACGCGGCGCTCAAGCGTTCGGTGTTCAACCGTTTCCCGTACCTCGAACCGCTCAACCACCTCCAGGTCGAGCTGCTGCGTCGCTACCGCGCCGGTGACGACGACCCGCAGCTCAAGCGCGGCATCCTGCTCACGATGAACGGGCTGGCCACGGCGCTGCGCAACTCGGGCTGACGGCTCTCCGCTGCCCACGGTCGTTCGGGCAGTTGGCAGGATGGGGCCATGAGCAACGTCGTCATCGCGGGACAGCACGTCCTTCTGCCCGACCTGACCGAGGAACTGACAACCGAGGACGGCGCGCTGTGCCTGCCCCCCGACGAGAGTGAGCGTCGCAGTTTCCTCGATGAGCACGGATCCGGCGTGAAGGTTGCCGTGACGTCCTCGTTCGCCGGTTTCGACGCCGACCTCATGGACGCCCTGCCCGATCTCGAACTCATCGCGAACTTCGGCGTCGGCTACGACAGCACCGACGTCGAGGCGGCGAGCGAGCGCGGCATCACCGTCTCGAACACCCCCGACGTCCTCAACGACGGCGTCGCTGACCTCGGCGTCGGGCTCATCATCGACGTGCTGCGCGGGATCAGCGCGTCCGACCGGTTCGCCCGCGCGGGGAAGTGGAAGAACGGCGCGTTCCCGCTCCAGCGCGAGGTGACGGGGCGGCGCGTCGGCATCCTCGGTCTCGGCCGCATCGGCCAGGAGGTGGCGACGAGGCTCGAGGGGTTCCGGTGCGAGATCGGCTACCACAACCGCAACGAGGTCGAGACGAGCTACCGCTACTTCGGCAGTGCCGAAGAGCTTGCCGGCTGGGCCGAGGTGCTCGTCGTCCTGACGCCCGGCGGTGCCGCGACGAAGGCGCTCGTCGACGCCGACGTCCTTGCTGCGCTCGGGCCGGAGGGCTACCTCGTCAACATCGCGCGCGGCACCGTCGTCGACGAGGACGCGCTCGTCCAGGCGTTGAACGACGCCACCATCGCGGGGGCGGGCCTCGACGTCTACCCGAACGAGCCCCACATCAACGAGGCTCTCATGGCGCTCGACAACGTCGTGCTCACGCCGCACATTGCGAGCGGCACCCGCGAAACGCGCCGTGCGATGGCCGACACCGTGCTGGAGAACGTGCGCACGTGGCTCGCCGACGGCCGCGCGGTGACGCCGGTCAACTGATCGCTCCGTCGAGCCGCGACACGACGAAGCCGCCCGTCCCCATGGGGGAGGGCGGCTTCGGTGCGATCTGGGCGCCTGGTGGCGCGACGGATCAGCCCTTCGTCGACAGCAGCGTGATGAGGCCACCGGCAGCGGCGACGTTGCCGAAGAACTTCGTCATCTGCTCGTTGCGCTCCTGCGGGTCCTCGAGGTTCCAGAAGTCGTGCGCAGCGGCCGTCGCCACGCCGATCATGCCGAGCAGGCCGATGGCGGACAGGTTCGGCTTGATGCCGAGCGCGAGGGTCGAACCGAGGGCGACCATGCCGGCGCCGTTGGCCTGGATGAGCTGCTCGGAGGTGGCGGGCACCTTCTCCTTGACGCCGTACTGCTCCTGCGCGTTGTCGATCAGACCCGTGAGGTGCTGACGGTTCACGAGAGCGTTCCGGCCGCCGTAGATGAACAGCGAGCCGATGAGTGCGCGGCCGAGGGCCTTGCCGGGGTTGACCATGGAGAATCGCAACCTTTCGGGGAATGTCGGTGGAGGGCGAGCGCCGCCCACGTCTGCCAACGCATAAGCCTGCCCGATCGCGCGCTATTCCGCACGGAGCTCATGATGTGACCGATCCGACACCGGCTCGGTGTCATGACGCCGGTGTCTCGATGCCCTCCACGGGGCGACCGTTCTCGAGGTAGAGGCAGTGCGGTGCGTCCCAGGCGGCGAGGACGCGTCGTCGGACCGGCTTGGAAAGGAGGGCTTTCGCACCCTCTGGATCGACGAAGCGGTGGCTGCGGATCTCGCTCTCCTGCAGCTCGATCGACGCGATCCGCTGGTCGGTGAGCGTGCCGCAGTGGAAGAGGAAGCGCAGGCCGATCGTGCCCGTCTGCTTGTCGGGCCGGGTGTCGACGACGGCGAGGCGCCCCGAGGTGACGACGAGCCCCGTCTCCTCGAGCACCTCACGGCGGCAGGCGTCCCAGGGTGATTCCCCGTCGGCCTCCATCGCGCCGCCGGGGATTGTCCAGCCCTTCTTGTAGGTCGGTTCGAGGACGAGGAGGTTGCCCGCCTCGTCGAAGAGCATGGCGCCCGCTGACGCCGGGATCTCGGGTGGGAACCACGTCATGTCCCCGAAACTACCCCGCGTCTTCGCCGGTTTCGACCCGAAGTCCGGGTGGCCCGGTCTCGTTCCGGTGAGGCCGTGTTCGGGGTTGTCGGTGTCGTGTGATGTGATCGGGAACACGTTGAGCGACGGAGCAAGGAGCGAATCATGGAGCTGGCTGGCAAGGTGTGCATCGTCACGGGCGCCGCGGGAGGAATCGGCGCCGCGATGGCGGAGGCCTTCCTCGAACAGGGGGCCAAGGTCGTCATCAGCGACCTCGACGGCGACCGCCTCGAAGCGACGCGGGAGCGCCTCGCGCAGACCCACGGAGCCGTAGCCGCGCGGGCGGGCAACGCGGCTGACCCGGCCGACATCGCCGCCATGATCGCGCTGGCCGAGGAGACCTTCGACGGGCCCGTCGACGTGTACGCCGCGAACGCGGGTATCGGCGGTGGAGCCGACCTCGCCGACGAGGCGGCGTGGGCGGCGTCGTTCGACGTCAACGTCATGGCGCACGTGCGCGCAGCGCAGGCGCTCGTGCCGGGGTGGGTCGGGCGCGGCGAGGGCTACTTCGTTTCGACGGCGTCGGCCGCCGGCCTCATCACGCAGCTCGGCTCGGCCACGTACGCCACGACGAAGCACGCCGCCGTCGCGTTCTCCGAGTGGCTCGCCGTCACCTACGGCACGAAGGGTGTGCGTGTGTCGTGCCTGTGCCCCATGGGCGTCGACACGGCGCTGCTCACCGACGTGAGCGAGGGGTCGCGCGTTGCACAGCGCGCCGTCACGGAGTCGGGGCCGGTGCTCAGCCCCGAGCAGGTGGCGCAGGACGTCGTCGATGCCATGCGGGCCGAGACCTTCCTCATCCTCCCGCACGCCAACGTGCTCGACATGCTCCGCGGCAAGACGGCCGACTACGACCGCTGGATCTCGGGCATGCAGCGCTTCGGGGAGCACCTCGCGTCGAGCTGACGGTTCGGCTCGTCGCGGACCGCCGACCGGGCTCAGTGCCCGTGGTGGGCGAACTCGTCGCGTGCCGGCACGCGGTAGCGCAGGCAGGCCAGGGCGAGCAGCGCTGCCATGACGATGGTGGCGACGAAGTAGACGCCAACGGGTGTGTCTGCGCCGAAGTGGTCGATCGCCATGCCGAGGACGAGCACCGGGATGGCGCTGCCGCAGTAGGTGACCACGTACATGAGGCTCACCGAGCGTGCCACCTCGCGCGGCGGCGTCAGCGCGCTCATCGTGGCGAACAGCGTGCGGAACGCGACGCCCTGGCCACCGCCGATGAGGAAGCCTGCGACGACGAGGGCCGGTGCGGTGTGGGCGTGGTCGGCGTAGAAGGCGAGGGCGAGTCCGCCGCTCATGAGGGTGAGCGCCGCCGCGGCCTTGTGCGCCCCGCGGATCGGAGCGAGCTGTGCGGCGGCCGAGCTGCCGAGCGCGATCGTCGCGAGCATGCCGGCCATGAGGCGCGAGCCGCCGAGCAGGTCGGCGTAGCGGCCGGGAGCGATGGCGAGGAAGTAACCGAACACGGCGAAGGAGAGGAACCCGGTCGCCGCAGCGAGGGTGAAGATGCGACGCGTCGTCGCGGACACGCGCGGCATGGCGGGCATGAGCGTCAGCCAGCGCGGGTGGTCGGCGGGCGGAGGCGCGACGGGCGGGAGCGGCTTCACCGCGATGAGCAGGCCGAGCAGCACCACGACGGCGGCACCGTGGACGAGGTAGGGCGTGTGCATCGGGTCGCCGAACTGCGAGAGCAAACCGCCGATGAACGGGCCGGCTGCCACGCCGCCCGCCGAGCTGAGGAGCGTCAGAGCCGTGGCGAGTTCCGATCGCTCGCGCAGGAGGTCGCGCAGGCTCGCCGCTGCGGTGCCGGTGGCGAGCGCGACGGCCGCGCCGTGCAGAGCGCGGCCGAGCACGAGCGCGCCGAGCGATTGCGCCGTGACGAACGCCGCTGTCCCGAGCAGGGCGACCACCACGGCGACGGCCATGACGGCCCGTCGTCCGTAGTGATCGGACCAGTGACCGACGATCGGTAGCCCGACGACGAGCGGCACGATGTACGCGACGAAGGCCAGCGTCACGTCGCTCGTCGTCAGCCCGAGGCGCGCGGAGAACAGCGGGAACAGTGGCGTGATGAGGTTCGCGCCGACGAGCAGGACGAAGATCGAGGCCGCCGTGAGCGTGATGCGCACGCGGGTCGGAGCGTCCCAGCCCGAGTGGGGGCGGGGAGCCCGCCGCGTCGAAGGGGTCGCTCGGGTCGTGTCGATCTGCGTCACTGGTGTCCTTCGCTGAGGGTGGGCGAGGGTGGAACGCCTGCGTCGGGGTCGCCGTCGCGGGCGGGAGAACTCGCCAAGGATGGACGGTTCTTGTCGACGTGGTCAAAACGAGTGGCGTGGCTCACGTGGGCATCGCATCAGGCCCGCTGGAGGCCGCGAACACCGTCCTCGATGCGGAAACGGGCCTTCGTCACGGCGTCGGCGCCGGGCTTCGTCACGATGTCGAGCGAACGGAACTCGGCCGTCATCGCCTCCGGGGTGATGCGCGTGGTGACGTAGCCGCGGTCGTCGTTGAAGAACTTCAGGTGGGGGTTGATGCGCTGGTTCGGGCTGGTCGTCGAGTGGGAACCGTCACCGGTCGACGTGATCGACGAGCAGACGAGCTCGGAGCCGACGACGGGGGAATCGGGGTCCGACCAGTCGAGCTTGAGGTCGTTTGCCCAGTGTTTGTGCACGTCCCCGGTGAGGACGACCGGGTTGCGGACGCCCGCCTCGGTCCACCCCTTCGTGAGGCGCGAACGGTTCGCCCGATAGCCGTCCCACGCGTCCATCGAGTACTTCTCGCCGGGGCCGGCGTCGGCATCCTGCGCGGCGAAGAACACCTGCTGTCCGAGAATGTCCCAACGCTGGCGCGACGCCGTGAACCCGTCGAGCAACCACTTCTCCTGAGCTTCTCCCGTCATCGAACGTCCGGGCGTGTCGATCTCGGGGCCCTTGGCCTTCCACCCGTCGCCGTAGAGCTGGTCGTCGCGATACTGGCGCGTATCCATCATGTGGAAGGTGGCCAGGCGGCCCCACTGTGTGCGGCGGTAGATCCGGAACGAAGCGCCCTTCGGCTGGGGCAGGCGCAGCGGCATGTTCTCCCAGTAGGCGCGAAAGGCGTCGCGTCGCCGCGCAGCAAACGCCGCGGGCGTACCGTTGTTTTCCTCGGCCTTGGTGTTCTCGGGCACGCCCGCGGCCCAATTGTTGTCGATCTCGTGGTCGTCCCACACGACGAGCCACGGCGCGACGGCGTGTGCGCTCTGCAGGTCTTCGTCGGCCTTGTACTGGGCGTGGCGTTGGCGGTAGCTCGCGAGGTCGCACGTCTCGGGCCCGGCGTGGTCGCGCACGTTGCCGTCCGGGGAGACGTAGGTGTTCGCCCTGTACTCGTACTGGTAGTCGCCGAAGTGAAGAACGAGGTCCGGGTGATCCTGTGCGAGTCGCCGGTAGGCCGTGAAGAAGCCGTGTTCGTACTGCGCGCAGCTGGCGAAGGCCATGGCGAGCGAGGCCGGCATCTCGTGAGGGGCGGGTGCCGTGCGGGTGCGGCCGATCGGTGAGAGCCAACGCATCACCTTGAAGCGGTACCAGTACTCGCGTCCAGGCCGCAGCCCTCTGACATCGACGTGGACACTGTGGGCGTTCTCCGGCCTGGCCCTGAAGGTTCCGCGACGTACGACGCGCCGCATGCCGGGATCCTCGGCGACCTGCCACTGCACCGGAACGGTGCGCGCCGGCATGCCGGCGAAACCGCTCTCGTCCAGCGGGTCGACGGCGAGGCGGGTCCAGAGGATGACGGAGTCGGACAGGGGGTCGCCGGAAGCCACTCCCAGAGCGAACGGGTTCTGAGAAAGTCGGCCCCCGCCGGGGGAAGCTGTGGCGTTCGCTCCGATGAGCGTCGCGCCGAAGCCGGCTCCGGCGCCGACGACGAAGTGGCGGCGAGAGATGTCGAACATGATGCGTCCTGATGGTCGAGTGCTGTAACACAACGACTTTCGATGATTTTCCGCCGCTGTGAGTGGCCCTGCCGTGAACGTGGAGCGCACGCTGCGTGGAGAGCGTCGCGGAGATCACACTGTTCGGCGAATACCCCGTGGGGGTATGCTGTTGTCCTCACCGAGCGGCTGCGCGCCGCACCCGAGAGGAGAAGACCATGGCTCACGAGAACAGCTACACCGTCACCGGAATGACCTGCGGCCACTGCGCTGCGTCCGTCACCGAAGAGGTCGAGGAGATCGCGGGCGTCCGCGACGTCACGGTCGACCACGAGAGCGGCAGCCTCACCTTCGCCTCCGACGAGCCCGTCTCGCGCGAAGCCGTCGAAGCGGCCGTCACCGAGGCCGGCTACCAGCTCGCCTGATCGGCCGCACGGCGACGGCGAACCGCAGTCGCAGCTGAAGGTGGCTCCCCACGCCCGCGCCGTCTTCAGCCGCGCTCCGCATCGAGTGAGGAAGGACGAGGATGCAGGCGACGACCACCCATGACGAGGTCGAACTCGCGCTCACCGGCATGACGTGCGCGTCGTGTGCCAACCGCATCGAGCGCAAGCTGAACAAGCTCGACGGCGTCGACGCGAGCGTCAACTACGCCACGGAAAAGGCGCACGTCAGCTACCCCGGGGGCACCGACGTCGCCGACCTCCTCGCCACCGTAGAGAAGGCCGGGTACGGCGCGAGCGTCATCGAACCCGAGCCGCTCACTCCTGTGGGCGACGCTGATGCCGATGGTGCTGACGCGCCGCTGTCGGACGCCGAACGGCACACGGAGGAGTTGCGTCAACGCCTCCTCATCAGCGCGGTTCTCACCGTGCCGGTCGTCCTCGTGGCGATGGTGCCGCCGTTGCAGTTCACGAACTGGCAGTGGCTGTCGCTGACGCTGGCCGCGCCGGTCGTCGTGTGGGGCGCGTGGCCGTTCCACCGTGCGGCGTGGACGAGCGCGCGCCACGGCTCGACGACGATGGACACGCTCGTCTCCGTCGGCGTCCTCGCGGCCTTCGGCTGGTCGCTCTACGCCCTCTTCTTCGGCCACGCCGGCATGCCGGGCCTCAAGCACGGCTTCGAGTTCGCCTCCTCGAGCGGGCACGGTAGCTCGAACATCTACCTCGAGGCCGCCGCAGGCGTGACGACGTTCATCCTGCTCGGCCGCTACATCGAGGCCCGCTCCAAGCGTGCCTCCGGCGCGGCGCTGCGCGCGCTGCTCGACCTCGGGGCCAAGGAGGTCACCGTCCTGCGCGGCTCGGGCGGTTCCGAGCGCGAGGAGCGCATCCCCGTGCGCGCGCTCGCCGTCGGTGATCGCTTCGTCGTGCGCCCGGGCGAGAAGGTGGCGACCGACGGCGTCGTCGAGCACGGCACGTCGGCCATCGACGCCTCCATGCTCACCGGCGAGTCGGTGCCTGTCGACGTCACGGACGGCGACGAGGTCGTCGGGGCCACCCTCAACGCGGGCGGCAGGCTCGTCGTGCGCGCCACCCGCGTCGGCTCCGAGACTCAGCTTGCGCGGATGGCGAAGCTCGTCGAGGACGCCCAGAACGGCAAGGCCGACGCCCAGCGTCTGGCCGACCGGATCTCCGGTGTCTTCGTGCCGGTCGTCATCGCCCTCGCGGTGCTGACGTTCGTGGCGTGGCTCGTGATCGCCGGCGACGTGGAGGGTGCCTTCACCGCCGCTGTCGCCGTGCTCATCATCGCCTGCCCGTGCGCGCTCGGCCTTGCGACGCCCACGGCCCTCATGGTCGGTACGGGTCGCGGCGCGCAGTTGGGCATCCTCATCAAGGGCCCGCAGGTGCTCGAATCGACCCGTCGCGTCGACACCGTCGTGCTCGACAAGACGGGCACCGTGACGAGTGGCGAGATGGGCGTACAGACCGTCGTCGCCGCCGACGGTGAGGCCGACGGCGACGTGCTCACCTACGCCGGCGTGCTCGAGAGCGGTTCGGAACACCCCATCGCCCAGGCCATCGCGCGGGCTGCGCAGGACCGCACGGCGCTGCGCCCGACGCTCGACTCCTTCGAGAACGTGCCCGGTCTGGGCGTCCAGGGCGTCGTGGTCGACGGCGACACGAGCCGCCAGGTCGTCGTCGGTCGACCAGCGCTGCTCGAGGACTGGTCGATGCCGGTTCCCGCTGCCCTCGCCGACGAAGCGGCTCGCCTTCAAGCGGGTGGCGCCACCGTGGTCGCGGTGGGTTGGGACGGCGCGGCGCGCGGCCTCGTCGCGGTCGCCGACACGATCAAGCCCACGAGCGCCCAGGCCGTCGCCGAGCTCAAGGAACTCGGCCTGCGCCCGGTGCTGCTCACCGGCGACATCGAGCGTGTCGCGCACGCCGTGGCTGCCGACGTGGGCATCGCCGATGTCATCGCCGATGTGCTGCCCGCCGACAAGGTCGACGTCGTCACGCGCCTGCAGGGTGAGGGGCGCGTCGTCGCGATGGCGGGCGACGGCGTCAACGACGCTGCCGCGCTCGCGACGGCCGACCTCGGCCTCGCGATGGGCACGGGCACGGATGCCGCCATCGAGGCGGCTGACATCACGCTCGTGCGCGGCGATCTGCGCGTGGCGGCTGACGCCGTCCGCCTCGCCCGTCGCACCCTCGGCACGATCAAGGGCAACCTCTTCTGGGCCTTCGCCTACAACGTGGCGGCCATCCCGCTGGCCGCGTTCGGCCTGCTCAATCCGATGATCGCGGGCGCGGCGATGGCCTTCAGCTCCGTGTTCGTCGTCCTCAACAGTCTGCGTCTGCGAGGCTTCGCCGCCTCGTCGTCGAGCGGGAAGGACCAGTCATGACCGAAACGCCTTCGGTGGCCGAAACCTGCTGCACGAGTGACGAATCGGCTGAAACGCCCGGCTACCACGACTCGAAGAGGGCGCTCTCGCGGCGCCTCAAGCGGATCGAGGGGCAAGTGCGCGGCATCGAGAAGATGGTCGACGAGGACCGCTACTGCATCGACGTGCTCACCCAGATCTCGGCCATCCAGTCCGGCCTCAAGGCCGTCGCGCTCGAACTGCTCGACGACCACATGGCCCACTGCGTCGTCGACGCGGCCCGCGCCGGGGGAGACGAGCAGGAGATCAAACTCGCCGAGGTGCGCGACGCCATCGGCCGCCTCATTCGCTGACGGTTCTCTCGCCCGCGGCGGCGCCCAAGCGTCCAAGCGGCGCAGCTGAGTGCGCTGGCGCCGCGTAAGCGCTACGCCTTCCAGCCGCTCAGCCGTTGAGGCCGCGGGCGGCCACGGCCCACGTGACGAGGCGCCGCCCGTCCTGCACGACGTCGACCTCGTCGGCGTAGTTGATCGCGTTGCAGCAGTGGTTGGGCACGAGGCGCACGGTCGAGCCGAGCGCGGGCAACGACGAACCGCCCATGTCGACGACGGCGTGGTGCTCCGACAGCTGCACGATGCGGGCGTCGGGGTGGTCGAGCAGACGCCCGTGGCCGGTGGCCCAGGCCGCCTTGTCGGGGGCGAGCACCTTGCTCCCGGCGTTGACGACGAGGCGTCCTCCTGCGTGACTGACGACGGTGCCGTGTGCGGTGAGGGCGATGTCCTCGGCGGTGCACGCCCCGAGTTCCCACTGCTGAGCGTCGTTGAACACGTAAGCGCCAGGCCGCATTTCGGTGGGCGCCGACGAGGCCGTGTCGGCGGGTGAGGGTTCACCGACCGTCAACGAGGTAGGTGAGGTTCCCGCCGACGAAACAGACGGCCCGTCGCTGACGAACGCCATGCTCGGGCTCGACCCGCCGCTTCGCACGTTCGGTTCGACGCCCTTGGCTCGCATGGCCTGGGCAGCCAGTGAGAGAGCGGCGCGCTCGTCCTGGGCGGCGCTGCCGCGCGCCTCACGGGCGTAGGAGTGCCCGGGAAAGGTGAACGCGCCGACGACGTCGAGGCCGAGTCCGGCCACGGCAGCCGCCAACTCGCCCGCGTCGCCCGGCGTCACGCCACTGCGGTGTTGGCCCGAGTCGACTTCGATGAGCACGCGCAGCGAAGCGGCGCCCGTATGGCGACGCAGGGATCGGGCTGCATCGAGGTTGTCGCACCCCACGGTGATCTGCGCCGACTCGCTCAACCGTGCGAGTCTCGCCCCGTCTCCGGCGTCGACCCAGAGCGGGTAGGCGATGAACAGGTCGTCGAAGCCCGCCGCGGCGAAGACCTCGGCCTCACCGATCGTGGCGAGCGTGAATCCCCGGGCGCCGGCGTCTCGCTGCATCGCGGCGATCCGGGGGATCTTGTGTGTCTTGGCGTGCGGCCGAATCGGGAGCCCGGCTCGCCGCCCACGGGCCGCCATCGTCTCGATGTTGCGTTCGAGCACGTCCAGATCGACGACGAGGCGCGGTGCGGCTGACATGGGTGGATCCTTTGATGGGGTGAACGCACCCTAGTGCGCCGAGCCCGCCGTCCGCGAGCGCCGGCCGGCCGTGAGGGAACCGCTCAGGCGCAGCGCTTGGCCGCGGAGACGACCTGGTCGAACAGCATCGTGAGCTCGCCGGAGCGGCGGTCCTCGAGCTTGAGGCCGTTCTCGGTGAACTCGCTGAACAGCAGGAGCGAGACCTGCTGGCGCACGACGATCATGTGGAAGTTGGCGAGGATCTGGCGCCAGTGCTCCACGGCGCGCACGCCGCCGTCGGCGCCGTAGGAGACGAGGCGGACGGGCTTGCTCTGCCACTCCGGGCCGAGGGAGTCGACGGCGTTCTTGAAGCCGCCGGGCACGCCGTGGTTGTACTCGGGCGTGACGAAGACGTACGCGTCACACGCGTCGATCGCCTTGCTCCACGCCGTCACCTGCCCGTTGTCGTAGGAGCGGTTCGCCTGGGCCGGGAGGGTGGCACTCGTCAGGAGCGGCACGTCGAACGAGGCGAGGTCGATGAGCTCGAACTCGGCGTCGTCACGTGCGGATGACTGGTCGAACACCCACTGCGCCACGAGTTCGCCCTTGCGGGTGTCACGGATGGATCCGAGAACGACGCCGATCTTCATACCTCCTCCTTCGAAAGGGGATGTCGACCCAGGCTATTGAACGTTCAAGAATCACCAAGGCTGCTGCGACCCCGTGGACAGATGGGGGCGGTCACGGCGCCTCCCACATGCGCGAGATGCCGCACAAGTGGGGAACCCTTGGGCTCTGACCTCCCCACATGCGCGAGGAGTCGCGCATGTGGGAGAGCCTCGCCCCGGACGGGGAACGCGACGCTCAAGCCGAACGCCTCGCACTCACCAGTTCGCGCGCGTCGTCTCGTGCTGGCCCTCGAGTTCGGTGAAGCCGGCGTCGATGATGCTGACGCGGCCCGCGTCGGCGGCCCAAGCCGCTTCCGTGTCGCGCACGACCCGCACGCGGTGGCCGTCGTTCGCCCAACGGCTGCGCTCGTCGGGCGGCATCGCCTCCCACGCCCGCTGCGCCGCGTGGGCACACTGTGCGGCCGTTTTGCCGCTCGTCATCTCGACGAGGGGGCTGATGCGCACTGTCACCATCGCGTTCTCGGTGGTGCTCTCACCCGCGGGCAGCGCGGTGCCTTCGACCTGCATTTTCGCGAGTTCGGGCGGCAGCGGCTTGACCGGTGCCGGGACGAAGGCGCGCGCCTCGGCGCGGCCCTGCGTGCACGTGAAGCCGGGCACGGTCTGCGCGTCGTCCCAGCGCTTGCCGCGGGCGCGCCGCACGATCTTGCGGATGGCGATGCCGCGCCACGCGTCGACGGCCTCGAGCCACGAGGTGTCCACCACAGCCTCGTCCGATTCAGCGAGCGGGGCGGCTGCCCGGCGCTCCGCCTCGACGATCAGCCCGACGCACGCGCGAGCGGCCGCTTCACAGGCGTCGATGTCGCTCGGTGGGTCGCTCTTCTCCACGCGCAGCGCGATCTGCATGGCCCAGGGGACGTCGCTCGTGTTCACGTCCGGCATTGTCTCAACTCGCGGGTGCGCCCACGAGGCATGATCACAGGGGCGTGGTGAAGGCGACCGCCGCGCCGGCGGCGCCCTGGAGGTCGAAGGTGCCGCTCGTGTCGAGATTCGGTGCGAGCCAGTAGCGGGCCCGGGGGAGTCCCTCGATGTCGACGATCGGTTGGGTCGGCGTCGTGACGGTTCCCGCGAGCAGAGTCATGGCCTTGGCCGGCACCATGCCCGCCGACAGGGTGGAGGTGTCGTCGAGCTCGAGTTTCACGTCGCGTGTTGTCGTCTTCGAAAGGGTTCCGACGAAGGAGCACGAGCCGGAGGCGCGCACGTCGTCATCCTTGTGCGGCTGCGCGAGGGCGCGTCCCGCAGCCTTCGTCGAGGGCACCTCACCGTCGCGCCCCGCGACGAGGCCCAGGCAACGGTGCTCACCCTTCGTCGACTGCACGAGTCGCCAACCCCAGTCGCTGCTCATGCCTGTGGCGACGGACGACCACGGTGAGTCGGTCACGGCGGCCTCGGGGGAGCCGCACGCCACGACACTCGCGCTCAACAGCGCGTACAGCGACGCGACGATTTTCTTCATGTGACTCGTCCTCACGAGAGGCGAACGGCTGCGCTGATGCGCCCGTCCGGTACCTCGCAGACCACCCCCGCTGCGAGGCGGGGCGCCGGGACGAACGTCCGGTGACGGCTCCCATGCCGGTGACACGGCGGTGACAGGAGCGCCACAGCCGGGGCGGTGACGCTCGTTCGCGAGACAACCTCGAAGGAGAGAAACGCCATGCCACCAAGGCTTCACCGTCGTCGTCCCATCCGCACACTCGCCACGGTCACGCTGACCGTCGCGGCCACGCTCGTCGCCCTCGGAGCAGGGGCTCAAGCGGCCGTCACGTCGTGGGCCACGGACGCCAGTGCCGCCGCGCAGGCTCAGCTCCGCGACAACGCCACCGCGACGCAGGTGCGCAACGTGACAACGGCTGTCCGCTCGCTCGTGCCGGACGCCACCGTCGAGAACGTGACGAAGGAGGGTGACGCATTCGTCGTCACCGTGACGAAGAACGGCGAGCAGCGCGTCTACCGCGTGCCCGCCGATCTCTCGTCCGCCACCCGCATGCTCGGGTAGCGGCGCGTCAGTGCGTCTCGTTCTCGACGACGGCCGGGGCCGTCTCCTTCTGGTACCAGACGACCGGCAGCACACAGAGCGCGACGACGGCGATCATCGCGCCGGGGGCGGGCTTCCAGTCAGTCATCTCGATGAGGCGCTCGCCGACGAGCGGGGCGAACCCACCGAAGATGGCCGTGGCCGTCGTGAAGCCGAGCGCCATGCCGGACATGCGTGCCTTCGACTTGAACTGCTCGGCGATCGTCGACGCGGCGACGGCGCTCCAGCCACCGGCGACAGCGGCGAGGACGAGTGCTCCGGTGAGCGCTGCGCCTCGGCTGCCGGAGGCCATGAGCTGGAACATCGTCAGCGAGGTCACCGCCGCGAGGACGCCGAACAGGAGCAGGATCGGGCGGCGCCCGAAGCGGTCGGCGGCCATGCCCGCGAAGGGCGTCACGAGGATGACGGCGACCGCGGCTGCGGTACCGAGCCACAGGGCGTCGCTCTCGCTGAACTTGCCGGCGTTCTGCAGGAATGTCGGCGCATAGCCGATGCCGACGTAGTAGGTGATCGAGCCGAGCGCGGAGATAGCGAAGCCGCGGGCGACGGCGCCGGGCTCGACACGCAGCACCTCGACGAGGGGGTTCTTCGCCTTGTCGTCCTCGTCCTCCTCCTCGAAGACGGGCGACTCGTCCATGCGCGAGCGCATGAGGAGCGTGGCGCCGGCCATGATCGCCCCGATGAAGAACGGGATGCGCCAGCCCCACGAGTCGAGGTCCGGGCCGGTGAAGAACGACGTCGTGAGGGCGGCGAGACCGACAGCCATGAGACCGCCGACCTCACTGGCCGCCGAGGCCAGCGACGTGATGAATCCGCGACGCTTCGGCTCCGCACCTTCGACGAGGTAGGTGATGACGCCGGAGTACTCACCGCCGACGCTGAAGGACATGAGGCAGCGCATCGCCATCATGAGCCAGCCCGCCGTAGCACCGATCGACGCGTAGGTCGGCAGCAGTGCGGTGACGAGCATCGCGACCGTCATGAGCGCCATCGAGATGAGCAGAACCGGCTTGCGCCCGATCCGGTCGCCGATGTGACCGAACACCGCCGCGCCGACCGGGCGCAGCAGGTAGGTGAATGCGAACACGAGCAACGTGGCGGCGGTGCCGCCGGTGCCGCCCCCGAAGAAGACGCGGGAGATCACCGTCGTCATGTAGAGATACAGCGTGAAGTCGTACCACTCGATGATGGTCGACATGCCGGCCACCGTGAGCGAACCACGGCTGATGGGCGGGTGATCGTCCAACCGACGGGCTGGTGTGTGGGCGATGGCGGCCATCGAATTCCCCTTGTGCTGTCGGCGTCCTCGACACGCGGATCGCGTGCCGTCAGGTTATTCGGGCGGGCGCGGTGGACGGATTGGTCTGCGTGCAGCCTAGGCACGTGTGCGGTGCGTTGCCCAGCCTATGGGCACACAAGGATGGGGCGCCGACGGCTACGATTCACGCGTCCGGGGTGCCCTGGACGTGAGCGGCGGCACGCAGGCGTCTGCCTGTACAGCGCGTAGACTGGCCGTTCGAGCAGGTGGCCGGTCGGCCGGAGGCGACGTTTCTCGCCCGTCGACCCGGTGATCGTGAGAACAACGAGTTCGCCTGCGACGCGAGGTGTTACGCCTCGCGGGTGAATCCATGTGTTCGGAGATTTCTTGACTTCCTTTGCCGATCTCGGCGTGCCCGTCGTCCTGACGAAGACGCTCGACAAGCTGGGCATCACCACGCCCACCCCCATCCAGGCCGCGACGCTGCCCGACTCCCTCGGTGGCCGTGACGTTCTCGGCCGTGGCCGTACCGGCTCGGGCAAGACGTTCGCGTTCCTCCTGCCGCTCGTCGCTCGTCTCGACGAGACGCGCTACGAAACGCGCACGTACAAGCCGCGTTCGCTCGTCCTCGCACCGACGCGTGAGCTCGCCAACCAGATCGCCGACTCGCTGCGTCCCCTCGCCGAGGCCGCCGGCCTGACCTACACGACCGTCTTCGGTGGTGTCGGCCAGAACCCGCAGGTCAAGGCGCTCGCCGCCGGGGTCGACGTTCTCGTCGCGTGTCCCGGGCGCCTCGAGGACCTCATGGGTCAGGGCTTCTGCAACCTCGAGGACGTCGAGGTCTGCGTGCTCGACGAGGCCGACCACATGGCCGACATGGGCTTCCTGCCCGGCGTCAAGCGCATCCTCTCGAAGGTGCCGAGCGACGCTCAGCACCTGCTGTTCTCGGCGACGCTCGACAACGGCATCGACGTTCTCGTCAAGAAGTTCCTCACGAACCCCGTGACGCACGAAGCCGATTCGGCCAGCTCGCCGGTGGCGACGATGGAGCACCACGTGCTCGCCGTCGACAAGGACACGCGCATGGACGTCCTCACCGACCTCGTCTCCGCGCCGGGGCGCACCGTCGTCTTCACCCGCACCAAGCACGGCGCGAAGAAGCTGTCGAAGCAGCTCGCCGCCCGCGGTGTGCCGTCGGTCGACCTGCACGGCAACCTGTCGCAGAACGCCCGCGTGCGTAACCTCGACGCCTTCCACTCGGGCAGCGTTCGCACGCTCGTGGCCACCGACATCGCGGCGCGCGGTATCCACGTCGACGACGTGTCGCTCGTCGTTCACGCCGACCCGCCGGCCGAGCACAAGGCCTACCTGCACCGTTCGGGACGTACGGCACGCGCCGGCGCGGCGGGCACCGTCATCACGCTCATGACGCCGGATCAGCGCGGCGACGTGAAGTCGCTCCTGCGCGCGGCGAAGATCACCGCGACGACGACGTCGGTCGACAGTGCGCACCCGCTCCTGCAGGAACTCGCGCCCGGTGAGCGTTCGCTCCTCGACGCCAGTGCCGTGGCTGCGGCGATGCCGACGGCGCCCGTCCAGCAGCCCTCGAAGAGGGGCGGCTCATCCTCCGGCGGTCGCAGCCGTGGTGGTCAGGGCGGTTCGGGGCGTTCCGGCGGCCAGGGCGCGCAGGGTGGCCAGCGCGGTTCGGGCCAGAAGCGCGGCGGTTCCGGTCGCGGTGCGTCGCAGGGTTCGAGCGAACGCGGCGGCCAGGGCGGCGGAGCCCGCAGCGGCTCGCGCCGTAACGGGTCGGCCACGGGTGGCCGCAGCGGTGGGGGAGCGGCGTCGTTCTCCGCTAACTCGCGCAGCGGCCGACGCTGACGCGGCAACGTTTCTTCCGAACGACGAACGGCCGGTGAGGTTCACTCCTCACCGGCCGTTCGTCGTCTGGGGGCCGTCTGGAGCGGGTCAGTGGGGCCCGTGCGAGGCTTCCGAGGTGGAGGAGCGCGCGATGTCTGCCTCGTCGAGCAGATCGGCCATGATGCGCCGGCCGTCCTCGACGGCGCGGCGCTGAACGTCCTCAGCCCGGCCGACGACGGAGATGCGCGCCACGTCGGCGGGTGGTGAGACCTGCAGGATGCGCGGGTCGTCGTACATGAGCGACTCGAGCTCCACCTTGCGTTCCGCGCGACGCTTCCACGCGCCGGCCGAACCGGGCGCGTGCCGCGTCATCCACCGCGCCACGAGCTGACGTTCGATGCGCTTGTCCGGGGAGATCTCCAGGGACGGCGCCTTCGTACGAAGCACCAGCACGTGCGTCGCACCCTGCTCGAGGGCGGTCTCGATCGGCACGTTCTCGCTGATGCCGCCGTCGATGTACAACTCCCCGTCGATCTCGACGGGCGGCCCGCCCAACACGGGCAGACGGGCCGTGGCCCGCATGGCGTTCTGCAAACTCGCCTTGTCGTGGATCGTGTTCACGAGGTCGACCGATTCGCCCGTCGCTGCGGCCGTGGCGATGGGGTGGTACTCGACGTCGCTGGCGAGAATCTCCTCGAAGCCCATGGGCGTGACGTTCTCGTACAGGTCGTAGACGATGACGTCGGTGTCGACGACCGGCTTTCCGCGCAACGCGTTTCGCGGTCGGATGGTGGCGTTCATGCTCTCGGGAGCCCACCAGCCGTGGATGTTGGCTCGCGCGCGGCCGCACACGAGCCAGGCCCCGTTGAGCGCTCCGGCGGACGTTCCGTAGACGGCGTCGACGGCCGGGAGGAGGTCACGCTCCTCCATCTCGGCCACCATGCCGCCGCCGTACGCGGCACGTGAGCTGCCGCCCTCGAGGACGACAGCGAGGCGTGCGTCGTCGTCACGCGAGCCGGGCGTGGAGCCGGCCGCCAGTCGCCGCCGGAGGAGATCGAGTACGTCATGCACCGGCTCATTGTGACGACCTCGTCCGTGCCTCACAAACGGGGAATCCTGTGGCGCGCGTCCATCGGTGTTCAATGGTCTCGTGGATCTCACCGTGACGACGCTCGCTGCCGTCACCTGCGCCATCCTCATCGGTGCTGTGCTGCAACGACTCTCGGGTTCCGGCATGGGTCTCGTCCTCGCCCCGACGCTCACCCTCGTCATGGGAGCGGCCACCGGCGTCCTGCTCGCGAACGCGACGACGACCGTCTCGGGGCTGCTGCTCACCCTCACCCTGCGCCGCCAGGTGAATTGGCGCCGCGCCGCCGTCATCTGTGCGTGTGTCGTGCCCGGCGCGGTCGTGGGCGCGCTCGTCGTGAGGGCGGCGTCGGCCGCGTGGCTGCAGGTCGTCGTGGGTGCGGCGGTGCTGGGCGCCATCGCGTTCACCGCGCTCGCCGATCGCCTCGGCCGCCTGCCCCACGTCACCCGCGCCTGGCCGACGCCCGTGGCCGGCGTTGTCGGCGGCTTCTTCAACACGGTCAGCGGGGTGTCCGCGCCGGTGCTCGTCATTCACTCGCGCCTGACGCGCTGGGAGCACACGTCGTTCGCGGCCACGCTCCAGCCGATCTTCATGACGATGGGTGCCGTCTCGGTGGCCGCGAAGGTGCTCCTCGGCTCGACGGGCGTCCACGAGTTGCCGCCGCTGTGGCTGCTGCCGTACGTGGTCGTGCTCGTGCTCGTCGGTATCGGGATGGGAAGCGGGCTCGCACGCCACGTTCCCACGGAGCGGGCCAAGGCGCTCGCCATGCTCCTGGCCGGCATCGGCGGCGCGAGTGCGCTCGTGCGCGGCCTGATCTCGCTCTGACGGAGCCGCTCACGAATCCGGCAGACTTGGTTCCGTGGACGAACGCCCGGTGCTCATGGCCTACCTCGAGAAGCAGCGCGGCCACGTGCGTGGCTGCCTCGAGGGACTCGACGACAACGCTGCCCGCAAGACCCCGCTTCCCTCGGGCTGGAGCCTCCTGGGTGCCGTCCACCACCTCGCGCTCGACGTCGAACGCTTCTGGTTCCGCTGGGTCATGGCCGGTGAAGGGGTTCGACTCGCTGACGACGCGTGGCAGGTTCCCGAGCGCGAAACGCCCGGGACCGTCCTCGACCTGTACGAGCGCGAGTGCCGCGCGGCCGACGCCGTCATCGCCGGCATGTCACTGGAAGCACGTCCACTGCAGTGGCGCGACGCGTGGGGCCCCTGCCACGTCGAGAACCTGCGCGATGCGCTGCTGCACGTCATCACGGAGACAGCCACTCACGCGGGCCATCTCGATGCCGCCCGCGAACTGATCGACGGACGTCAGCACCTCGTGCTCGAGTGACGCCTGAGACGATGCAGACATGACGATCCTGCGCTCCGTCGCCCTGTTCGCCCTCGCCGCGCTCACCGAGATCGGCGGCGCTTGGCTCGTGTGGCAGGGCGTGCGCGAACACCGCGGTTGGGCGTGGATCGGCGCGGGTGTCGTCTCGCTCGGCATCTACGGATTCGTGGCCACCTTGCAGCAGGACGCGAACTTCGGGCGCATCCTCGCGGCCTACGGCGGGGTCTTCGTCGCGGGCTCGCTGCTGTGGGCGATGGCGCTCGACGGCTTCCGCCCCGACCGCTACGACATCGTCGGCGCGCTCGTCTGCCTCGTGGGCGTCGCCGTCATCATGTACGCGCCCCGCGGCTGAACGGGAGGTTGCGAACGCGTCTCGACGCCGCGTGGCGTGTGATTGGGACGTTCGTGCGTGTCATGATCGCCTCGTCGCACGCACAGGAGACGAGGTAGGCATGACGCTGGTGGAGCGCTACGGTGCCGACCCCGTCGCCGAACGACTCTGGACCCCGGCAACGGTCATCACGTTCGTGCGTACCATCGCCTCCCTCGCGGTGGCGGCGCTCGCCGTGGTCAGACGTGACGAGCACCTCCTGTGGGCGGCGCTCGGCATCTACTGGGTCGGCGACATCCTCGACGGTGCTGTTGCTCGCAAACTCGGATGCGAGACGCGCATCGGCGCGGTCCTCGACATCCTGTGCGACCGCGTCAACTGCGCGCCCGTCTACCTCGGCCTCGCGTGGCTGCACCACGATTTCGTCGTGCCGATCTTCATCTACCTCTTCCAGTTCATGACGATCGACGCGTTCCTGTCGATCGCGTTCCTCGCCTGGTGGGTGCGTTCGCCGAACTACTTCTTCCAGGTCGACCGGACGATTTTCACGTGGAACTGGTCGAAGCCCGCGAAGGCGGTCAACTCTGCGGCTGTCGTCGTCCTCATGCTCCTCACCGGGTCGATGTGGGTGGGCCTCGTCATCGCGCTCGCGCTGGTCGTGCTCAAGGTCGTGTCGTTGCGCCGACTCCTCGCGATCGGCCTGCCGATTCCGCCGTTCACCGGCGCAGCGCACTCGGCGCCAGAGACCGGAACCACCGGAACCAATGGAGCTGCCGGAACGAGTGATCGGTGACGGCGCTGCTCCTGGCCTTCGGGGTCGGTGTCGCGTCGGCGCTGCTGCCGTTCTTCAACGTCGAGGCGTATCTGCCCGTCATCGGGCTGCGCTCCGACCCTGCGCTGACGGTAGGGCTCGCCCTCGTCGCCGCTGCCGGTCAGACACTCGGGAAGGTCGTCTGGTACGTGCTCGGTGCACGGGGCACCGAGTCGACGTGGCTGCAGAAGAAGCTCGACAAGGGCAAGCGTCGGGAGACGTACGAGCGGTGGTCGATCCGGCTCACGCAGCAGCCGCTGCTGTCGACCGGAATCATGCTGGCGTCGTCGTTCGTCGGGTTGCCGCCGCTGCTCGTCATGGCGGTCGTCGCGGGCAGCGTGCGCATGAGCATGACGATCTTCCTCTCCACCGTCCTCGTGGGGCGATTCGCACGTTTCTGGCTGCTGCTCGAGGGCGCTTCCGCCCTGTGGCACCTCGACCTGTTCGGCTGACGAGGCCCGTCCCGCCCACCGAAATCGAACGGACGCCACCTTTCGTCGACCGCTTGCGAGTAGTCGAATAGAGCCATGACGACTTACGAACTGGCGGGCCATTCCGTCGCTCGCGTCGGGTACGGCGCCATGCAGTTGCCCGGCCCCGGCGTGTTCGGGCCGCCACGAGACCACGACGAAGCCATCGCCGTGCTCAAGCGCGCGGTCGAGCTCGGCGTCAACCACATCGACACGTCGCAGTTCTACGGGCCGAACGTCTCCAACGAGCTCATCCGTGAGGCGCTGCACCCCTACGCCGACGACCTCGTCCTCGTGTCCAAGATCGGTGCCCGCCGCGACGAGCAGGGCAACTGGCTGCCCGATCAGCACCCCGACGCCCTCAAGGCAGCGGTTCGCGAGAACCTCGACACCCTCGGCGTGGAGCGCCTCCCCGTCGTCAACCTGCGCGTCATGCCGAAGGACGAGATGAGCGACCCGGGCACCGAGTACTGCCCGCTCGACGACCAGCTCGCCGCCATGCAGGAACTGGTCGACGACGGCCTCCTCGAGCACTTCGGCGTGAGCAACGTGACGAGGGACGAGGCCGCCCGGGGCATCGACGCCGGCGCCGTCTGCGTGCAGAACCCCTACAGCCTGCTCGCCCGCGACGACGAGGCCACCCTCACGCTGTGCGCCGAGCGAGGCGTGGCCTACGTGCCGTTCTTCCCGCTCGGTTCGGCCTTCCCGGGCATGCCGAAGGTGACGGAGAACGAGACCGTCAAGGCTATCGCCGAGGAGCGCGGCATTACGCCTTCGCAGGTCGGCCTCGCGTGGCTGCTCGGGCGCTCCGAGAACGTCCTGCTCATTCCGGGCACCTCGTCGGTGGCGCACCTCGAGGAGAACTGCGGTGCGGGCGACGTCACGCTCGAGCCCGGCGACATCGACGCGCTCAACGCCATCGGCGCCTGACCGGTCTTCCGGGCGCCACGTGAGCGACCGCGTCGGGGGACACCCGGCGCGGTCGTCCACGTTTCCGTGACATTTCCCCTAACTGATCGCACGTCCGGGATAACCTGTGCGGGTCGTTGACGTGTCGTGCGTCACAGAGGAAGGCGAAGGGAATGCAGAAGCAGAGCAAGCGGGTCTCGGCGCTCGCGAGGATGGGCGCTCTCGCCGTCACGGCGGGTTCGCTCGCCGGGGCTCCGGCGGCGTCGGCCGAGACGAACGCCCCGTACCTCGTGGGTGCGGGCATCTACGACATCACCGGCGCGGTGGCCGAGACCGGTGCTTTCGGATACGCGGCCAACCAGGAGATGAACGGCCTCCAGGAGCGCCTGTACTCGCACGCCTACGTCATGGGGGACCCGAAGACGGGCAAGCGCGTCGTCTTCGTCAGCGCCGACGCCGGTGCCATGTTCCAGTCGGTGAAGCTGGGCGTCGTCAACAAGCTCAAGGCCAAGTACGGCAGCCGCTACGACGACTCGAACGTCATGCTCTCGGCCACGCACACCCACGTCGCCAACTCCGGCCAGTCGCACGACAAGCTCTACCAGATCGCCGGGGCCGACAAGTCGGGCTCCGGCTACGACCAGCGCAACTTCGATGCCATGGTCAACGGCATCGTCGCCTCCATCGAGCGCGCGGACGCCAACGTCGAGCCGGGCAACATCTCCGTGACGAGCGGCAACCTCTCGGGCGCGACGAAGAACCGCTCCGCGAAGGCGTACGAGGCGAACAAGGACGCCGGTTCCTTCGACTCGAACGTCAACGAGACGATGACGGTGCTCAAGCTGACGTCCGCGTCGGGTCAGCCGGTCGGAATGATCAACTGGTTCTCGACGCACCCGACGCAGTTCTCGAAGGACACGACGCACATCAGCGGCGACACGAAGGGCCGCGCGCAGTACGAGTTCGAGAAGAAGATGAAGTCCGACCCGACGAAGGCCAAGACCTTCGTCGCGGCGTTCGCCAGCTCGGACGAGGGCGACGTCGTCTCCACGCAGGGCAACTCGAAGTCGGCGCCCGGCTTCGGTGGTTCGAGCGACGACTTCGTCAACACCGAGATCGACGGAATGCGCCAGTACACGCGGGGCGAGCAGCTGTGGAACGGCCCGTCGACCCCGGTAACTGGTCCCATCGACTCCCGTGGGCGTTGGGCCAACTTCGCCGACTACACGGTCAAGGGCGAGTACACGCAGGGCGCCGGTGAAAAGAAGCTGTGCAAGCCCGCTCGCGGTTGGTCGTTCGCGGCCGGCGCCGACAACGGCCCGTCCGACATCCCCGGCATCTACGAGGGCATGACGAAGGGCAGCTTCAGCGTCACCGACAAGTACAACAAGATCGACACCTCGGCCCTCGGTGGGCTCACACGCTTCGCGCTGGCGTCGCTCACGACGATCCTCGGTGCCGACGACGCGTGCCAGGAGGAGAAAGCCGTGCTCCTGCCGGACGGCAAGCTCGGTATGGCCCCGACGGCGGCTCCGGTGCAGATCCTGCGCATCGGCAACGTCGCGCTCGTCGGTGTTCCCGCCGAGGCCACGACGATGAGCGGTCGCCGTATCCGGGCCGAGGTGAGCAAGCAGCTCGCCGGTACGGGCGTCGACAACGTCGTCGTCGCGGGCCTGACGAACTCCTACATGGGCTACCTCACGACGCGTGAGGAGTACGCAAAGCAGCACTACGAGGGTGCCTCGACGGAGTTCGGCCCGAACCAGCTCGGTGCCTTCCTCCAGGAGTACTCGGGCCTGGCCAAGGCCATGCGTGACGGGACGAGCGTGAGCAACCAGGTCACGCCGACGACGAAGTCCGGTGGCGCGTCGCGCGCCGGTGTCGTGCTCGACGACAAGCCGCTCAGCCAGTCGTTCGGCCAGGTGCTCACCCAGCCGAAGGCCTCCTACTCGCGTGGCGAGACGGCGACGGCGGTCTTCCGCGGCGGTCACCCGAAGAACGACTTCCGCACGCAGCGCAGCTTCCTCGAGGTGCAGCGCAAGGAGGGCTCGCAGTGGGTCACCTACCTCACCGACCGCGACTGGGACACGTCCTACACGTGGAAGCGCGAGGGCGCCTCGTACTCGCGCACGACGGTGGACTGGCGCATCCGGGGCGACGTCCCCGCAGGCACCTACCGCCTCGTGCAGACGGGTGACTGGAAGAACGGCTGGAACGGCAAGGTCTCGCCCTACACCGGTACCTCGCAGGAGTTCACGGTCAACTGACCTGTGGACGCACCTCGGCCCCGCAACGTTCGCCGTTGCGGGGCCGAGCTGTGTTGGTGCGGCTGGTTCAGTCGGCCATGTCGGTGGCGTGGCGCTGGGTGACGATGCCGCGCGCGATGAGCGCGTCGTCGCCGCGCACCATGCCGGCGACGTTCATCGCGACGCCGCGCACCCGCATGGCGGGGTGGCGCGGTTTGCTCGGCGGCTCGAGCTCGCGCACGGCTTCTTCGCCCCCGTCGTGGAGCAGGCAGAGCTTCGCCACCTCGTGCGCGTGGCGGTACATGACGGAGTGCGCGGCGTTGTCGACCTCGACGGCTCGGCCGCGAGGAACGAGCTCGACGAGGCGCTCGGCCCACTCTCGAGGGCAGTTCGCGTCGTGGTCGCCGCGCACGATGAGCGTGTCGGCCTGCACGGCGCCGATGCGCTCCTCGATGCGGTAGCGCATCATGCGAGGCAGGGTCTTGAGGATCCAGCGCGGGCCGCACATCGCGTACGACATCCCGACGAGCACCCGCACCGCGCCCGGTTCGTAGAGCGCGGAGTGCGCGAGGCGAAGGATCTGCTGGGGGATGGTGCGGGCGTCGGCGTCGATGACAGGGCCGATGAGGACGAGCGAGGTGAGCTCGGGGCGGCGGGCGGCGAGCTCCGTGGCTACCTGAGCGCCCATCGAGTGACCAATGACGACGGGGTCGTCGAGGCCGAGGTCGTCGATGACGGCGCCCGCGATCTCGGCGAAGTCGCCGATGTCGAGCGCGCGGTCGCGGTGACGCACCCCGCCGAACCCGGGCAGGTCGATGGCGTGGACCGAACCGGTGGTGTTGAGGTCCGCCGCGAGGCGTACGTAGTAGTTCGAGGCGACGCCGATGCCGGCGAGCAGGACGAAGTCCCGGCCTGCCGGACCCTTGAGCGTGGTGACGCGGGCCTGGGTCGTGCCGCGGCGCACGCGACGGACGGTGACGTTCTCGCCCTGCACCTTCTCGTCGGCAGCAACGGCCTGTGCGCTCACGTGTTCGTCACCCTCTGCATGTCGTCTCGATGGGGTGGCCTTGCCGATCGCCCCACTGCCCGAAGAGCCTACCCGGCGGTAATCAGTGCGGCCGGTGACGGCATAACCGCACGATCGGCGGCGTTCTCGTGTGCGTGATCCACGATTCCCTCGTCATCGGAGCCGGTCAGGGTGGCCTGGCGTCGTCCTATGCGCTGAAGCGGCGGGGCATCGAGCACGTCGTGCTCGACCGCGATTCCGGCCCGGGCGGGGCGTGGCAGCACCGCTGGGACGCGCTCACGATGGACGACGTCCACGGAGTCGCCGACCTGCCCGACTCAACCGCGCCCGGGCGCTCACCGGAGCGGGCGAACGTCGTCATTCCGGAGTACTTCGGTGAGTACGAGAGCGAACACGACCTGCCGGTCGAACGGCCCGTCAAGGTGACGCGCGTGGAGGCGGAGGACGGGGCGCGGCAGGGCCCGCTCGTCCTCACGGCCGACGACGGCCGTACTTGGCGGACGCGGACGCTCGTCAACGCGACGGGCACGTGGACGCGACCGTTCGTTCCTGCGTACCCGGGCGCGTCGAGCTTCGCGGGCGAGCAGTCCCACACCGTCACCTACCCCGGCCAGGAGCACTTCCGCGGCAAGCGGGTGGCCGTCATCGGCGGGGGAGCGTCGGCGGTGCAGTTCATCGGTCAGATCGCCGACATCGTGTGGGTGACGCGGCGCGAGCCTGTCTGGCGCGACGGGTTCGACGGCCTCGAGGTCGTCACCGGCATCGAGGAGCGCGCGGTGCAGGGGTTGCCGACGCAGAGCGTCGTCTCGGGTACTGCGCTCAGCCTGCGGCCACAGGAGTACGAGGCGTCGCGGCTGGGCGCCTACGACCGGCGGCTGCCGATGTTCGAGCGCATCGAGCCCGAGGGCTTGCGTTGGGCGGACGGCCGGTTCGAGCGGGTCGACATCCTTTTGTGGGCCACGGGTTTCCGGCCCGCGATCGACCACCTCGCGCCGTTGCACCTGCGCTCGTCGGCCGGCGGCATCGCGCTCGAGCGGGTGCCGGGCAACGTCCAGGGCGCGACGGCGGCCGCGCTCGACCCGCGGATCCACTTCGTCGGCTACGGGCCGTCGGCGAGCACGATCGGCGCCTCCCGCGCGGCTCGTCAGGCGGCCCGGGCGGTGGAGAAGTACCTCGCCGAGGACCGATCGCGAGACTGACGTCCGCGTGCTGCGTTTCGCCCGATCTTGGGAGTTGTTCAGCCGACCGGCCCGCCCCGCCGTCCCGCCGAAAAATTGTAGGTTCCCGCTCGGCTTGTCCGAGCGACAGGGCCTCTGACCTGCGGTGGGACAACTTTGTGGGACGCGTTCCGTCCCACTAAGTTGTCCCGTTCTTTGCCTTGCCTGCCGAGTTGAGCCGAGCGGTGAGGTGTTGCCTGGCGGGTGCCGCAGCGCCATGCTGAGCCGATGGTCAGCAGATTGGGCTACGACACGGACGCAGACTTTGAGTTGCTGCCTCACACATTGGCGGTCACGGAGTCGTACAAGCCGATGCTCGACGCCTTGACGTGGCCTTCGCATGAGAGTTCGGAGTTGGCGCGGATCGACTCGCTGGTGGGCAGCAACATCACGGTGACCGAAACGTGCATCACGGGACAACGCACTGCCGTTGGGTGCGTCTTACACCTGGCTGAACTTTTCCGTCAGGGTATTGAGCCCCGAGCTTCAGTTGCGGTGTCACTCTCGCGTACGGCCTTGGTCAGCAGCGCGCACATCGTCTATGTGCTCGGGGCTCCCGATCCGGACATCCGGGTTGCGAATGCCAGAACGGTACTGCGACGCCAAGCGGGCAGCCATCTGTCGTCAACCCGGGAAATCGCGGAGTTCGAGAGTCTGATCGGTCTGCGCCCGCCGGCCGATCTGGTGCCCACGCTGGAGACAGCACGCCGCAATATCGGGGGATCTGGCGCTGGTGAGGGGGCGATGGTCCTGGAAATGGCTGACAGCATGGCGCGAGTGCTGGTTGGCTCCGAGTACCAAGAGTCCGGAGACCTTGGCGCGCTGCGTGAACACCTCGCATGGGTGTGGCATGTCTGGTCCGGCACGGCACACGGATGGGCCTGGCCAAAGCACGTGCCGGGCCTCGACGATGACGATCATGACGTGGCCCCGGGCCATTGGGCGACTGACTTCTTCCAGTTAGCCGTGATCGTGCAGCACGCAGTTCGGCTGGTCGTGGACGGCCTGACTTCACGTGAGTGACAAGGGAGCTGCTCTCGTCAGGCCTGCTGTTGTGATTGCTTTCGTACGTCCGCGAAGACGCGCGGCTTGCCGTCGGTGACCAACAGCACCTCGTAGGGGTCGAACTGATCTCCATGCTCCATGCCTGGGCTGCCCGTAGGCATCGCTGGCACGCTGAGGCCACGGCTGCCCTTCGGTGGGTCAGCCAAGTACTCCAGCACGAAGCGTGCCGGGACGTGCCCAACGAAGACCTCGCCATTTGAGTTGAGGGCCAGGTGGCATGACTGAAGGTCCAGGGGGATGTCGTGGCGCGCCCACACCTCGTGGAGGGCCGTGGATTGCTCGGTGGTGATGGAGAACCCGTTGTTCTCAGCATGCTCGACCCAGCCGCCGCAGCATCCACACGAGGGGTCCTTGTAGACGGTCATCGACAACCGCGTCGGGTTAACGCCATGGCCGGCCGATTTCGCCGGGGGTGAGGTCGTCTCCCTTGCGGAGGACGTTGAACGGTCATCTGCGCAAGCGGTCAGTAGTGACACCGACCCTGCGCCGGTCAGGAGGAAGAGTGTCCGGCGGCTGAGCTGGCGACCGGCTGTGGATGTTTCGGGAGGCATCGATCAGAACTTTCTGTGTCGTTGCCAGTGGGCCGGCAAGCCATGCTCGGCCGGGCCCACTGGCAGGGGCTGATCAGAGGGAGGCGCGCAGCTCGCGCATCTCCTTGATCTCTGCGTTCTGGTCGCGGATGACGTCGGCCGACAGTTGCATGGCGTCCGAGTTCTTGCCGTCCTTACGGTGCTCCTTGGCCATCTTCACGGCCCCTTGGTGGTGCTCGATCATCTGGTCGAGGAAGAGCTTGGAAGCCTGTTCGCCGTTGGCATCCTTCAGCTTCGTCAGGTCCTTGGGACTCAGCATCCCGTCATGGTCCATGCCCATGCCGTCGGAGCCGCCGTGGTCCATGGTGGAGCCGTCTTGGCCCCAGTCCTTGAGCCAGGACTGCATTTCTTTGATCTCGGGGCCCTGGGCCTTCTTGATCTGCTTGGCCAGCTTCACGACGTCGGGGTCTATTCCCGACTTCTCGAGGATGATGTCGGACATCTCGACGGCCTGCTCGTGGTGCATCGTCATGCCCTTGGCGTATTGGACGTCGGCGTCGTTGAACTGTGCCGAGGGCTTACTGCTGGTAGTGGTGGCGTCGTGTCCGTCGTGCGAGCCGCCTGCGCCGTTGGAGCAGCCGGTGACGACGAGCGCGGCCGCAGCGGCGGTCGTCAGTGCCTTGATCGTGGTGTTCTTGCGCATGTGTCATCGTTCCTTGTCTTGAGTTCCGATTGAGTGGGCAGGAGTGCTCCGCTTGATGTCGCGAGGTGCGTCATCAAGTGGAGATCAATGCCTCACGTTCGGCTGATGCACAAACGGATCAATGACACGCCTGCCATGGTTCCCGGCCGGAGCCACGGATGATCGGTCCCTGCGCGTAGCCACGAGGGACGCCAGCGCCACGGGGAGCCACGTCGTCCGCGCATCACGAACGTCAAGAACAGCAGCATGAATATGCACATCGCAGCCATGGCGCCGGGGCCATCGCAGGCGAGGGGCGGGCAGTGCTCGCCTCCCGTATTGGCGGGCGGCGACTCTGCCGCGTGGTCGATCGATGCACTTGCGTGCTGCTCGGATCCGACGACCGGGGAATGGTGGCCGATGGAGAACCCGTGCATAGCGAGCAGGCCAGCAATAACCGCGGTCGCCAATGCCACCAGAACCAGGGCCCACCGGCCCGACAGTGTGCGGCCACCCTGCGGGTGAACGCGACACTGCTGTCGGGGAGCATGCCCACCAGTCTAGGAACTGCGCCGTCGGGCACGCGAGGTAGGTATCGCCATAGGGTCAGGCGTGGTCGGTGTCCACGGTGTAACCGGCTCGTTTGATCGCTGTGTGGACGGCGTCATCGGTCACCGGCGCGTCGGTGGTCACCATCAGACTCCCTGTGGAGATGTCGACGGCGACATCAGTAACGCCGTCGATCTGCTCGACGTGGTCGGTGACCTTGCTCGCGCAGCTTCCGCAGGTCATGCCGGAGACGGTGTAGGTGCTGTTGGTGGCCATGGGATGGCCTCCTTTCTCTGTGGTTTCCGGGACACTTCGTCCCGGAGGGTTCGGGTGCGCCTGCGAGATGGATGGTCAGGCGCGGATTGGGGTGCGCGGGTCGCCGCTGGTTGCTGGCTCTGCGGCATCCCCGGGCAGCTCTGCCGGGTCATGAGTCGGTGTGAAACCGCGCAGGCGCAGGCTGTTGGTGACGACGAAGACCGAGGAGAAGGCCATCGCGGCGCCGGCGAGCATCGGGTTGAGCAGCCCGGCCGCGGCCAGAGGCAGGGCGGCCACGTTGTAGGCGAACGCCCAGAACAGGTTGCCCTTGATCGTGCCTAGGGTGCGCCGGGAGAGGCGGATCGCATCGGCCGCGGCGCGCAGATCGCCGCGTACCAGGGTGATGTCGGAGGCTCGTGTGCGGGCTGGCAGGCAGCGGGCAGGTCCTGCTGTCCGGCCGGGTCGGACAGGGGGTGGGTGCCGCGCTGCTCTCGCCCGCGGCACTGTCGGTGGTCGTTCGCCTCTTCGAGGGCCAGGAGCGCAACCACGCCCTGGGGATCTGGTCGGCCCTTGGTGGCGGCGGAGCGGCGATCGGTGTGCTCCTTGGGGGGCTGATCGCCGCCGGACCGGGGTGGCAGTGGGTCTTCTTCGTCAACATCCCGGTCGGCCTGGTCATCCTCGTCGCGCTCGTCCTGCTGTTGCCCGCCATGCCGCGCGCTACGCAGGAGCGGGCTCGTCTGGATGTGCTGGGCGCTGTGCTGGTCACCGCGGCAACGGCCTCGCTCATCTATGGCTTGGTGCGTGCGGGTGAGCCCGGGGGCGCTGGTGCTGCCGGTGGCTTCGTGGCTGGTTCCGTCGTGCTCTACCTCGCCTTCGCCGTGTGGCAGCGCACGACGAGCAGTCCGCTCATGGATCTCGCCCTGATCGGTCGCCGCTCAGTGGCCGCAGGGGTCTTCGTCATCCTCATCGGCACGGCCCTGATGGTCGCGGTGTTCTTCCTGGGGACGTTCTACTTCCAGGGTCGAGAAGGTCACGGGCCTCTGATCACCGGGCTGCTGTTCCTGCCGATCGCGCTGACCACGATGCTCGGCGCAAACCTCGCTGGCCGTCTCATCGCGACCGTGGGCGCTCGGCGGCTCGGCGTGGCCGGACTGGGCGTCGCTGCCGCAGGGCTCCTCGTCCCTGCTGTGTGGTCCACCACGCTGGCCACCGTCCTCGGGGTCTCCGTCGGCGCCCTGGGCATCGGCGCCATCTTCGTCGTCGCCGCGGCCACCGCCCTGAGCCAGGTTGATCCCAGCGAGGCCGGCGTCGCCTCCGGCCTGCTGAGCACCTTCCACGAGTTCGGCGCCTCCATCGGAGTGGCCACCGTCTCCAGCGTGGCCGCTGCC
>NZ_JAGTHU010000013.1:0-98154 GCF_019895135.1 Dermacoccus sp. Tok2021
ACCCCACCCCCCCCGTACGGCTCCCCGACGACCAGGTCGAGGTCCGCGCGAGGGCCAACGACACCACCGTCGAGACCACTCCTCACACGTTGCACCTGCCGGTGTTCGCCGCCGCCAAGCAACGCCCCGACGCGGTCGCCGTGCGCGCTATGACCGGGGAGACCCTGAGCTACCGCGCGCTGACTGATCGTGCGCTCGCGGTGGCGGGTCATCTCACCGCCTCCGGCCTGCGAGACGGCGAGCCGGTCGTGGTCTCGCTAGCCAAGGGCCCCGACCAGGCGGTCGCGGTACTGGGCGTTCTTGCCGCTGGTGGCAGCTACGTGCCAGTCGGCATCGACCAACCCCCTGCCCGCCGTAACCGCATCGTGCGCTCTTCGGGAGCCCAGCTCGCCCTGGTGGACTCTGAGGCCTTCACGAGCGACGACTGGCCGGAGGAGATCGAGCTGTGCCCAGTCGTCACGGCACTTGAGGCGGCGCCGCTGGCCGAGCCGGCGACACCATCTCCCGAACAGCTCGCCTACATCATCTACACCTCCGGTTCCACGGGCGAGCCCAAGGGCGTGGAGATTACCCATGCGGCCGCGGCCAATACCATCGACGACGTCAACGCCCGCCACGAGGTCGGGGCCCACGACGTCGTCCTGCAGGTCTCGGCGCTCGACTTCGACCTGTCGGTCTATGACCTCTTCGGGGTGCTTGCGGTCGGTGGCACCGTGGTGACCATCACCGAAGACACCAGGCGCGAGGCCACGATCTGGGCGCGGCTGATTTCCGAGCACGGCGTCACCTTGTGGAACACCGTGCCCACGCTGCTTGACATGCTGCTGGTGGCCAGTGAGTCCGGCACCAATGTGTCCTCGCTGAGGGTGGCGATGGTCTCCGGCGACTGGATCGGGCTGGACCTGTGCGACCGGTTGCGGGAGGCAGCCCCTGCGGCGCGCCTGGTCGCGATGGGTGGCGCCACGGAGGCCTCGATCTGGTCCAACGCCTGGGTCGTCGACGCCGTTGACCCCGCGTGGGTGTCGGTGCCCTACGGCTACCCCCTCGCCAACCAGCGGTTCCGGGTCGTTGACGAACACGGCCGTGATCGGCCCGAGTGGGTGCCGGGCGAGCTGTGGATCGGGGGTGCCGGCGTGGCTCGCGGCTATCGCAGCGACCCTGAGCGCACCGCCGCATCGTTCGTCGAGGCCGACGGTCAGCGGTGGTACCGCACCGGCGACCTCGGTCGCTATCTGCCGTCCGGTGCCCTGGAGTTCCTCGGCCGGTCCGACCACCAGGTCAAGATCCGCGGGCACCGCGTGGAGTTGGGCGAGGTCGAGACCCGGCTGCGCGAGTTACCGGGTGTCGGCGCCTCAGTCGTGTGGGTCGACGGCACCGGCCCCGCGCGTCATCTGGTAGCTGCGGTCACATCTGTGGCAGTCGACGGTGAGAGAGCTGCCCCCGACGGCCCCAGTCTGCGCCGCGCGGTGGCCGACGCCCTTCCCGCCTATATGGTCCCCGACCACGTCGCCGTCCTCGACCGGCTGCCGCTCAACGCCAACGGCAAGGTCGACCGCCAGGTCCTGGCTCGTAACCACGGGTTGGACCTGACCGGCAGCGACGCCGATGAGCCGCTGCAGACTGCGACCGAGCGGGAAGTGGCGCAGATCTGGTCGGTGTTGCTCGAGGTGCCGTCGGTCCAGCGCACGTCCAACTTCTTCGCCCTCGGCGGGGACAGCCTCACCGCCACCCGCGCCACCCAGCAGCTCGCGCGCCGCTTTGGCATCGAGCTCTCGCTGCGCCAGCTCTTCACTTACGCCACCCTCGCCGACCTCGCCGCGCTCCTCGATGCCGAGATCGCCAGCGAGGGTCCGCACGACGTGTCCCTCCCCCTGGAAGAAGGTGTCCTGTGACCACCGCCGTCGACATCATCACCGAGCTAGAGCGAGTCGGCCTCCATCTCTGGGAGGACGACGGCCGGCTACGGTTCCGCGGCCCGGAAGGAGCGATGACGTCCCGTCTTCGCGAGCGGCTAACCGAGCGCAAACAGGACGTGCTGCAGGTGCTGCGCCAGCGAGATTCCCGCCAGGTCCAGCCCGACCCGGCCGCCGCTCACGACCCGTTCCCGCTGACCGAGGTGCAGTCCGCCTACCTGCTCGGGCGACGCGGCGTCTTCGAGTACGGCTCGGTGCCCTGCCACGCTTACGGTGAGCTGGAGTTTCCTCAGCTCGACCGTAAGCGGCTCCAGCAGGCATGGAACACCGTCGTGGACCGCCACGACATGCTGCGCGCCACCATTGACTACGACGGTTACCAGCGCGTCCTGCCCAACGCCACCGCCCCCATCATCGCCTGGACCGACCTCTCCGACGCCGACCCGGCGACCGGGGAGGAAAGTATGCGTGAGGTGCGCGACCGGCTATCCCACGAGTCCAAGGACGTGACCCGATGCCCGCTCTACACCCTCGAGGTGACCGAACTCGCCGACCGAGCGGTGCTGCACTTTTCCATCGACTTCTTGATCGCGGACTACGTCAGTATCTATCGCCTGCTGGACGAGTTCAGCACCTTCTACGAGGACCCCGAGGCCGAGCTGCCCGTCCCTGCCATCACCTTCCGGGATTACCTGCGTGCCGAGCGCGCCGAGCGCCAGGGGCCCGCCTACGAGCGTGACCGCGACTACTGGCTCGCCCGGCTCGACGAGCTGCCACCTGCGCCCGAGTTGCCGATGGTCCCCCAGCCGAGCCGTCAGGGCGCCGCCGACTTCACTCGGCGAGAGCTCCGGCTGGAGCCGACGACATGGTCGGCACTCAAGGAACGCGCCGGACACCACGGCATCTCAGCCTCAACCGCGGTCATGGCTGCCTACGCCGAGGTGATTGGCCGGTGGAGTCGTAACCCGCGCTTCACCCTCGACGTTACCGTGCTCAGTCGACTGCCCCTGCACCCCGACGTAAATGACATTGTTGGCGACTTCACCTCCGTCGAGCTCCTGGCCATCGACGGCACCTGTGCCGACACCTTCGCCGGGAGGGCACGCGCGGCTGGCGAACAGCTCTTCGAGGACCTCGACCACCGGCTCTTCACCGGAGTGGAATTGCTGCGCGAGCTGACCCGGCGCCACGGCCAGCAGGGCTCGTTGATGCCAGTGGTCTTCACCAGCGCCATCGGCCTCTCCGAGGGGCTGAAGCCCAACGGCCTGATGCGCTCGGAGATCCGCAACGGCATCAGCCAGACCCCGCAGGTGTGGGTGGACTGCCAGGCGATGGAGACAAGTGGTGCACTCCAGATCAACTGGGACACCCGCGACGGCGTGGTACCAGAAGCTGTGCTCGACGACATGTTCGTCGCCTTCCGCAATCTGCTCCACGACCTAGCCGAGGACGACGTCGCCTGGACCAGCGACCCGGTTGCACTACCAACCCCCCAGGCTGAGCGCCGACGACAGGTCAACGACACCTCCCGTCCGCTCAGCGACGCGCTCCTCCACGACGCGCTGCTTAAGCAGGCCGAGCGCCGCCCCCAGGCGACAGCTGTCCTGAGCCAGGGTGAGGCAATCACATATGCCACCCTCGTCGGCAAGGCCTCGGCGATCGCCGCTGCCCTGCGCGAGCACGGCCACCGGCCGCACCAGCGGGTCGGCGTGGTCATGGAGAAGGGCTGGGAGCAGCTGGCAGGCGCACTTGGCGTGCTGCTGGCTGGCGGTACCTACGTCCCGGTCGAGGCCACACAGCCCGACGCACGGCGCAACCAGATCCTTGCCGCCGCCACAATCCGGTTGGTGGTGAGCCGCTCGAACGTGGTCGCGGAGCTGCCCGAGGGCACTGTCCGTCTCGACGTGGACTCCCTCGGCGACGCCGTACTCCCCGAGCCGGTCCCGTGCGCGCCTCAGGACTCGAGTTATGTGATCTTCACGTCGGGATCGACTGGAGCACCCAAGGGCGTGGAGATTTCCCATGCATCGGCGGTCAACACGCTCGACGACGTGTGCGGTCGCTTCTCGATCAATGCCGACGATGTCGCGCTCGGGCTGTCGAGCCTTAGTTTCGACCTCTCGGTCTTCGACATGTTCGGCGTGCTGGGCCGGGGTGGCACTCTGGTGCTCCCCGATGCCGAACGCCGGGCCGATCCTTCACACTGGGGGTCGCTCATCCAGGAGCACGGTGTCACCGTGCTCAACACAGTGCCCGCCCAAATGGTGCTGCTGGAAGAATACCTTCGCGGCGCGCCTACCGACTGCTCCAGCGTCCGGCTGGGCATGATGTCCGGTGATTGGATCCCGGTGTCCCTGCCCGACGCGATCCGCGCGCGGATCCCCGGCATCGAGCTCCACAGCCTGGGCGGAGCCACAGAGGCAGCTATCTGGTCTATCTCCCACCCGATCGACGCGGTCGACCCGAGCTGGCCGAGCATCCCCTACGGCAAGCCCCTCGAGAACCAGCGTTTCTATGTGCTCGACAATGCCCTCCGGCCCAGCCCCGACCTGGTCGCCGGGGACCTCTATATCGCGGGGGCGGGCATCGCAAAGGGCTACCTCGGCGACCCTGCCAAGACCGCGCGCCACTTCTTCGAGCTCCCCTCGGGCGAGCGCGTCTATCGCACCGGTGACATGGGCCGCTACCTGCCCGACGGTGCCGTGGAGTTCCTCGGCCGGGACGACCGCCAGGTCAAGATCCGCGGCCACCGCGTCGAGTTGGCCGAGGTAGAGTCGGCGCTGGCAGCCGACCCACTGGTGGACTCCGTGGCGGTAACCACCCAGGGTGAGCGTCACAACCGTCGGCTGGTGGCTTTCGTGGAGAGCGCGGACGCCAATCCGGCCGACCACCCAGTCGACCCCAGTCTGATCCCGGAGGTGGCCGAGGCCGCGCGCGTAGTCCGCGAGGGCGTCGACGTGAGCAAGGTGGTGGAGTTCGCTCAGGTGCTCGACGACGCAGCGCTGCGCCGGATGGTCGATGTGCTGCGGCAGACCGGGCTCTGGCCCACCGAGGAGGCGCGCCACACCACGGCGGAGATCATGCGGATTGCCCGCGTCGCCCCCAAGCACGAGCGGCTCGTACGGCGCTGGCTGGCCGCCTGCACCGACAATAGCTACCTCACCAGGCACGAGTCCGGCGAATACTCCTGCCCTCGCTTGATCGGCCCGACCGACGTGGCCGAGGCATGGTGCGAGGTCGAGCGGCTCATGCCCGACGCTCACGACCGTCCCGAGCTCGTCGAATACTTCAAACTCGCCTCGCGGCACCTGCCCGAGCTGATGCGAGACGAGCAGGACCCTTTGCAGATGCTCTTCCCCGAGGGCGACCTGAGCATCCACGAGGCGGCCTATGCCGAGGGGTTCCTGTCCCAATACCTCAACCGGCTGGCGACCAGCACGGTACTCGGCGTGGCCCTGCGGAACACCACAGGCCGCCCGCTGCGGGTGCTCGAAGTGGGCGCTGGCGTCGGTGGCACCAGCGTCGACACCATCCCGGCGCTGGACGGGGCAAACGTCCGCTATACCTTCAGCGACGTCTCCCAGTTCTTTATGAACAAGGCCAGCGAGCGTTTCGCCGCCTATCCCTGGGTCGACTACGCGATGTTCGACTTCAACGAGCCCTACCGCGAGCAGGGGATTAAGCCCAACTCCCTCGACGTGATCCTGTGCGGCAACGTCATGCACTACGCCAAGGACGCCGCGAAGGTCCTGCGACGAATGCAGGAGGCGCTCGTCCCAGGCGGCTGGCTGGTCTTTATCGAGACCACCCGTGACAACTACCAGATCCTCACCTCGATGGAATTCCTGTTCGACGCTACCGCCGGCGACTTCCAGGACGTCCGGCACGGCAAGGACCAGACCTTCATCGCCCGGGACCAGTGGTACGACCTGCTCGCGGACGCTGGGGCCGACCTGGAGTTCTGCCTGCCGCCCGGGGACGACCCGCTTGCAAGGATTGGCATGCACGTATTCGCCGCTCGATTCAAGACCGATCGGGAGCGGGTCGATACCGACGAGCTGGCCGGGCGGCTGGCCGAGCGCCTCCCGGCCGAGATGATCCCGTCGCGATTCGAGGTCCTCGACCGACTTCCCCTCACGCCCAACGGCAAGGTCGACCGGGCTACCCTGGCCGTCTGGGCAGAGCAGACCAGCTCCGTCGAAGACGACGCCGTGGCCGGTGAGCAGGGAGCGGCCACTGACCTAGAGGCCCGGCTGGCGGCGGTCTACGGCGAGGTCCTGCGGGAGACCAACGTGCCGCTGGAGGCCAGCTTCTATGCCCTCGGAGGTGACTCGCTCCTAGCCGCTCAAGTGGTCACCGCGCTCCGCGAGCGCGTGGAGCAGTGCGCGGAGGTTTTCTTCGACGAGCTGCTCCGCGAGTTGCTCAACGGCGCCTCCGTGCGAGAGCTGTCAACCTTCCTCGGAGAGAGCGAGCAGACAACTGACAGCCTCGACGAGCAGGCCGCCTATGTGTTGAGCGGAGCGACGACCGAACTCGGCAACCCCGTCCACGTGGTGATAAGTGACGGTCTCAGCAGCAACGCCGCGAGCATCGCCGCCGGGCTCGGCGAGCGCGACCCAGTCGTGTTGGTCCCGCCGGTGCCGGCCGCGCAGGGGACCTCAATCGACGACCTGGCCCAGGAAGTCGTGAGACAGGTGCGCGCGCTCGCTCCGGGTCCCTTCCACCTAGTCGGGGCTCACAGCGGCGGGGTGCTGGCACTCGCGGTGGCCCAGCAGCTCACCGAGCTGGGTGCCCCCGTGTGCGGCCTCACCGTGCTGAGCAGCTTCCCCCTGCCTGCCGTCGTGAACGACGAGGTGCTCACCGAGGCGCTCTTCGTCCTCGGCCGCGGTCTCGACCCTGCATCCCTCGGCTATCCCGACGTGGCTGCCCTGGGCGCTGCCCTGGGCGAACTGGCGCCCTCGGGAGTGATCCCTGCGGGGGCTCTCGAGGGCCTGGCGGGCTCCTTGGACCCCCATCTGCGCGCGGTCGCCGACTCGGCCGCAGGCCTGGGTGCCATGTCAGCCTATGAGCGGCGGGAGCGGATCGCAGCGGCCCTCGGCAGCCGGGCCGAGGAGGTGGAGCGCGAACTCGCCCGCGGTCGCGCCCTAGCCGGCGCCGCCGCGCGCCACGATCCCGGCCTTTATACCGGAGAGACCCGGTTGCTCCTCCACTCCGAGGAGTCACCCCTGTGGCCCTCAATGATCTCTGATATGGAGGCCTACTGGGAGGCGGTCTGCGTCGGCGGGATCAGCCGCACCTACGTGCCCGGCGACCATTTCAGCTGTCGCGACCGGGTGACACCCGGTCAGATCGACCTGCATGAGGGGGAAGCATGAGCCAGTCCTCCACCACTGACGTCGCCGTCCTCGGTGCTTACGGCGCGGTCGGCCAGGCAGCCTTGAGAGCGATCGCCAATCGCCGCCCGGAGACGCGCGTACGCCTTGGCGGGCGCAATGTCGCCCGCGCCGAGGCGCTCCTCGACGAGCTAGGTCTGTCGGGCGAAGCGGTCGGCGTTGACCTCGCCGACGGGGAGTCCCTTGCCGGTTTCTGTCGGGGGTCGCGGGTAGTGCTCAATTGCGCCGGCCCCTCCTACGTCGTGCAGGACAGGGTCGCTTGGGCGGCCGTAGCAGCGAGTGCTGACTACGTCGACCCTGGCGGCGATGAGCCCGTCTTCGACGCACTGAGACGCCCGGGCACTTTCACCGGCACGGCCGTTTTGACCGCGGGCATGCAGCCTGGCCTGACCGGACTGCTGCCTAAGCACCTGGCGAGGTCCATGTCCCACCCTCGTAGCCTGACGGCCTATGTCGGCACGATGGACCGCCTGACCCCTGCCGGCGCAGCCGACTACCTGCTCTCCATGGGCGGCTCCTACGGTGAGGCCCAAGCCGCCATCCGCGGTGGCGTCCGCGTGGAGCGAGAGCTCGAGCCCCGCACCGACGTAACCTTGCCCTACTTCACCGGACGGGTGGACGCCTACCCCTATCTCTCCTTCGAGTCGGGCCAGCTTGCGGCGTCCCTGGGCCTGGAGCGGGTGGACTGGTTCAACGTCTTCGAAGGCGGTGCCCACATGATGAGTTGCCTCAGTCGGCTGCAGGGAGCCATGCACGGCGAGTCCGATCTCGCCGTGGCAGCCGAGGAGCTGACCCGCGCCGCGGCGCTCGACCTCTTCGGCAAGAGCCCATTCCAGTTGATGCTCTTCGAGGTGACCGGCGCCCATCACGGCTCGCCGGTCACCCGGAGCCTCGCGCTGCGTGCCCACGACACCTACGCGGTCACTGGGTTGGTCAGCGCCCTAGCGGTGCTCGACGTGTTCGCTGGCCGGGTCGGACCCGGTGTGCACTTCGCCTCCGACGTGCTAGACGCCGACGCGATGCTCACGCAGCTGCGGGCTGAGCCAGCGGTCAACGTGCTCGACATCTCCGACCGGGCTATTCTCAGTGCGCCGACCATGGAACAGGGCGAGCTGTGAGCCGACCCCGGGTCTTGGTGGCTGGCACCGGCTTCGGCCGTGCTTACCTCGCCGCTTTCGAACGCGACGACGTCAACTTCGAGCTCGCCGGCATCATCGCTGCCGGTGGCGAGCGCAGCCGGGCGTGCGCCGCCCACTACGGCGTACCTCTGTGGACCACTGTCGACCAGGTGCCGAACGACATTGACCTGGCCTGTGTGGTCATCGGGGGGGCGATGAACGGCGGGCCCGGCCCACGACTATCTCAGGAGCTGATGAACCGGGGCATGCACGTGCTCCAGGAGCACCCGCTCCACCCCGACGAGCTGGTCGCTTGCTTGCGCGCCGCGACCGACGCCGGGGTGGTCTTCCGGATGAACACCCACTACCTCCACGTCGAGCCGATCCGCCGGTTCATCGCCGCCGCCCGCAACCTCGTACAGCGCCAACAGCCCCTTTTCATCGACGTGGCGTGCGCCTTCCAGGTTCTCTACACGGTATTCGACATTCTCGCCGAGGCGCTCGGATCGATCCGCCCGCTCAGCATCACCGGCGTGCTCGACGACGTCGCGGAGGCGCCGTACCGGAGCGTGGCCGGCCGCTTCGCCGGTGTGCCGATGACGTTCCGCCTGCAGAACGAGCTGGTGCCCGCCGACCCCGACAACTACAGTCACCTCTTCCACCGGATCACCCTCGGTACCGAGGGCGGCCACCTTACGCTGGTCAATACCCACGGCCCGGTGCAGTGGAGCATGCGCCCCCACATGCCGGGCGACATGAAGAACCTAGTCCGCTTCTCCGACTCCACTGCCGCCCACCTTGGTCTGCCCAGCGTGCAACACATCGGCCCAGGTGAGGGACCGACCTACGACGAGGTGCTGCGTGAGCTATGGCCGCAGGCCACCGGCAGGGCCATGCAGGCCGCGTGGGCCGATGTCGAGGCCGGCGTCGGCTCACAGGCACACGTGCAGCGCCACGTCGCTCTGACCCGGCTAGCGATGCAGGTGTCTGAAGCGTGCGGTCCGGTGCGGCTGAAGCACCCGTCGCCCCCCGACCTACTCTCGGCTGCCGACCTCATAGAGGTGGGGCGATGAATGTCCTAGTCCTCAACCCCTGGCTGCGGATCGTGACGCGGCCTGGCTCGTCGCGTCGGGTCGTCTTCTTCCCTCACGGCGGCGGCGGCGCCAGCTTCTATCATCCGCTCGCCCGCGCGCTCCCCGACGACATCGAGGGGGTGCTGGTGCAGTATCCCGGTCGCGAGGATCGCATCAACGAGCCGCCGCCCTGCACCATGGAGCAGTTGGCCGACAGCCTCACCGAAGCCGTCGGGGTGCTCTTCGACCGGCCCGTGTGGTTCTTCGGTCACAGCATGGGCGCCTCGGTTGCCCACGAGGTCACGAGGCGGCTCACGGTCCGCTCTGGCCCGCTGCCGAAGCGGCTCGTCGTCTCCGGGAGGCCCGGACCGTCGCGGCAGACCAGCGATGACCTCCACCTCGATGACGAGCGGCTTTGGAACGACGTGTGCCGGCTGGGCGGGACGGACTCGCAGCTTCTCGCGATGCCGGAGGTGCGTGCGATGGTCCTCCCCGCGATCCGGGCCGACTACCGGCTGGTGGAGACCTACCGTCCCACCCGCGCTACCGACCTGACCGTGCCGGTCAGCTGCTGCTACGGGGAGAACGACCCAGAGGTGAGTCGCCTCGACGCCGAGGCCTGGCGCGAGGCCACCACCGATTCAGTCGACGTGCACTCCTTCCCAGGCGGTCATTTCTACCTACGCAACGAGTCCGAGGCTGCCCTCATCGACTGGTTGGCGTCCGAGATTTATGGGAGGAGCCAGCAATGATTGTCCGGCCTGTGGTGGAGAAGTATGCCGAGGATGCGTCGTCGCCCGCACCCGACTGGCTCGCGAGTCTAGTCGCCGACACCGAGGCCAGCACCGACCTGCCAGCGATGATGGTGGGTAGGCTAGAGGGTGAGCTTTTGGCGAGCTTGGTCTTCGTGTTGCAGCCGCGGCGCATCCTGGAGATCGGGACCTTCACCGGCTACTCGGCTCTGTGTATGGCCCAGGCTATGCCGACCAAGACCGAGCTCGTCACCTGCGAACTCGACCCGCTCCACGCCTCCATCGCGCGCAAGCACTTCGAGGCCTCACCTTGGTCGGACCGCATCACCCTGCTCGAGGGGCCGGCGGCGGACTCGGTGGCGGGTCTCGAGGGGCCCTTCGACCTGGTGTTCATCGACGCCGACAAGCCCGGCTACGTCGGCTACTACGAGGCCGTGCTGCCCAAGCTCGCGCCCCGCGGGCTAATCCTGGCCGACAATGTGCTGCAGTTCGGCGGCGTCGCCAACGAGCGCGACCAGCAGCTGGACACCGTGGCGATGCGGGAGTTCAACGCCCATGTCGCCGCCGACTCCCGCGTGCGTCAGAGCGTGCTCACTGTGCGTGAGGGCATCTCCGTCATCCGCTGGGCCTCCTAAGCGCGCCCACCCCTAATGCCGCCATCCTGACGGACCTCGAGGCGAGGCACAGACTGCAGGACGAGGACCGAGCCCACCCGCCGTGGGGCCGGCCCGGTCCTCGTCGCCGTTCGTCGTGGGTTTAACCAGCTGCGGGCGGGATGTTGTTGTTGGTGTGGAAGAAGTTGTCGGGGTCATAGACCGCCTTGAGCCGGGCCAGCCGCTCGTAGTTGCTGCCGTAGGCATCGTTGATCCGCTCCGCAGAGTCGGCGCCGAGGTGGTTGGCATAGACGGCGCCGGTCGTGTAAGGCAACAGCTCGGCATAGACCTTCTCTGTCCACTCGACAGCCTCGTCGTCCTTGGCCGGATCGGTCCACGAGGTGAGGATGCTCGTCAGGTATCCCTCACGGTGGAGAAACGGGGTTCCCTCAGGCGGAATCTTAGACATGACACCCCCCATGAGGCCGCCACCCACGAGGCTGCGCTCAGAGGGGGCGTTGACGAACCCGTCTGCCAGGATCTGAAGAGGCTCGTCGCGCAGCTCGGGCAACAGGAAGGAGCGCGGGTAGTAGCGGTGGCCGGCCACCGTGTTCTCATCGAGCATCCGCTGCACCGCGACGTAGGGCATGAGGCCGCAGTGGTCCAGCAGCGGGTTCTTGCCTAGGCCTCGCATCTGCTCCACCAGATCCTCGGTGGACTCGTCGGGCGCCGCGTGAACGAAGCCCAATCCGACGGCTGGAGCGCCGTTGGGCGCGGTCAGGAAGGCGAAGGAAGTGGTGAGCTCGTCGGGGGCACTCTGGTTGAACTCATCGAGGCGCCGGGCTACGTCGACCGTCTGGTCAATCGGGAAGGCCAAGAGGCCGGCCATGCAGTCGCCCTGGGGGTGGAGATTGAACTCGAAGCGGGTGGCCACGCCGAAGTTGCCGCCACCGCCGCGGATCGCCCAGAAGAGATCGGTATCGTCATTCGCGCTGGCCCTGCGCAGCTCGCCGTTGGCGAGCACGATGTCGGCGCAGATCAGGTTGTCCACGAGCAGTCCACGATAACGGGCCAGCCAGCCAAGCCCGCCCCCGAGGGTGAGACCGCCGATGCCGATGTAGGACTCCTGTGAGCCGGTCACAGCGAGACCAAAGCTCATCGTCTCGGCATCGACATCACCCTGGTCAAGTCCGGGCTGAACTACGAGCCTGCGGCTTGCGGGATCCACCCAGATGCCACGCAGGCGCGAGGTATCCAGCACCAGGCCGCCTTCGACGGTGCCGGTGCCGGCGAAGCAGTGGCCGCCGCCCTTGATGGCGAGTTCGATGTCATTGTCACGGGCGAAGTTGACGACCTTGATGACGTCGGACGCGCCGACGACCCGCACGATCGCCCCGGGGTTCTTCTGAAAGTAGCCGTTCCAGATCTGCTTGCGCTCTTCGTAGGCAGCGTTCTTATCTGTGATGACGTCGCCTTGGATTGTGTCATCCAGTTCGGCGAGCTTGGCGTCTGCTACTGCTGCTCCGGCTCCGGTGACGAGTGCCACGTCATCCTCCCTCTCGGATCGCTGAGCACCGTCGAAACCCGGCCGATCGGCCGCGCGCCCGCGCTCAGCGCCGAACATAGAACTATCGACCGGGACCCGGCGCGGGTGTGAAAGAGTGCGGAAAGGGGCGCATCTCGGAGCCCGCGGCGCCCACTAGCGTGCACCGCATGCGTGTACTGCGATCGATGCCCCTGCTGTCGGTTGACGACCTAAATGCCGGTGTGGATGCCTACGTCCAGGTCACTGGCATGGAGGTGATCATGAACCACGGCTGGATCGCCACTCTGGCGCCGCCCGGCGGCGATCGCTCGGTGCAACTCAGCCTGATCACCGAGGACGCCACCGCCCCCGTCAACCCGTCGGCCTCGCTCGAGGTGGACGACGTCGACGAGGCGTACCAGGCGGCGCTCATCAGTGATGTGGAGATCGTCTACGAACTTAGCGACGAGGAGTGGGGCGTCCGACGCTTCTTCTTCAAGGACCCCGCTGGCAACATCGTCAACGTGCTCTCCCACCTCTGAACCGATGCACCCCCAGCCCTCCTCTACTCGGCCCGGCCCCCTCGCGACGTCCCGCACCCCGCACCCAGAGGGCCCGCCGCACTCCTCAGCGAGCGACCCCGGCGGCCAGAGGTCGGTCCAAGGGTTCTCGCTGCGGCTGTTCGGTGCCGGACTGGCTGCGGCGGAACTCATGGTGTGCTACCTCGGTCTGGAGCTCGGCACCTATCGGGCGTTGCGCGAGTCTGGACCGGCCACCGCCGTGGAGGTCGCAGAGCACGCTGGCCTAGACGCCCGGATGACGAGGGAGTGGCTCGAGCAGCAGGTCGCGGCCGGGATCCTCACCGTCGATCGGCCCGACGCGGAGCCGGAGGCGCGCCGCTTCACCTTGCCGCCCGAGCACGCCGAGGCACTCCTCGACGAGGACAGCCCCCACTGGATCGGTCCGCTGGTGCTGATGCCCATCGGCGGGATGGCCGCGGTGCTCCCTCAGCTGGTCGAGGCCTACCGAGCCCACCGGGGCCTGCCCTACGCGGCCTACGGCGAGGCGCTGCGGGGCGGTCAGGCGGGGCTCAACCGCGGGGTCTTCGAGCACCACCTCCCTGGCTGGATCAGTCGGTACTTGCCCGACATTGACGCCCGACTTCGGGTGCCCGGCGCCACCATCGCTGACGTGGCGTGCGGCTCGGGAGTTTCGACCCTGGCGCTGGCCCGAATGTTCCCCAATGCTGAGGTGTATGGGGTCGACCTCGATGCCGCCTCCATCGCCGATGCCCGTGGACACCTGGCTGCCGCTGGTGGCGACCTAGCCGCCCGGGTGCGCTTCACCGCCGGTGACGCCGCCGACGAAACGCTCACGGCGACCCACCTGCTGGTGTGCCTCTTCGACGCGCTCCACGACATGTCGACGCCGGTGGAGGTGCTGCGCTCGTGCCGCCGGATGCTCGCTCCTGGCGGCGCCGTTCTGCTGATGGAGCCCTCCGTGGGCGAGCGGTTCACCGCCGACCCTCCCGACAGCGAGCGCTTCCACTATGCGGTCAGCGTGCTCCACTGCCTGCCTGTCGGGATGAGCGAGACTCCCAGTGCGGCCACCGGCACGGTAATGCGCCCCGCGACGGTGCGCCGCTATGCCCATGAGGCCGGCCTAGAGACTCAGGTCATTGATGTTGGCCACCCGTTTCACCGGCTTTACCGCCTCACCCCGCTGTCCGGATAAGCACCCGCTCAGGCGACCCACTGCTCTACTCGACACGCCGCGTGCCTCGCGGCACACCGACCTTGCCGGATCGCAGGTAGTCGGCCACCAGTGCGTTTACCTCGGTGGGCTTCTCCAACAGGCACGCGTGTCCGCAGTTACGGATCTCGGCATATTCGGCGGTGGGGATAAGCTCGGCCAGCTCTCGCGACAGGTGGCGGGGGGCGACGATGTCGTGCTCCATGCCGACGATCAGCAGCGGCACCCGCACCTTGGCCACGTCCTCCTCGCTGGGCCGGAAGTTGGTGCTAGCCTCGGCGTGCCCGATCGCCCCGTGACCGCCGGACTCTGCCAGACCGGCCAGGCCGTCGAGGTAGGGCAGGATGAACTGGTCGCGGTTGAGCGCGCGTGGACCGAAGAGATACATCGCCCGGAAGGCGCCCTCCAGCAGCGCCGGCACCTGGTAGCCATTCTTGAGACGTTCGACGGCCTCCGCCTGGAGCGCCTGCTGGAGTGCGCCCGGCTTCCAGGGTACCCCGATCAGCGCAGCCCGCCCGATCAGGTCGGGGCGCTTCATTGCTAGCTCCAGCAGGATCATCGCGCCCACGGAGTAGCCGATGTAGGTGCACGGGCCCAGCTCCAGAGCCTCGTTGAGGGCCGCCAGGTCCTGGCCCAGCAACTCCACGGTGTAGGGCGGCGGGGTTTCCTCCGAGGGGGCAACCCCACGCAGGTCGAAGGTGACTACCCGATAGCCGCCCTTAGTCAGTTGGGGTACCTGCATGCTCTCGAAGAGCGAGGCCTGGTGCTGGCCGGGTACCAGGACTACAACCGGACCGTCCTCGGGCCCGTAGATGTCATAGCTCAGAGTGACCTCGGTAGGCAGTGTGATTTGCATATCATTCCTTTCGGGGCGGCGCCCTCAGCCGGCGACTAGACGCTCGAAGTCGGCCCGGGTGGGTCCGACGCGGTCTCGTTGGACATGGGGGTGCTCGCGCACGAAAGCGAGCACCCGACGGGCCACCTTGCGGTCCGCCATGAGCTCCTGGGGAGTCAGGAGCATGTGGTAGACCCGCTCGGCGACCCTCCGCACGTGCTCGTCCTCCTCGCGGAGCACCGACAGTGCGGTGAGAACCTTGGCGGCCAGGGAGTCGCTGGGGGTGCCGTCGGCCAACTCGGCCAGGCGGGCGGCGTCCGTGGCCAGCTGCTGCTCGAACCACAGGCCGAGGCAGCGCTCGGTCTCCTCGTTGACCTCCCTGGACCACTTCACCGGGTCCTGGTCAACCCGGTCGAGCAACTCGGCGAGGGTGCGGGCGTGGGCCAGCGCAAGCGAGACGCCGCGGCCGAAGGTGGGGTTGGTCTGCACGCAGGCGTCCCCCACGTGGGCGAAGCCGGTGACGATTGGCCCTCGCTTCCCGTCAAGTGACCGGTGCCGGTTCTCCAACCCCGCCATCGGCATCGGGTCACCCATAGCGGTGGCGGCGTCGAGCCAGTCGCGCACCGGCTCCACGCTGGCGAGAAAGCGGAGATAGACCCCGCGGTCGAGCAGCCGGGTGCGCAGGGGGTCTTTGGTCGCGATCGTGGTGGACAGGTGGAAGCTGCCGTTATCACCGGGGAAGGCCAGCACCGTGGCGTAGTCGAGCTCATACACGACGGGTGCGCGAAGCGAGGGGAAGGAGCGTCCCGGGTCGAGGGCAAACTCCTGGGCGACGTAGGAAAACCCACACGCCTGGGTGGTCTCCCGGGGTGCTCGGGCGCCAAGGTTGGTTAGCCAGGTGGACGACGACGAGCGCCGGCCGCTGGCATCGAGCACCACGTCGCCGCACACCTCGTCGCCGTTATCGAGCCGGACCCCGCGCACGCGGGGCACCCCCGAGAAGCCCGGCTCGGCAACGAGGCCGCAGACCCTGCCCGAGGCGATGGTCACTCTCGGGTCGAACTCGACCCGGCGCCGCAGCGCCGCCTCAAAGACCAGTCGCCTGCTGAGAAGCCCGAGGTCGTCGGCCCCGGTGTCTAGCGCCACGGGCACGGCTCCGCGTGACACGAGATCCTCGATCACCTCCGGGCATTCCTCGCGTAGCACCGAGATGCCGAGACCGAGCAGCGCGTGTCCCTGGCGGGCATGAGGCACCCCGCGGCGCTGCCACTGGCTTACCTCCTCGTGCGGGCCGGCCTCCTCGGGCGGACCTGGGTCGCGCTCGAAGAGGATCACCTCGTGGCCGCGCCGGGCCGCGAAGGCTGCGACCCCGAGGCCGGCGATGCCGCCTCCCGCGACGACGACGGACGCCATGGATCAGCCGCGCCGCGCCGCGCCGACAAAGCGGCGACGAGCGATCATCGTGGACACCGCGGTGATCGCGGCGGTCCAGGCGAGGGTACCGAGCACCGGGCCTAGGACGGGACCCCGTCCGGCAAGTGCAGCCAGCGAGTCCGCGGCGAGCGAGACCGGCGTGATGGCGACGACCGGCTGGATCCACTGAGGGAAGGCCTCGAGCGGCACATATCCGGTAGACATGAGTGTGAGCACCAGGGTGGGCATTTGGACGTATCGGACGATGATGCCCGGGTGGGGGGCGCAGAGCGCTACGACCACGGCGAGGACGCTGCACATCATCGCGAACAAGGCCACCACCCCGAAGAACGCGACAGTGGCAAGCACCCCACGGGTGAACCGGAAGCCCACGGTGTAGGCCACGGCGCTCACCAGCACCGCGACGGCCATGATCCGGACGAAGTCACCCCCGACCCTACCGAGCGCATAGGCCCGGATGTCGAGTGGCATGGTGCGAAGCCGGTCGAAGACACCACTGCGAATATCGCTCCAGATTGCGATGGCGGTAGGGAGGATCGAGGAGAACGCTGTGGTCAGCACAATCAGCGGTGCCAGCCGTTGGACATAGTTCAGCCCCTCCGTCTCGCGCACCAGCACCCCGAAGGCGGCCAGCAACATGAAGAGCTGGAGCAGAGGGAAGGCGATCGTGACGATCAGCATCATCCGGCTGTGGAGGTAGTGGCGGACCACCCGGCCAGCCATGACGAAGCTGGCGACAGAGAGGCTGACGGGCTTGGGCCGCTCCTGATCCAGGGCGGGTCCCTGGGTGCGGTTCGTCGAGAGGGGCGCGGTCATCGGAGCACGACCTTCCGGAACGCGACGGTAACGGTCCACGACAGGATCGCCAGCATCACCAGCACCCACAGGGCCCCGGGCAGGACCGCCCCCCAACTCAGCTCCTCCGACGACAGGGCCCGCAGCGCGTCGATCACGCAGGAGACCGGCGAGGCGCTGACGAGCGGGCGAAGCCACCCGGGGAAAAACTCGGCCTTCACGAAACCGGTAGAGAGCACGAGCAGCGGGAGATAGGGCAGATGGAGCACGGCGCCTAGGGCCTCCTGGTTGCGCATCCGAAGCGCGATGGTGGCGGTGGCAAGCGAGAGCGAGACCCCGAAAGCTACTGAGAGCACGAGGAAGCCCAGGGCGGCGGTCCCGTGTTCGAGGCGGAAGCCGATCAGGTGGCCAGCCGCGACAAGGATCACGGTAGACACCGCACCCTGCAGGGCGACGACGCCCAGGTGCGCTAGCCACATCGCTCGCGCGTCGATCGGACTGGTGAGGAGGCGGGCAAAGACCCCGCTGGTACGGTCGGCCGACAGCTCGGTCGCGCTGCCTATCGCCACGAACATAAGGGCCTGGACTATCACCGTCGGCGTGACGAAACGGCCGTAGTCGATGCCCTCGTGCTCGAGCATCGCGGCGAAGGTGCAATAGAAGATCACGAAGAACACCAAGGGCTGCACCACGGTGGCGACCACGCCTGCGCGGGAAAAGGAGCGGACCCTCAGCCGGTGGAACAACACCGAGCAGTCGTGGGCGAGCCCCATCGGCCGACCCTCGGCGACCCTCGCAACCGGGGGCGCAGCCCCTGTTTCCGCGCCCATCAGGAGATCTCCTTCTCTAGCGGCTCGGTGAGCGCGAAGAAAACCTCGTCGAGGGTGGGCTTGGTAACCTCGATGTCGGCGATAGCGAGTCCCGCCCGGTCAAGCTCGCGTGTGACCGCCGTGAGGTCGGCAGCCTCCTCCATCAGCACCGTAATGCGGTCGCCCTCGGCCGCTACGCCGGACAGGTGACCAAGTGCCTCCATCGCAGCGGCGGTCTCCGTGCTGTCGGCCAGTGTTAGCCGGCACATGGTGCCGCCGACCTCGCGCTTGAGCTCGTCGGAGGAGCCCTCGGCGATGACCCGGCCCTTGTCGATGACCACGATTCGGTCGGCCAGCTGGTCCGCTTCCTCCAGGTATTGCGTAGTCAGCAGCACGGCCACCCCGCGGCCAGCCTCCGCCCGGACCATGTCCCACAACAGCTTGCGGCTGCGCGGGTCGAGCCCGGTGGTGGGTTCATCAAGCACCAGCACCTGCCGGGGCACGACGAGGCTGACCGCCAGGTCCAGGCGTCGGCGCATGCCCCCAGAAAGGTAGCCGACGGGGGCGAGGGCGGCGCCCTCGAGCTCGAAGATCGCCAGCAGCTCCGCGGCCCGCGCCCGTGCCTGCGCCTTGGTGAGCCCGAGCAGCCGACCGAAGAAGACGAGGTTCGCATGGGGGCTGACCTGGTCGTCAAGCGCGGCGAACTGCCCAGTCACGGCGATGTTGGCCCGCACCAACTGGGGATCGTCCTCCAGATCGTGGCCCAGCACCGTGATGCTGCCGCTGTCGGCTCGCAGCAGCGTGGTCAAACAGTTGATGAGCGTCGTCTTACCGGCCCCGTTGGGCCCAAGAAGGCCCAGCACGCTGCCTGCCGGAACGTCGAAGGAGACCCCGTCGAGCGCGGTCTGTTCGCCGAAGCGTTTGGTCAGGTCGTGGATCGAGATCGCCTCGGTCATGTCTCTCCTTGCATGGGTGGCTCGTGCTGTGTCAGCGCGTCGTCAGTTGACGAGCTGGCCCTGCAGCTGGCCGAGCACGTAGTCGAGGACCTGGTCGGTGGTCTGGATGCCGCGACCGGTCTCCTCATCGATAGGTGGCAGGTCGAAATCGTCCTCGATGGCGAACGCCATCTCTAGCAGTGCCAGCGAGTGAAAGCCGAGGTCCTCGACCAGGCGCATGTTGGTGCCGGCCTCGAAACGCTCCCGCTCCGGCGCTAGCTGCTCGATGATGGCGAGGACCGTTTCGCGCACTTCGTCCGTCGTGAGGGACATCTGGATGCCTCCTGTGCTTAAGCCGGGTGGTCGGCGGTGCTCGTGACTGGTCGGGTGGGGGGGTGGCTCTCGCTGAGCTGGTCCCACAGCTGACGGCGCCGACTCTTGCCGCTTGTAGTCCGGGGGATCGAGCCGCGGGGAAGCTGCAGTACCTGGTGGTGGGTGCCGGGGCACGCCTTGGCCAGCACCTCTGCGGCGAGCTCGGCGGCCCAGGCGTCGAGGTCCTCCAGCACGACGTAGGCGCAGGCCTGGGAGTTCCGCTCGCCTAGCACGGCGCAGACCCGACTCGTGGGCAGCCCGGCGCGGGCCAACAGCAGCTCGACATCCTCGGCGAAGAGGGACCGGGCGTTAACCTTCACGCTGTCACCGGAGCGGCCGAGCACGAAGAACTCGCCCGCAATCTCAAAGGCCGCGTCCTTGGTGCTCAAGGCGCCGCCGGTGAGGGTAGTGCCGACGTTGAAGGGGGCGCCAAGGTAGCCATCGGCGAGGGATGTGCCGCTCACCACGAGCTCCCCGACGTGTCCCTCGGCCATCGGGCGGCCATCCTCGTCGGTCACGCGCACCTCGAGCCCCTCGAGGGCTTGCCCGCAGCTGATCACCTCGATCAGGTCGGCCTCGTGCTCATGCTCGGCGACCGGCGTGATCTCCGCACCGAGCCGGAGGTCAGCTCGCCGCACCCGCACCGATGTAGGCGTGGCTGCGAGCGGCACCCCGGTCACGGCGAGGGTGCTCTCTGCCAGGCCATAGGCCGGGGTAAGGGTCCGCGGGGCGAGGCCGTGCTGGGCCAGCAACTCGGTAAAGCGCCGCACCAGCGCCGGATCGATGCGCTCCGCCCCGACGATGACGGCACGGACGTGGGAGAAGTCCGCGCCGGCCAAGTCGCCGGGACCGATCTTGTCAACAATCCGTTGCAGGCCGAAGGCTGGCGTAGCGGTAATCGTGGCCGGACGGGTCACGCTGGAGGCATCGAAGTGGCGCAAGTAGGGCCTCGGGTCGCGGATGAAGGTCTCCGGTGTGCACACCGCCAGGCCGTTGTTGCCGGAGACCGGCACCACGAGGCACCCGATGAGACCCATGTCATGGTGCATCGGGAGCCAGGAACACCAGGCGTCGTCGGGGCCAGCCTTCTCCCAGGCACGGATGGCGGCGGTGTTAGCCGCAAGGGCCGCGTGGCTGATCACCACGCCACGCGGGCTCCCGGAACTCCCGGAGGTGAACTGGACCAGCGCGCGCTCGTCAGGAGTACGGCGCGCGGCGGGGGCCGCGGCCAGCTGCTCTAGAGGAAGCAGCCGAGCCACTCGGCCGGCCTCGGTCATCACCTTGCTGACGTATTCAGTGTGGGCAGAGTCGACGACCAGCACGTCGGCGTCTAAAGCCGACACGACAGCTCTGATGTGGTCCCGGTGGGTGTTGCCCGACACGGCGGTGGGCGGCGCGACCACGGAGACCACGCAGCCAGCCGCTTGGATACCGTAGAACGCGGAGATCAGATCCGGTCCGGTCGTGCACAGCAGAGGAACGATCGAGCCCTGCGGCACCCCCGCCTCGACAAGCCCGCCAGCGACACGAATGGCCCGGTCGGCGACCTCGGTATAGGGGCGATGCTCGGCCGAGGTGGCATCGAAGAACTCCACCCCCCGGTCGTCTCGGGGGGCCTCGAGCCACGACAGCGGGTGCGTGGTCCTCATATCGAGTGAACTTAGGAGGTTCCCTCACTCCGAGCTCGGTCTCTTTCACGCCTCTGTTGGCACGCGATCCGGTCCTGGACCGACCTGTAGAGACTGAGTGCCATGCGCGAATTCACTCCTTGGCCCGAAGATGATGCTGCCCGCTACCGCGCGGCCGGCATCTGGCGTGGCGTCCCGCTGGGCGAGGTACTCACCGAGGTGGCCAGGTCGGAGCCCGTCCGTGTGGCCGCCGTGGACCGGCGCCGCCGAGTGACCCATGGCGAGGTGCTGAAGGAGGCCAACCTGGTGGCGCGCGGACTACTCGCGCGCGGCATCCGCCCCGGACAGCGCGTACTGGTGCAGCTGCCTAACGTGGTCGAGTTCCTCACCGTGACGGTGGGGATGTTCCGGGCCGGCATCATCCCGGTGCTGGTCCTCCCGGGCCATCGCCACCACGAGGTGGAGCATCTCATCGCCGCCTCGTCCGCCGTCGGCTACGTGACGATTGACCGCTTCATGGGCTTCGACTACCGCTCCCTGGCCCGCCACGCCGCGGCGCTGCCGGGGGTCGAGCACGTCGTGGTCGCCGGTGACGCCGAGGAATTCACCTCTCTCGCGTCCGTGCAGGCCGCCGGTGCCGAGGAGTTTCCACTACCCCAGGTCGACCCTTCCGGCGTGGCATTTCTCCTGCTCAGCGGGGGTAGCACTGGCCCGCCCAAGCTGATCCCGCGCACGCACGACGACTACGCCTTCAACATCTCCAGCTGCGCCAACGCGCTGGGGTTCGGTCGTGACAGCACCTATCTGGCAGCCAACCCCGCCGCCCACAACGCGGCGCTCGGCTGCCCTGGCGTGCTGGGCGCATTGATGGTCGGAGGCAAGGCCGTCCTAACCGCAAACCCTGCTCCCGACGAGGTGTTCCCGCTGATCGAGGACGAAGGCGTCACCCACACCACCGTCGTACCCGCTCTCGCGACACTTTGGTCACAGGTCGCGGCCACCCGGCCCATCGACATGAGCGGGGTGATCCTTCAGGTCGGCAGCTCGAAGTTCGACGCAGCCGCGGCGGCACGCACCCAGACCGCACTGGGGTGCACGATCACTAACTGGTTCGGCATCGGCGAGGGCCTGCTCACCTACACCCGGCTGAACGATCCGGAGGAGGTCGTGCAAGCGACGGAGGGTCGGCCGCTCTCAGCCTACGACGAGATGAGACTCGTCGACGAGAACCTCGTCGAGGTGCCACCGGGAGAGGTGGGGGAGCTGATCACCCGCGGCCCCTACACGATCAACGGCTATTGGGACGCGCCCGAGGCTAACCGCGCCGCGTTCACCCCCAATGGCTTCTTCCGCACCGGCGATCTGGCCCGCATCACTGCTGAGGGCAACCTGGTGATCGTCGGACGGGCCAAGGACGTCATCAACCGTGGCGGGGAGAAAGTATCCGCCGACGAGGTTGAGGGACACCTGCGCAGCCACGAGGCGATCGCCGACGCCGCCGTGGTGGCCCGTGCCGACGAGCGTCTGGGTGAGGCTACCCTCGCCTTCATCGTCACGGCTGACCAGGGCGCCGCCCCTCCTTCGCTGGTTGACCTCAGGCGCTTCCTAAGCGCTCAGGGTCTCGCCACCTTCAAGCTGCCCGACGAGGTTAGGGTAGTGCCGCAGTTGCCGCACACGCCGGTCGGCAAGATCGACAAGGCCGTGCTGCGCAAGAGAGCCGTCGCCAGGTGATCGAGCGGCTGCTTCCGGCAGGGGTCGCAGCAATAGCCTGCACGAGGGATGTGCCACTCAGCACCCTCTTCGAGGCCGAGCTCGCAGCGATTCTGCCCGCAGTGCCTCGACGCCGCGCCGAGTATGCGACGGTGCGCTGGGCGGCGCGCAGATGTCTGGCCCGGCTGGGGCACCCGCCCGTGCCGATCCTGTCGGGAGCAGGCGGTGCGCCGCTCTGGCCCGACGACTGCGTCGGCGCGCTGACCCACTGCGAAGGCTATCGGGCCGCGGCCGTGGCGAAGGCGTCCACCGTCGACGGGGTGGGCATCGATGCCGAGCCAGCGCAGCCACTACCCGACCGGGTGCCGAACGAGATCTCCTCCGCCGCCGAGCGTGAACACCTTGCTCGGCTCGGGCTCCGGTGGCGATTGACGCCGTGGGATCGGCTGCTGTTCAGCGCGAAGGAGTCCTACTACAAGGTGTGGTTCCCCGCAATGGGCTGTTGGCTGGGCTTCGACGACGTCGAGGTGCGCTTTCGGGCCCCCGACAACTCGACAGGCGGCTCCTTCACGGTTCGTCCCTGCTCGGGGGGCAAGCGCCGCGCCCGCCGCGCCGGCGACTTCGATGCGAGCGCCACCGGGTTTCCCGCCCTGGACGGCCGCTGGGGTCTCGTTGCCCCCGGTGACGGGCCGGGGGGAGGTGCGCATGGCGTGGTGGTCACCGCCATCACGGCTCCGGCCGGCTCACTTGCGGATGTCCGCCGGGATCAGGCAGCACGGACCTTCACCGGGACGCTGCGATAGGCCCAGTAGGGGAAACGAAAACCGCCCCCACTTGACTCCCACACGCTGTCGCCGGCTGCCTCGATATCGGCGAACCGCGCGGTCAGCCGCTCGAAGACGACCGCTCCCTCAACCCGGGCCAGCGCCGCCCCGAGGCAGTGATGCACCCCGCCACCGAAGCTCACATGGGGGTTGGGCGAGCGAGTGAGGTCGGCCCGACCTGGGTCGGCGAACACGCGCTCGTCATGATTCGCCGACGCTAGGAGCAGCACCACCACCCGGCCCTTGCGGATGGTGTGACCGGCTACCTCCATGGTCTCCGTCACCAGCCGGGTCGTCGCGTGGATCGGTGCGTCGTAGCGCATGAACTCCTCGAGCGCCGTGGGGGCCGCGCCCGGGTCCTCGCGCAGCTGTCGCTGGGTGTGAGGTTGGCGCACCAGAAGGTCGCTGCCAGTGGCGATGACGTTGGTTGTCGTCTCAAACCCCGCGTAATAGACGAACAGTGCGTTGTCGATGATCTCCTCGTCGCTGAGCGGGTCGGTCCCGTCCTTGACCGCGGTGATCATCCGCGACAGCAGATCCTCGCCCGGCCGGCGCCTGCGTTCCGTGAGCAGTTCGGACATGTAGTTCCGCAGGTGCACCACCGACTCGTGGGCCTCACGCCGTTTGTCCTCTGGGATAAAGACTGCGAAGGCCTGGGCCAGGGAGGTGGACCAGCGCGCGATGGCCTCGCGGTCCGCGGCGGGAATGTCGAGCAGCTCGCTCATCACCATCATCGGCACGGGCACCGCGAGGTCGCTCACAAGGTCGAGCTCGCCCTCGTCGGCAAACCGGTCGAGCAAGCCGTCAACCAGCTTTGCGATAGGTTCGCGCAGCGCGCGCACCATCGCGGGGTTGAGTGATTTCGTCAGCAGCCAGCGAAGCCGGGTGTGGTCGGGAGGGTCGCGGTCAATGATGATCCGACGTAGGTAGTCGTTGGCCGGCCCCTCCCCCACCGACACCGCTTGGTAGTCCTCGGGAAACTCCCGGCCGAGCCTCGGGTCGCGTAGGAGCGCGGAGACCTCCGCGTGTCGGGAAAAGACCCACTGGCCCGGTCCCCCGCGACATACCGGCCCGTAGTCGCGGAGCTCACGGTAGACCGGATAGGGATCCTTCATAGCACGGGCGTCGTCCAGCCCGAAGCGGGGCATGTTGAGCACGGTGGTCACCCGGACACCTCCCAGTCGTGGCCCATCCCAGTCGCTCCAGTCTGGGATGGGGGACGGCTCCGGTTATGGATGTTGAAGGACTGCCGACAGGTTCGGACCGACAGGGCGAGGTCCTGGGAGGCTCGGTGCAGGAGGTCTCTCGATGCAAACCTTGCCCGCCAGGTTCGATTCGCGCGATCCCGCTGTGGTCGCCGACCCCTACCGTGTCTATGCCGAGCTGCGCGCGGCGGGACGTGTGGCCCGGGGATCCGCCGGACAGTGGGTCGTCTCGCACCACCAGGACGTGAGCAGGCTACTGAAGGATCGCCGGCTTGGGCACGAGTACCCCGCCGAATACCACGAGTTCTCCACCGGACCGGGCCCCGCCAACGACTTCCTGCAGCGGATCATCCTCGACCAGGACGCTCCCGTGCATACCTTCTTGCGCCAAGTCATGCAGCGCTCGTTCAGCCCCAGACTGATGCGTCGGCTGCAGGCTTACGTTGGCGGGCAGGTGCAGGAGCTGATGGAGGGGGCGCTGGAGCGTGCCGAGGCTATGGGTCACTTCGACGTGGTCTCTGAACTGGCTTTCCCCCTGCCGGTGACGGTGGTGTGCGAACTGATTGGCATCCCCGACGTTGACCGCGACACGGTTCGACCGCACGCGGTAGCGCTGGCCAAGGCCTTCGCGCTCTACGTCCCGCCCGACGAGCGCCCCGAGGCCCACGAGGCCGTCACGTGGCTCCGCGCCTACGTTTCCGACCTGGTCGACCGCCGCGCCGCCCGCCCCGCTGACGACCTGATCAGCAACCTCCTCGAGGCCCAGCGCGAGCACCCCGAACTCGACCGCCAGTCCCTGGTCGATAACGTGGTCTTCCTGTTCTTCGCAGGCTTCGAGACCACGACCAACCTGATCTCCACCACGTGGTCGGCGCTGCTGCAGCACCCGAACCAGCTCGCGCTGCTTCAGTCTCAGCCCGAGCTCGCGCCTACCGCGGTCGAGGAGCTCCTACGCTATGACGCCCCGATCCAGGCCACGGCCCGCTATGTCAAGGAGCCCGTCGAGGTCGACGGACGCACCATCCGCGCGGGGCGCATCCTGGTACTCCTCCTGGGCGCTGCCAACCATGACCCCCAGCGATTCACCGACCCTGCGCGGCTTGACATTACCCGCGACCCCAACCCGCACGTGAGCTTCGGAGGAGGGGTGCACCACTGCCTCGGAGCTGCACTGGCGCGGGTCGAGGGCAGGGCAGTGACAGAGTGGCTGGCCTACTCGAACCGCACCCCAGAGCTGGCGGGAGAGATCGTGCGCCGGCCGAGCGTGACCTTTCGCGCCCACCAGAGCATCCCAGTGCACCTAGGGCGCAGGGCCGGAAGGGCAAGGGTGCTATCCGAGCATTCGACGTAAGTTATCCATCGTAGAGTTGAACGCGCTATTGCGAATCGGCGGTGCTGCCAGGAATAACGCCCTCGGTGGAATCTACTATATGGAACTGACCTAGAAACGGGAATATACCGATTCGGTGCCAACTCACAGAAGAACCCTGCACTCGAAAGCGTGGGATTGCATTGAGGGGGCCGCTCTCTCTCGAGCATCAAGCTACGCGTCTCGATAGAACTCATATCTCCATCTCCGCCTCCATCGGCAGCAGTAGAAGTAGTGAGTCGGCTGTTCCGGATTCGGCGGCTCTTGTGAGCGAGTGAAAAACACGACGAAAGATGTCTGAAGGATTCAGCTCAGTAGCCTCAATTGGTCTATAATTATATCACCAAACTTTATTCTTTTCAGAGCCAGGAGGGCGCGATGAACGCATCGAGCCGCATTGCGATCATTGGAGCAGGAATAACTGGTCCAACGTTAGGAATCAGCCTAGCAAAGCTGGGCTATGAAGTGGATATATTCGAAGCATACGAGGGCCGCGTCGAAGAGGCCGGGTCTTTCCTCAACCTCGCACCGAACGGTCGCGCCGTTTTGAGTAGGCTAGGCGTGGCCGATCATGTCCTGGCCGCTGGTTACCGCTCGTCGGCTATCACATTCTCGAACCACAAGGACCGCAGACTAGCGACAAACCCAGAGACTACTACCAATATCATGCGCGGCTCGCTAAGCGCCGGGCTTCGGGAAGCCGCCTCTTTGGCGGGGGTCAGAATCCACGAGGGAAAGCGCTTGGTGGATCTGAATTCAACTGGATCTCAGCATTGGAAGATAGTCTTTGCGGATGGCACCTCCTCTCAGGCCGAAATTGTCCTTGGGTGCGACGGCGTGCACTCTGCGACGCGCTCGTTGCTGATGCCAGAGGCATCGACACCGTCTTACACTGGCGTTGTGGGGTCAGGGGGGCGTTCACTGATAAATGATAGCGAAATCCTCGGCGACGGTAAGTTTCATATGTTCTTTGGACTTAGAGGTTTCTTTGGATATCAGGTAATCGAGCCTGGGGTTGTATACTGGTTTGAGAACCACAACGAGGTTAACGAGCCGACCTTCAAGGAGTTGGCGCAAGTTTCCGATGAAGATTGGACTTCACGCTTGGCCGTCCGCCACGACTGTGATCCCAATGTCATTTCTCGGATATTGAGGGCTTCCGTCAAAAACGTTGGCCGTTGGCCTGTTTACCAAGTACCCCCGCTGACGACGTGGCACTGCGGGAGCGCTGCAGTTCTAGGGGATGCGGCACACGCTGTAGCGCCCCATTTGGGCCAGGGGGCATCGCTTGGCATGGAAGATGCTTACGAGCTAGCACTCGCAATTCATTCTCGCAATAATATCGCCGATGCATTCACCGCATTCGAGGAATCTCGAAGCAAGAGAATCGCCAGCGTTTCGAAACAAGCTCAGCAAACTGGATCAGTCATGACACCCAGCCGCTGGATCCTTCGACTCATGCGCGACCTGATGCTGCCGCTAGCGATCAAGCAACAGGTCAGAAGGGGATCACAGGCATATGACTACTCGCCCTCTCCCTGGCCAGACCTACCGGGATGATGTCGACTTGTCAGTATGCAGCAGTATCGATAGCTGCGGCTTTACGCGATGAGAACCGCCCCTCTGCGCCTGCGTATCGCATGAGAGTTCTAGTTCGCCTGGCAACAAGAGGGATGTAGTCATTAGGGCGCCATGGCTCCCGCGTAATCAAATTTTAATGTTTGCGCTTTCCGTCAGAGGGGACTGCTGCACGATTAGGTGACAGTTTGACGTGACCCCCATCCTGGTTTCCACCGTGAGTGGCTAAGTCAGGCGGATTTTTGGGTGCGGGTTGATGCTAGCTCGTACTGGATGGGGCTGACGTAGCCGAGCGCTGAGTGGCGGCGCTGTCGGTTGTAGAACACCTCGATGTACTCGAACATCGCGGTCGACAACTCGACCCGTGTTTTCCATCGCCGCCGGTTAAGCAATTCGATCTGCATCGAGGACCAAAACGACTCCATCATCGCGTTGTCGTACCCGTCACCGACCGTGCCGAACGATGGCAGCAGGCCCGCGCTGCGAATCTTCTCCCCGAACACCCAGGACGTGAATTGGGCGCCGTGGTCAGCGTGCACGATCCCTCCGGGCTTGGGTTTTCGGTTGCGGATGGCCATGTCGAGCGCGTTCACGACCAGCGTCGCGTCCTGGCGCGAATCGATGGCCCAGCCCACGATGCGCCGACTGTAGGCATCCAGGACCGCGGCGCAGTAGACCTTGCCTTCTTTCGTGGGGTGCTCCGTAATGTCCGTGACCCACAGCTCGTTGGGCGCCAGCCTGTGGAACTTGCGGTTCACGAGGTCATCAGCCGTGGCCACCCCGCGAAGCCGAGCGATGCGTTTGGGGCCTGGTAGGCCGCGGATCCCGGCGTTCGTCATGAGGACGCTGATCAGGCGGCTACTGCACGTCAGGCCCATGCCGAGGGTGAGTTCGGCGTGCACACGGCGGTAGCCGTAGGTGCCTCGCGAAGCGATGTGGACTTCGTTGATGAGGCCGGTGAGCCACTCACGGCGCAGTTGGGTGGCGCTGGTCGGGCGGCGCTTGTAGCGGTAGTAGCCCTGGCGGGAGACGCCCAGCACGCGGCAGCAGGTGTTGACGGGGAACCCGGTGTCGGCGAGGACATCGATCACCGGGTGGATCCTTTTGGGTGCGGCGCCGTAGCGGGGTCGAGGAACTGGGCGGCCTTCTTGATGATGGCGAGTTCGGTTTCAAGTTCGCGGATGCGCCGACGGGCTGCTTTGAGTTCTGCCGATTCGACGGTGGCTGTGCCTGGGCGTCGGCCGTGATCGATGTCGTCTTGGCGGATCCACTTGTGCAGCGTGACGGGGTGGATGTCGAGTTCGTAGGCGACCTGCGTCACTGGCCGCCCGGAACGGGCCAGGATGATAGCTTGCTGGCGGAACTGGACGGGGTAAGCGCGAGGCATGCTCGTGAGCCTTCCACTCAGGCCTTCGTGTAGCCAGATTTTGTGGAAACCAGGGTGGGGGTCACGTCACGATGTCACCTATCCGTACAGCAGTCCCTTCCTCTGCTCGAACGCAGAGACATCACGCCAACCCGCTCACACAAAGTTCCTTACAGATCCAGCCAGGTCGAGCAGACCAGCGGTGCAAGGTCTATAGGCCCGGAACACGCGCAGCGCCTCCTCGCGCCTCACTATCTCGGGTGAGCGCATCACCGACGGCTTCGCGATTACTGAGGGCGCCGTAAGAAGCCGAGCAGCCGGCTGACGGCCGCCCGACGCTCCTCCGGGCACGGCACGGCGGACTCCTGGGTGCACAGACCGGCAGCAAAGGCCGCGACCAGTCCGTGCATGCAATAGCGGCCGATCTGACGCTGCTCGAGGAGGTTGGCATCCAGGAGGCCCTCCAGTAGGGACTCCGCCTCCTCAAGGGATGTGTCGAGCAGGGCAGCTGCGGCCTGGACATCGATCTCCGCGACGGGCAGCAGCCCGAGGAAGCACAGCAGCCGCTGCTGGGAGGCGGTGAGGGCCTCGAAGGAGAGCGTGAGGGCGGAGTGGACGCTCCGGCCGCCCGCGCACAGCTCCGCCAGACGCTGGTCTCGCCTGCTCAGTCGCTCCACGAGATGGGCGATCGGCCAGAGCGGTCGACTGTGCAGACGGGCCGCCGACAGCCGCAGCGCCAGGGGCAGACCAGCGCACTGCTCGATTAGCTCATCGATCGCCTGCGGCTCGCGCGCGACCCGCTCTTCACCGAGTACCTTGGTGACCAGCGCACGCGAATCGGCGGCCGTCATCGGGGCGATGGAGTAGGCCTGGGCGCCGTCCAGACCCGACATCCGGCGGCGGCTGGTCACCATAACCAGCGAACCGCTCCCCGGCGGCAGAAGGGGCGCCACCTGAGCCTCGTCGGCGGCATTATCGAGCAGTAGCAGCACCTTGGCATCCGCCATGAGGCAGCGCCACATCGCCATTCGACCATCGAGGTCGTCGGGCACCTTGGCCGGCGGGACTCCTAGGGTGTACAGGAACAGGCCAAGTACCTGGACGGGATCGCGCTGCCTCACGCCAGGGCTGAAACCCTGCAGATTCACATAGAACTGCCCGTCGGGGCAATCGGCGACGAGCCGGTAGGCGGCCCGGATTGCAACGGCCGTCTTGCCGCTGCCGGCCATGCCGTCAATGCACACGACGGTGGGGCTACCGTCGTGCAGGCTGGCGCGGGTCGCGTGGACGAGCGAATCCACCTCCTCGCGTCGGCCCACGAAATCGATGAGTTCGGGCGGGAGGGTGCACGGTCGTGGGTGGCCCGGGAGAGGGGTGGGGCTGTCGGCGGTGGGGTGGCGGACGGGAAGGATTGCGACGCTGGACGGAGGAGCATGCGACTCGTCTCGACCCACGCCAGGGCCCCCGGACAGGTCGACATCCCCCCGCAGGATTGCCCCGTGCAGCTCGTTGAGCTGGCGGTGGGGGTCGATGCCCAGCTCGTCGCGGAGAAGGGTGCGGATCTCCGCGTATTCGGCGAGGGAGTCGGCGCGCCGGCCGGAGTGGTAGAGCGCCAGCATCAGCTGGGCGCGCAGCTCCTCCTCCAGCGGGTTCTTGGCGATGAGGTCACGCAAGTCGCCGATTACCTGGCTGGCAGGGGCGGTGCGCAGCCGACGCGCCATCAGGTCCTTCTGGATCGCCAGGCGCTGCTCCTCAATGACTTGGGCGGCAACCCGGATAACCCCGGCGTCAGTCTCGTCAAGATCAATGATATCGGCGGCCACGGGCCCGTTGAAAAGCGCCAGGGCGTCCTGCAGGATCGGAATGACCTCCTCATCCTCGGCACCTTGGGAGGCGAGCCGGGAGGCCAGGGCCCGTAGCTCCTGGAAGGCGACCAGGTCGGACTCCTCCGGGCCAACCTCGAGTCGGTAACCCCGGCCGTCGGTCAGCAGGAACCGCTCAACGCCGGGCATTGAGTGGCGCATCTGGGCGACCGCCTTGCGAACCTGGTGGTCTGCCGTAGCCGGACCGGAAGAGCCCCATACCGCTTCGGCGATTCGGTAGGTACTCAGTGCCACCCCAGGCGACAGCATCAAAGTGGTGAGCACCCGTCTCGACACGTTGCCATGGAGGTTGAGCCGCACGCCGGAGGTGCTGACGCAGATCGGCCCCAACACTTGAAACTGCAAAGGAACCCTCCCGAGGACGTCCTATGTGGCCTAGACGTCAGCTGATTAGGTGGACTCGACGAGAACGAACACTCCGAGGGCGACGAAGACCATGCTCGATAGGCCCTCCAAGGGCGTTCCAAACTGCTCGCGTTCGATCAGGGAGCGAACGCGAGCAGCCAGTAGCAAAATAGCAGCTTCCCAGATCATAGCGAGAAGGATGAAAAACTCACGCCAACAGTTCCCCGTGAAGAGAGACGAGAACCACGTAGCGTTTCCACCGCGACCCTCTATCACAAGATCGAATGGCCCGACAGTGCCATCGGCGAGGACCATATGCTTTGAACCGTCCTCGCCCACTTCGACTTCATTCACGTAGCCCAGTAAGTGCCGGAATTTCAAACCGACCTGAATCTGACGCTGTACCGCCTGTGAGACTACAGCCCGATCTGTTCGGCGGATGAAGTCGCGCCGATCCGATTCACTAAGCATTCTCCACGCCTCGCCTGGATCGCTGTAGAAGCGGTTCTCGAGGTAGCCCTCACCACGTGAATCGACGGACTGGCTTCCGGAGACGACAGTGACGGACCAGTCTGGATGGAGCTGGTCGATCGCTGCGAGGGCAGAGCCGGCCGTCTTGCCTAATCCGATGATTCCCACTCGACGAGCAGCGCCCAGTCCCGATGTCTCCTCCCACAGGGTGTTCGCCGGAACACTGTTGGGCATGATGCGGTCAGTCACTGAGACAAATCCCGTAACCATGACCGCATTGGTCTCTAAAGATTCGTCTGATCGGGTGCAGATCTTCCAACCGCTAGAGGTGCAGCCCAAAGCTTCAACGGTGTCGTGAATGACTCGCGTCTGCGAGCATTCCAATGCCCACTTTAGATAGCCTGCCCGCAGTGAGTGTCGTGGGGCCGGCAGCCCTCTGTCCACCCATTCATCGTAGCGGCCCACAGCAGTAAGGAAAGCGGGCCAGCTATACCTTCGAAGTTCCTCCTGGAGGGGAGTACTTTCCTCACGGTACGGGAAGGATAAGTCCATGAGAGGGCTGGTTCCCAGCCGGTGGAAACCATCGGTCCACCCTCCCCCGCGGGTCCAGTGATAGCCCGCGCGGTGAGATTCGATAATAGTGATGCCTGGGGGTGAGTGGCCCGTGGCGCGAAGGCAGGCTGCCCGTGCAGCTACAGCAACTCCCTTGGGGCCGGCGCCGATGACAGTGAGATCCATGGGTCCAAACCTTGTCTATTTGACCTCGCAGGAGGCTTGCCTGAACCATAATTTAGGGTAGCTGCGATAGCTAGACGCGCCACCCGCGCGCCTGAGAGATGGGTCACATTCCTGCGGCCTGGTTCCTGATCGTCCCAGGCGGGCACGAGGGCGAGCTGCGCGCACGGGTGACAGAGCCTATGCAGCCAACTGGACTACGGCGGCCATGACGATTTCGAGCTCGACTGGTGTCAATCGTCAGCAGGTCTTGGCACCGGCGCCGGTGGGGGCGCGTTCGATCGCGGTTCCGAGTTGCTCGCAGGTGGCGCCCGGCTGGCTGAGTCGCGGGCCACTTGCGACTAGAAGCAGCGGGCGCGAGCGTTGAACTCAAGCCCCGCCGAGAGACACACTGCGAGCCATGAGGCGGTCTACTGGCTCATCCGTGCCATGCCGCGCGGTGAACTCGTCAAGCACGGCGAGTCCAAATGCCCTCACCGCCACGCCCCCGAGCCTGGCACGCGCACGAAGCGAGTACCCATCGTGGGCATGACACCGATCAGCGAGCGTGACGTGGGCGCGCTGGAACGGCGTGTGCCGGGTCATCGGGAAGGTAACTTCATCGTCGGGTAAGAACGGCAGTCGTGCGCGATCACACTAATCGGGCAGGTGAGCTGGCTCCTCAGGATCCTGGCGCGCCCGACAGGCACGGACACTGCGAACATCGCTGACATCTCTATCGAACGCACCCGTGAGTTGCCTGAGATGATGCGTGCATCGCTGAGGCGGGGCCAGGCCAGCGAAAAGAGGCGCGCCATAGCTCGCTTGTACTTGGCGACAGCTCTCCGGTGTACTTGTCGCTGACCCAAGACCGCCGGCAACGAGCACACCAACATCCTCATCCGCGAGCACCTACCCAGGGGCTAGGCCATCCCCCGCCCGCTGAACCTACCTTCGAGCTATCAATAGCGGAATTGACGACCGCGCACGAGCAACCTCGGCTACTTCACACTCCGCAAATCATTTCAACGACTCCTCGCCAACCAACCCACGTTGCTCCCACGCATCGACCGGCCGAGCGGGGTGGAAGTGATCCCCTGAATCGTCAGCGCTGCAGACGGGGCACACGAATAGACGTTCAGCAGCCTCACCATTGTCTCCTAGCTGCGAGACCCGTGGTCAGCGCCTGGCGGAATACTCAAACAAGCGCCCACCCATATCGGCTACTGGAGGAACTTATACTCATGGAATCGTTCAGATACCGATGGCCGGACCCTAAGGTGGAGGCGCTAGAACATCAAGCCCTAGAGAGACTGCTTAGCAAAGCCACCCAAAACGGTCCCCTCGGACCATTGGAATACTACGGCGATAACCGTAACCAGGTATTCGAGACGGTTGGGAAAAGGGGCAATCCTGTAATCCTGCTTATTCATGGAGGGTTTTTCCGTCCCAGCATCGACCGGAGACACCTCCGCCCCCTAGCCCACGCCGTCGCGGACCTCGGCTGGTACGTCGTGCTCGCTGAATACCAACGCCCACCAGGAGAACCCTTCACTGAAATACGAGACGTGCTGATGCTAGAGCGTCACCTTCGCGCTACTTTTCGACCACCTTCCCGCGTCGTAGGGCATTCTGCTGGCGGCCTCCTTGCCCTTCTCCGCGCTCTCTCGCCGGCGTCTATTCCACTACCTCAGGTGGAAATTGTAGCACTTGCGGCTGTGACCGACCCTATGCGCGCAGCAGTAAACAATCTAGGCGATGGCGCAATCGAGAGTTGGATCGGCGCCTCTCCCCAGGGGCGGCCGGGCACCTATTCAGCACTCAGTCCGGACCGGTTAGTTCGACAGGGAAAGCAATCCCCCGCCAAGATATATCTTGCCCATGGGCGTCTTGATGCAACTGTGCCATTCACATACACGCGAGATCTCGCCGCACTGATGCGAATAACATCCAGAGGAGAAGGCATTCACCCACCATCTCAGGAGCTGGTACTCTCTTTTCCAGAGACAGCGCATCACATCGATATCATAGACCCGAGTCGACCTGACACCATGCTCAATTCATGGTGGCAACCGCTAATTGACTCCCGCCTTCCTTGACGCACCTCAAGGTTATTTATCCATACTGTTTTTTGTTTTGGCGGTAGTAGTGCCCAGGTCCGCGTCGCGATCGAGAACCATCCCTGGGTGGCGCGCGCTGCGGTCATCGCCCCGGTCGCCCCGGACAGTCCAGAGCGCGACCTGGTCGCAATAGTGGAGCTCTCGCCGCGAGAGGCTGCCCTCATGGACCAGGAGACGGCCGAGGAGCACCATATCTCCAAGAGGAGTAAGGTCGCCGTGAAGGCTCAGCTGTCCGACAGCGGTGTGCGCACCGGGTTGACGTACGCGGCAACCCCCCTGCCCTGCCGCGTACCCACTGCCCGGCAAGAGGACCTGGCCTTCGCCCACAAGACCTACCGCTTCTTCGAGGGCCAGACGACGAACCGCGACCTGCTGGCCGCGTTCGTCGACCAGGTCGGTGCCCGCCATCCGGGCCTGTCGCTCGACCTGTCAATGCTTGGCCTGGACGACCTCGGGCACCTGCTGCGCTACTTCGGGCAGTTCGACTCCCCGAGCGGCTGCTGCCCAAGTTTGGGTACGCGTCGCCTGGCGCGCTCTACTGCGTGCAACTCCACCTCGAGGTGGTGGGTTTCCCTGATCTGACCGACGGCGTGTACTACTACCACCCCAGCAACCACGCTCTGCATCTGATCTCCCCATTAAGGCGAACTGAGAGCGCGCGCGCCGTTACGGTGCACCTTGCAGGCTCGCGGACTCGTATACGCAGCGTTTATCAGACGAATGTCGACGAAGTCATCCATTTCGAAGCTGGCCATCTGCTGGGCCTGTTCGACCAGATCCTGCCCGACATCGGCCTTGGCCTCGGTGATGGCCATCACACTGACTCCCGCGACCTACGACTGGACGACGATGTTGTGTACGTGGGTAGCTGGCTGCTGGTTACTTCCGCCAGTGCGGCACCACCCGACGAGGTCCCCACCTATGTGCAGGTCATGACCCCCGGAGCTGTCACCGACCTTGAGCCGGGGACTTACCGCTATGATGCCGGCCGCTTCACTCACCTGACCGACGGGGCCATCGAGCGCCGCGACGTCATCGCCATCAACCAGCAAGTGTACGACCGGGCACGGTTTGGGATCGCCCTCGCCCTGCAGACCAACCGGTGGCAGGATTACGTTGCTCTGGGTCGCAGGCTGCAGCGCTTTGCAGATGAACTCTTTCGGCTTCGGCTTGACGTCCTCGGGCTACTCCTCCAAGACCGCTCACCCATTGCCGGCGGCGCAGCGTTTCAAACACCTGGTCGAACCGTTCGACATCCCGAGCGAAGCCTTCTACTCCGCCCTGAGCGGCTGTGTCACACCCGAGCAGACGACCAGCCGCGGCATGCGGGAGGACTCGGTCCACATGTTCGGTCCTGAGGAACTGATTCGTGGGGACCTCGCCGACTTCCTCCCTCGGCACATGCGCCCTCGGACCATTGCTCTAACGCGCAGTCTCCCCACCACACCCAACGGCAAGGTGGACATCCGAGCGGTTGAGGCCGATTACTTTCGGCATCGTGCCGAGCGCAAGAATCGGCCCGCCGTCCAGCCCCGCACCCCGCAGGAGACCCTGGTTGCCGGACTGTGGAAGTCAGTCCCCGGATGCGAAGTCGTTAGCGTCATCGACAACTTCTTCGACATCGGAGGAAATTCGATAACCGCGGTCCGGCTCACCCGGGCTATCAATGACGAGACGGGCGCCGCGTTGCCGCTGCAGGCCATCTTCCAGGCCCCGACCATCCAGGATCTCGCGGCGCTTCTGAGCGGGAAACAGGAAGACAACCATAACCTCAGCCGACTCGTCCCCTTCAGCACACCCGCGGGACAGGAACGGCCTGTCTACTGCTGGCCCGGGCTCGGTGGATACCCTATGAACCTACGCCCCCTCGCACGAGCAACCAACCCCGAGCGCCCCTTCTACGGGGTCCAGGCAGCCGGCATGAATGACAACGAACAAAGCTTCTCGTCTGTCTACGAGATGGCCCAGGCGGATGCAGCACTCATCCTGAAGCAGCCGATTCGCGGCCCCTACACCCTCTGGGGGTACTCCTTCGGAGCGCGCGTCGCGTACCAGACGGCACACCTGCTTGAGGCGGCCGGTCACCACGTCGACCGACTCGTACTGATCGCACCCGGTTCGCCCATCCAGGCAGGCGGTGAGGAACTCAGTGGTCGACTGGCTGACTACACCGACTCACGATTCGTGCGGCTCTTATACTCCGTGTTCGGGCAGTCACTCACTAATCGCGCCGCTGATCGGTGTGCAGCCACAGTGTCCTCTCGGGAGGAATTCGTCGCTTTCATAGCGAAGGAGATCCCCGGCCTCGACTCTGCGACCGTCCAACACATCTGTGACATCGTCGAAAAATGCCACAGCTCCAAGTACACCTTCGAAGAAATGCTCACCAACCCGGTCAAGGCGCCCATCACGATCCTCAAGATGCGAGGGGACGACTACTCCTTTATCGAACGGTCGGCGACGACGCTGACCACTTTCCCGGAGGTGCATGAGCTCGACATCGACCACTACGAGGCGTCAAGTACCACACGTCCACCAGGTCGCAACGCTCATCAACGCGACGCAGAAGGAGGACAGCGTTGCCGCACATTAAGATCCACCACTTCCCCGTCGACCTCACACCGGCCGACCACGCCTATCTGGCAGACCGTCTATCGACGCTTGTGAGCCAGACACTCGGTTGCTCTCACGCGGCCGTGTCCGTCGCGATGGAGCCCGTCGCGCCCGAGCGCTGGGCGGACGACGTCTACGCCCCCTTCGTCGAAGGGGAAGGCAATCTGCTGATCAAGACCCCCGACTACAGCACGGCCTGACCAGCGAGTCGACCACGACCTGGCGTACCCAACCGGAACGGGGTGACCGTGCCGGAGCAGCGGGGCGCTCGCGATAACCCGCGGCAACGGAGAGGGGAGGATGATCATCATGACGATGCACGAGGATCTCTCACGCGCGCGCACTGAGGACACGAGCGTGCGTGCCGATCCGGCGCTTTTTGCCGCCGTTCGGGATGCCTACGCCTGGGAGGTCGCCACCGATCGCACTCGAGCTCGCAGTAGTGCCGAGTGGATCGAGCAGGCCGTCGAGAGGCTCGCGCAGATGAGCGCGCCAGCGCGGCGCAAGGTGCTCGAGCGCCATGCGCCGACGCGCTACATGATCGATTCGACGAAGCGCCCCCGTAACGTGCGGCTCTCGCCGGCTGTCATCGCGCAGATCGAGGAAGCTAACCGCGTGGACCGCGAAGCCTCCGCCGCCCTGGGGGGCGCCAAGGCCGATACCAGCCGGCACCGACCGAGCGATCTCATCGTGCCGGCCCTGTATGCAGCTGTCGCGCGCTCTGAACGCGCCGCCGGCGGAACACTGCCGCCGGCTCCTGACCGCCTCCCCCTGCGCTCAGCGCGCCCTCCCCTCGGCAAGCGACACGTGAGTGTGACCGTCAGCGCCCCCGAGAGCTTCCACCGAGCCTTGGCCAGTGCGCATGCCTCGAGCGAACCCTCGTCGAGTTACGTCTCCTGGCTCACTGACACGTTCGCAGCGTGGGCCGACCTGAGCGAGGACCAACGCGCCGCGGCGCGCAGCCAGCTGTCGATGCCCACATCAGCGGATGATGGCGACGTCACCAAGCGGCGCTCCTACCGAATCGTGAGCACCGTGCGTGATCAGCTGCGCCCCCTCGAGGCGAGACACCCACGCACCGTCGTCGAAGCACTCGCGTGGAAGCTCAACACGCGAGGGGAACCTGCCCGACGCCTGGCCTAGACTGCTGGCGACCCCGCCTCGTCGTGGGGTCACGCAGCCCCTTTCGAGGTGTTGTTGACACGGCCCGCGCGGGCGTCGGATTGGTCTCCGACAACGCCCGCGCGGGCCACTTTGTTCTGCGCGCGCAGAGGGATCAGACAGCCCCCTTGGCAACGAACGGACCTCCCTCCCCACGCGAAATGGACTCACAAACGCCACATCCACACATGCCAATGCCCGGCCGACACGCGTAGAGACTGTTACCGTCTCGTTACTTTTGAGCCCTATCGCGCCCGCAGCGAGATGATGAACTCGGCTGGGGGCTCCGCAGGGGCGCCCACATCGAGGGCTCTGTCCCCCGCTTGTCACCCTGAGGTAGGGATTGAGCAATGACTGTCGAGTGGGGACCGGTATCGGCGTGGGTTGGGTCGCTCCTAACCGGAGGATCGCTGCTGGTCAAGTCCCCGGGAGTGGTGTAGCGCTGCGTGACCTTTCGTGGGTCAGGCGGTGAGTGCGGGCAGTTCCTCCTTCTCGAGGGTGTCGTCGTTGGTGACGATGGTGAGGCGGGACTTGGCGAGGATGTCCAAGCCGAGGTAGCGGCGGCCTTCGGCCCATTCGTCGGTCTGCTCGGCGAGCACGGCTCCGACGAGGCGCGTGATCGCGTCGCGGGTGGGGAAGATGCCGACGCTGTCGGTGCGGCGGCGGATCTCGCGGTTCAACCGCTCGTTCGGGTTGTTGGACCAGATCTGCTGCCAGAGCCCTTCGGGGAAGCCGGTGAAGGCAAGGATGTCTTCACGAGCTGCTCCGAGGTGTTCGGCGACGTCGGGCAGGCGGTCGTCGACGTAGTCGATGAGCCGGTCGAACTGGGCAGCCACTGCTGGGGCGTCTGGCTGGTCATAGACGCTGTGGAGCATTGCTTTGACCGCGGGCCACATGTTCTTGGGTGTCACGGACATCAGGTTCGCGGCGTAGTGGGTGCGGCAACGCTGCCAAGCCGCTCCGGGCAGGTTCGCGGCGATCGCGTCCTTCAACCCGGGGTGGGCGTCGCTGGTGACGAGTCGGACTCCGGTCAGCCCGCGGGCGACGAGGTCGGCCAGGAACGTGTTCCAGGCCGGTCCGGTCTCACTCGTGGCGACTTGGAGTCCGAGGACCTCACGCCTGCCGTCAGCGTTCACGCCGGTCGCGACCAACACGACGGCCGAGACGACTCGGCCGCCTTCGCGGACCTTCATCGTGAGCGCGTCAGCGGCGACGAACGTGAACGGCCCCGCCTCACCCAATGGACGATGGCGGAACTCAGCAACGATCTGGTCCAGATCGGCAGCCATCCGGCTCACCTGGGACTTCGACAGCGAGTTGATGCCGAGCGTCTTGACCAGCTTGTCCATCCGCCGGGTCGAGACGCCAGCGAGGTAGCAGTCCGCGACCACGGTGATCAGTGCGGACTCGGCTCGCTTCCTGCGCTCCAGGAGCCAGTCGGGGAAGTAGGTTCCCGAACGCAGTTTCGGGATCGCAACATCGATCGTGCCGACCCTGGTGTCCAGATCGCGGTGCCGGTAGCCGTTGCGCTGGGCCGTCCGGTCCGGCGAGGGACGACCCCACTCGGCACCAACCACAGCGTCAGCGTCGGCCGAGAGCAACGCGTTGATGATCGACTGCAGCAACGACCGCATCAGGTCCGGACTGGCATCGGTAAGGGCTTCGCTGAGCAGGCCAGCAGGGTCGACAATATGTGGAGCGGTCATCGTGTGGTTCCGTTCGAGAGATCTGTGGAAGGTGAACTCGAAGGATCACGCGGTGGCCGCGTCGATGTCCATCACGACGACGAACTCGGCGACCGCGCTACACCACTATCAGGGACTCAACTTCGCTGCTAATGGGGTTCAACATCATGCGTCGCGATCGCGCGCGGGATGAGGCGGCAGAAGCTCGCCTCCTTTCGTGCAGGATTCGCGGCCAGAGGAACGACATCGTCGTACACGTGACGAATGCGGGCTCACTACCGATCCACCACCTCGCCGTGGCCGTAGCCATGCCGTCAGAGGTGGAGGCGGCGGGGGGGAAGCTTCCGAGAAGTGGCGCTTTTCTACCAGTTCATGCGCTCGACATCGGTCCAGGCGAAGAGGAAGAACTCCGGTGGTCGCGCGATGAGGCTCACCCCCTCTATGTCTCCTTCACGGACTCGAGTGGGCGCCGTTGGAGACGCGGGTTCGATGGACGGCTCGAGCGAGATCGCACATATGACCCCTTCCCGTGGGAACGTGTCGCGGGTCGATGGAGGCGGCTCAGCGATCGGGCTCTGGAGCGAGTAGATCGATACGGGTATTGGTGGGAACAGCGCAAGGCAACGCGCAGGTTGAAGAACGAGCCGCGCTGAGCCTGACGCCTTCTTGTCTGGTCAGGGACCATCCGTGCGCCCTTGCTCACGCCCGAGCTGTGACGGGCCCGGCTCTGCGAGCCTTGACGCCTCAATCCTCGTCTCGGCGCGAGGATCCCAGGAGGCGTCCCCAGTGCGGCTGGGACCATTCGGTGTGCTGCGCGATCGCGTAGGCACTGATGCCGAGAGCGTGTAGCCGCCGGCCCTCGGTGACGACGTCCTGGCGCGCCTCCTCGAGGCGCTGCGCTAGTTCCAGTCGCTGCCGCTCGAGCTGGCGCAGATGATCGAGGGTGGGAGGCGCCGCTGCGTCGGCTTGGGCTCGCACCAGGTGCTCGAGGCCCGCGTCGGAGATCTCCTGCGATGTCTGGTCGTCGATCGCACCTGCGGCTGTACTGCTGGGGGACGTTGATCAATCGGGAGAAGGGCGGTTGGTACCCGCACGCAGTGTGGGGGCGGTGCTGGTTGTACTGGTGCAGCCAGTCGGGGAGGGCGTCTCGGCGTTCTTGCTCGCTGGTGTAGCAGCGGGCGTAGGCCCACCCGTCACCCATCGTGCGGTGGAACCGCTCCACTTTTCCGTTGGTCTGCGGCCGGTACGGGCGGGTGAACTTCGGACGGATCGACAGCGCCTCGCAGGTGTCGCGCCACAGGTACGACCGGTATGCCCCACCGTTGTCGGACAGCACTCGTTCGATGGTCACGCCACGTTCGGCGAACCACTCGACCGCCCGGTGCAGGACGGCGACGGCGGTTACGGCCGTCTCGTCGTCGTGGACCTCGGTGTACGCGACGCGGGAGTGGTCGTCAATGACGGTGTGCACGAACGCGTACCCAAGCTTGGGGTCGCCGTACTGGTTGCGCGGCTTGCCTGGGGTGACGGCGCGGTTCCTCCCGCCCTGGCGGCGACCGACGTAGCGCTAGCCGCCGCCGTCGGGGATGTTCCCGAACTTCTTCACGTCCACGTGAACCAGCGACCCGGGGTGGGGGTGCTCGTACCGGCGGACGGGTTCACCGGTGGCCCGGTCGACGTAGGACAGCCGGTTCAGGCGGGCCGTGGTGAGGATGCGATGCACGGTGGAGGGTGCAATGTCGAGTCGGGAAGCGAGCTGAACGGGTCCTTCCCGCACTCGCATTCGTAGGCTCACAAACCGCTTTGACACCGTCTTCGCGGTCTTGTTCGGCGACGATCTTGGGCGTGACGACCGGTCCTGCATGGACTCGCCGGCCCGGTAGCGGTCGACCATCGCTTCACGGTCGGCCAGGACACCTGGAACCGGGCGGCGACCTCGCTGATCGGCCACCCCTCCTCGACGACGAGGCGGGCGACCTTGAGCCGGTGGCGAGGTGTGAGAGCTGCGTTGAGGTGGGTCATTATCGTTCGAGGGTGGGTGCGAATCGGCCCCGATCGGATGGTGCGTGATCGGGGCCGAAGAGCTGGCGGTGACTCATGCCGGCTCAGGTCGATCCAGGGAGCGCATGGCGTCCATGAGGGAGGTGTAGACGAGGCTGGGCTTGCGGTCGTGCCAGTCGGTGTCGCTGTCGCGCTCATCCTGGTGCAGGGGCTGGGTCGTCGGTTCGTAGATCCACCAGAGGTTGCGCCACGGGTCGAGAGCGCGCGCGATCCGGTAGCCGCCGTAGAAGTCGCTGACGGGAGTCACGATGCGCCCTCCGGCCGCGACGGCCTTGTCCAGGCAGTCCTGGGCATCGGGGACATAGACCTGCAGGAAGGCCGGCGTGAAGGGCCAGTCGGGCTTGCGGTCGCACAGCATGATCGTGGCGTCGCCGATCGTGACCTCGGCATGGATGATCGAGCCGTCCCGATCGGGGGTGCGGACGTGGGCGGCTTCGTGCCCGTCGAACACGGACTCCACGAAGCGGATGAAGCCCATGGCGTCTGGAACGATGGCGAAGGGGTTGATGGTGTTGTGCCCGGTCGGGGGCGTCAAGGAAGGCATGTATACATAAAATATGAGCACATCGAGTGACGTCAAGTATCGCCAAGGTGCCAGCTTCCTCCTGGCGACCCTCGGGCGGCGCGCAGAGAGGGCATGGGCGACTCACCTGACAGGGCAGGGGATCACCACGGCCCAGTTCACTGCCATGGCTGCCCTCGCGGAAGGTGAACGTACGCAGGCACAGGTGGCAACCGCCATCGCGGTCGACCCGCGGAACGTCGGTGCCACCATCAGGAAGCTCATCGAAGCGCGATGGGTCCAGGCTCGGCCGAACCCCGCCGATGCCAGGTCGCGACTTCTGAGCCTGACCCCCGAGGGGCGGCAGTGGTGGAATGACCTGCAACCCGGCCTGCGTCAGGGACGCAACGCCTTCTTCCACGCCCTGACCCCCGACGAGCTGACAGCGCTGGAGGCACTCCTTGGGAAGCTCGACGCCTCACATGCAGCGGACTCGATCAACGTCCCCGGTCAGTACAGCTCGCTTGTACTGACCGGAGACGTTGATCAATCGTGAGAACGGCGGCTGGTTCCCGCACGCCGTGTGAGGCCGGTGCTGGTTGTAGTGATGTAGCCACGCCTGGAGGGCGTCGCGGCGCTCTGTCTCGGAGGTGTAGCAGCGGGCGTAGGCCCACCCGTCGGCCATGGTCCGGTGGAAGCGCTCGACCTTCCCGTTGGTCTGCGGACGATACGGCCGAGTGCGCTTGTGCGTGATGCCGAGTTCGGCGCAGGTCTGGCGCCACAGATGTGATCGGTAGGCACCGCCGTTGTCTGACAGGACTCGTTCGACGGTGACGCCCCGCTGGTTGAACCACTCAACGGCTCGGACCAGCACAGCGGTGGCGGTCGGAGCGGTCTCATCATCGTGGATCTCGGCATAGGCCACGCGGGTGTGATCGTCAATGACGGTGTGGACGTAGGCCTTGCCCATCAACGGGTCCCGGTACTTGTTCCTGGGCTTGCCCGGCGTGGCTGCCCGGTTCTTCTCTCCTTGCCGGCGGCCGACGTAGCGCCAGCCGCCGCCGTCGGGGATGTTGCCGAGCTTCTTCACATCGACATGAAGCATCGCGCCTGGGTGGTCGTGCTCGTAGCGCCGAATCGGCTCTCCGGTCGCCCGGTCGACATGCGAGAGCCGGTTCAGGCGGGCGTTGCGCAGGATGCGGTGGACGGTCGAGGGAGCGATTCCCAGCCGGCAGGCCAACTGCACCGGCCCCTCCCTCAGGCGCAGTCTCAGAGTGATGCAGCGCCTGGTGATCTTCCTACTCGTCTTGTTTGGCGACCGGTGGGGGCGGGAGCTGCGGTCCTGCATGGGCAGGCCGGCGCGGTAGCGGTCTGCCCAGCGCTTCACGGTTGGCCAGGAGACCTGGAACCGGGCGGCGACCTCGCTGACCGTCCATCCCTCGTCTACGACGAGGCGGCCGACGATCAGGCGGTGGCGCGGAGTCAGGGCTGCGTTGGGGTGGGACATGGGCACTCCTCATGAGAGACGGGCGGCCTCCGCAAGAAGGCCGCCCGTCGGGAGATGTTCTGTTCGGTCAGAGCTCGGGGAGCAGTTCGTCGTGGATCCAGCTGGTCAGAGTGGTGGGCGTCGTCGTGGCCAGGGATCGTGGCTGTTGAGGTTCGAAGTCATCGCGCAGCCCTGTGCTCATTCCCAGAACGGCATCGGCCATCGCAGGAGGCATCCCTGCGGTCAGGTACTGCTCGCGCATGGCCTCGTCGCTGATCTGCTCGACCCGCACCGGGTGGCCGACCTGGACACTCAAGATCTCGGCCACCTGCTGCCAGGACAGGTCCTGCGGACCATGCACCGCCTGGATCCGGTGTCCGGACCACGCGCTGTTCAGCAGCCTGAGGGTGGCGACCTCAGCGATGTCGCGGGGAGCAACCCAACTGAAGGCGTGATCTGGGGGCAGAACCGTCTGGACGCTTCCTTGCCGCACGGCCTCGGCGTCCAGAAGCAGGTTGGTGAAGAAGTACCCGCAGCGCAGGTGGGTGACGTCCACGTCGAGGCCGTCCAGGGCGACCTCGGTAGCGGCGAGGCCGTCGATTTCCCCGACGCCATGGCGCTTCTCGGCACCCACACTGCTCTGGAACACAACGCGACCGATCCGGTTGGCGGTGACCGCCTCCACCATCGCATGGGTGGCCGCGGCGTAATCCGCGAGGGGATCGGCTGACAGAACGCTGGGATCGACCCAATAGAGAGCATCCACGCCGTGTGTCGCGGCGGTGACCTGATCGGGGTTGGTGGAGTCGGCCTGCACCACATCAGCATGGCTGCGCACCGTCTGGGGAACCTTCTCGGGGCTGCGGGCCAGCAGCAGAGGCCTGACTCCTGCTCGGATCAGCATTGTTGTGACGTGTCGCCCGACGTGGCCCATCGGGGTGGTGACCGCGATTCGCATGCGGGGTCCTTTCGTGAGGTCGTGCCCACGACGCTAACCAGAGATCCGGCCTCATCCGGTCCTCAACTCGTTCGAGAATGTCCGCATGGACAGTCCCTCCTCACGCGCCCTGGTATTGCTGTCGCTGTTACAGACCCAACGCGCCTGGACAGCTTCAGAGCTGGCACGGCACCTCGACATCGCAGAGCGCACCGTTCGCCGGGACATCTCCCGCTTGCGGTCCCTCGGTTACGACATCCGCTCCACGCCCGGCCCGGGCGGCACCTACCGACTGGTGCCGAGCATCAAAATCCCGCCCCTGCTGCTCGATGCCGACGAAGTCTGTTCCCTGGTCACGGGGCTTCTGATCCTGGAAGCCGGAAGCCCGGACACCGCCGCCGCGGCCGTGCGGGCCAAACTTGAACAGCTCCTGCCACCACGCCTACGTCACCGAGCTGCAGCGACCGCCCTGGCGACCCAGGTGATCACCCCCGCCGCCAAGACCGCGGACTGGCACCTGCTCGGCCTGCTGGCCAAGGCCGTCGCCCAGCAGCAGCACCTGCAATTCACCTACACCGACCAGCACGGCCAAGTCACCGAACGCCTCGTGTACCCGTACCGACACGTCCTGCGCAACGGCATCTGGTACCTAGTTGCCTTCGACACGAAGCGCGACGACTGGCGCTTGTTCCGCCTCGACCGCATCCACGACGCAAGCCCACGGCCAGCACCTCGCGACTTCGACCTGCCGGACTTTCCCCACACGTCCATCGAGGACTGGCTCACCACCGACTTCGGACGCCAACCAGCCCAGGTCAACTAACCTCTCCGGTCAGTACAACTAGATCAGTCATGGGATCACGGTAGAAGGCGCCACCGACACCATCACCGGATGCAACGGCGAGGGGTCAATCGACCGGTCTGCTCCGCATGGTGCAGGAGTACCCCGAAAACGCCTGAGGGTGATCCCGGTGGAATCACCCTCAGGCACGTTCCTTACTGCACCCAGTTGATGAGGGTGCGGCAGCTCACAAATGTGATGAGAGGCAGAGGTATCGCAGGGCGGGATGACCTACCCAGACGTGGTGCGCACGAGACGAGTGGCTTTACATCCGCTCCTGCGTGTACTCCGCACTAGCCATGTCCCCTGCTTGGGGGATGCCCAGGCCCGGACGGGCGTCGCCCCCCAAGACATTTGCAGCATCGTCTTGTGGAACGTAACCGATAGCTCGACCTGGTTCCAGTGACCAGAACCGGTGGCGATTGGCAGAGACCGCGTAGAAGAGGCTGTAGTGGACGTCCGTGGTCATCGCTGCTTCGAAGGCGAGGTTGGCGTCGGCGAGACTGAGCCAGGTAGCGGCTTCCCTCGCGCTGGAGGGTTCGCGTTCGTAGCTTCCGATGCGGACTGTGCTGGCCTGGAGGCCGAACTTGTCGGAGTAAAGGCGGACCAGCGCTTCAGTCGCGGCCTTGCTGGCTCCGTATAGTCCGTCGGGCCTGATCGTGGCGGTATCGTCGAGGAGGTCATCGGTGGAGTGGAAGCCCGTGGCTCGGTTGCTCGATGCATACACGAGCCGGGGCGTGGAGGCCTGCCTCATGGCTTCCAAGAGGTTGTAGGTGCCCATTGCGTTGACCCGCAGGAGGTCGGCGTATGGAGCCTCGTCGGGTATGCCCGCCAGATGGACGACCCCGTCGCAGCCTGCGACCAGGTCGGGAAGGGTGGCAGCGTCTGTGAGGTCAAAGGCGGCTGCGGTCTCATTAGCAGCGGGGTTTTCGGGTGCTGTCAGGTCAGCCACCACTAGGTGGGCAACTCGACGACGGAGGTAGCCACGCAGGTTCTGCCCGATGTTGCCGTTTGCCCCAGTGAGCAGCCATGTCTCGGATGCCAAAGCCATAGCGTCAACCTAGGACATCGTCTCGCCCCCCACACTCAATTCAAGCCCCCGGTCTCCGGCGTTCCGCATCCTGTCACGAACGCGCTTCGCAGAGACAGGCTCAGCCGCTCGTCGCAAGTGCGGGCCGACGCCGTTGGAGACCTCCCTCATCCTGCAAAACCCACCCAAAGGTGCCCCGCCACAAAACGTTGATAGAACCGCGCCAACTAGCGTTGACACTCACACCATTGATGGTGTTCAGGCTATCGGTGAAGGCGTCGTGGGATGAGGCCCAGCCGAGGACCTTGCGGGGCCGTTCGTTGATGCGCGTCGCGATGGTGTCGAGGTCGGTCTGGGTGAAGGAGCGTAGGTCGGCGTTCTTCGCGAGGTACTGACGCAGCAACCGGTTCGTGTTTTCGTTCGTGCCGCGCTGCCATGGCGAACGGGCGTCACAGAAGAACACTTGCATGCCCAGGGCGTGCGTCACCTGGTCGTGGAAGGCCATTTCCCTGCCGCGATCCCACGTCAACGACCGACGAAACTGCGGCGGCACGTCGGCGAGATTCGCGATGAGAGCGTCCCTGACGGCGTCAGCCTTGTACCCGTCGGGCAGGGCGACGACGCGCACCAGGCGGGTGGAGCGTTCGACGAGGGTGGCCACGGCTGATGGGCGCTGGCCCATGATGAGGTCACCTTCCCAATGGCCGACTTCGGCCCGGTCTTCGACGCTGGTGGGTCGATCGTGAATGGATGCCATGTTCCGCAACACGCCGCGGCGTTGTCGGGGCTTCGCGACGCGCGCGTGGCGCAGGGATCGCCCTGATCGCAGGAGGCTTCCCTGTTGTGGCGCACGGATCTGGCCGGTGTACAGGGCGTGGTAGATCGACTCGTGCGACAACGAATCCTGCTGTTCGCGCCGTAGCCAGTGGGCGATCTGGGTGGGTGACCACCCTCGTTCCAGCTTCGCCGCGACTAGGCTCGACAGCGCCGTGTCGCGGTGGAGGCGTGAGGGTTTCGGGCGGCGCGCGTTGCGCCACGCGCCCGCGTCAGCGATGGCCGCGCGATAGGTGCCGGGGCCGCCGTGGCGGGCGACTTCGCGGCTGATGCTCGTGTGATGCCGTCCCAGCCGAGCGGCGATGACACGGCACGATAAGCCGGCGGCGAGGCCGCGGGAGATCTCTTCACGTTCACTCAGCGACAGGTGCCGCCGGTTCCGGGCGCTCGGCGGCGGTTTCACTCCGCCATGGCGGCGCAGCAGCGTCCGGACTGGGGTTTGGCTGACGCCGATCGTGCGGGCGATGAGCCTGATCGACTCACCCTTCGCCCACAACGCCCAGACGTTCTCCTGCTGCTCGTTCGACAACCCGGCCATGACACCCACGATCCCCTATCGGTGGTGGTGCGTTGACCGGTTGAACTCGCCACCATTTCTGCACCACCGGGTGGGATCAGCTCGCGAGGCAGGAAGATTCCCATTCAGGTTCGTCCGTATCAACGTGAGGGTCACTGTCGGAGCCGAGAGATTCACCGCTGATGCGAGTCACCACAGGGGTCGGGTCCTGCCTGCGAACTGCCACGGAGTACACCGGATCACCTGCGCCCTTGACCGTGACCTGAGCGACGTAACAGGCGCCCTGCGACACGAAGCTGTTGACCTCGACCTGATCAGCTGACACATGAAGACGATCAGCGGCTGCATGACGGATGACTGAACGATCCTCGGCTGGCCCTCTCAGGTACATCACTGCGCCCACTGCGAGGATCGCGACGCCCAGGAGGGTCGCCAAAAGAACACGTGTCTTGCCTGTCCGGGTCTTGGTCATAGGGCCAGCATTCCCTAGCTGTAGCTCAAGCGAAGGTTTGTGCACCCGGGAAGAACTCACGCTGACGTGTCCGGTACTAGCGCTGGATGCAGCTCGGGGAAGGGCCACTTGACGAGCAGCACTCCTGCCAGGCTGACCCAGAACGTTCCGTCGCGATCGACGCAGAGGCGGGTCCTGACGTCGTTGCGTTCGCCGTTACCGCGATAGAAGGCCAAGGACGTGCGCACGTCTGGAACGTCATCTCGTTTCAAGCTGCGAGCCGCCATCAAGTCTTCTCGCATGATGCGCGCCGACGGCGTGTCCAGGATGCTTTCTGTCGCGACGCAGCAGGCCAGGTAGGTCGACTTGAGGATGGCCAACCGGACGCGGCGCGTGTCGGGGAGCTGATACGTCAGTTGAGGGATATTCCCTGCCCTCATTTGGTCGATGACTTCGGGCGGAGCGTCACGGTCGGGCACAAGAGCACAGTCTTCGCCAGAGCGCCTGACGGCGACTGTTCCAACCTTGCGACGCCCCCTTACGCCGTCGACTTCAAGCCAGGCTGTCATTTCGTCGTTCATCCACATCACCAGGTGGCTGTCGACTTTGGAGCCCAGGTCGTTGTTGCATTGACTGCAGGTGTTGGTGAGCACTGATCCGCCAAGCGCTCTGGGAGGGACATCCTCACGCGTTCCTGTGCCTGGCGTGAGACAGATAGGGCAGAGGTCGAACGTTCCCGGGCGTATCGGCGGCAGCGAGTGAAGCTCAACCTCTACCTGCTGGTGAACGCGTTCGATTCTGCGCCCGTCTACGAACTCGATGAGGTCTGGGGTCGACAGTCGGCCGCTCTGGCTCTTACCTCGCGTGAGGGGGTGCCGAGTTACTGAGGCGACCGTATGAAAGCCAGACACCGGGTCGCCGTGGTTCAGATCCGTCACAGTCCTGCTCTCCTAGGGTCGCGTGCCGCACTGTCCCGACGCCCGAGGTCCAATTAGGAAGACGGGCTTTCGGGCTGCCCTGTCTCTTCCGCTCGCTGCTTGGGTTTGCGCGATGCGGCCCACTCAGTGCCGATGCCGACCAGCGCGACAGTGAAAGCTACAGCTGCCAAGCAGCCTGCTGACCATGTCCACCAACCATGAGCCCGAGCAGCCACCACGGTGAGCACCACTGCCAGCGCTAAGAAGAAGGCGACTGCAACTAGGCCTGCACCATCCCACCCTTGGCCGCCGGAAATGACTGCGGACAACTCGCGAGCTTCTGCGTCCACGGCCCTCTGCAGGGCCTCTCGGCCAGGACTGTCCTGGGGAAGCTTCTCGAGGAGTTCTAGGTCCTTGGCGAGCTTGCGTCGGAGGCGTGAAGCGCGGTTCAACATGTATCCGTATTCCTTGAAAGCGGTAGCGCCACCCAAGACCGTGCCTGCGCTTGACGCGAGTTGAACCCATTCAGAGTCAGCCATCAGCTGGCCAGGTACTCATCGAGGGCGCGACGGCGTACCGCGTCGAGGGGGGCGGTGACGGTTCGGCGCGCTTGGTGCCGACGGTGCGGGGCCGGCCCACGGGGTTGAGAGTCGCGTCAGGAAAGCCGGCTTCAGCGTCGGCGACGAGGCCGGTGATCGTGTCGTCGGTGATGGGTTGGCCGTTGATGGTGCCCCACTGGCCGTACTGGTCGGGGCTGGTCGCGGTGTCGAAGGTGCGCTTGGTCATCGCGGCTTCCTTTCGGTCGCTTTCAAGGTGGATTTGCGGTGTGCGCGGTGCTTGGACCTCACTGAGCAGGGTGGCCCTTCAGCACCGGCGATCAGATGAGGAGGATGTCTCTCGTGTTAGCCAGCGGGCACTCAGCGAGGCGAGTTGGGACGGCGCTATGGTGGCGTAGCCATTCCTCGAGGCCGGTGTCGGTGTAGCCGGCGAGGTTGAGCAGGGTGTTGTGTGCCTGGGTCACCGATAGGCGCACGGTGGACCCGTCGGCGTATTTGGCGCCAGGGATGGGTACGCCCCAGACGATGTGTTCGTGGTGGGCAATACGGTTGCGCAGGGCTTGCACCTGGCGTGCGGATCCTTCGACTTTTGCTCGCTCGAGGTCGCCGACGTTGGGGAAGGCGTGACGTAGGGCGGGTTTCCACAGCAGCGTGTCGTAGATGCGGCGCTGCCGGGTGTCCGGCTTGGTGGTGGTGTCTTCGTAGTAGCCACCGCGGCCGAGGATCTTGACCCAGAATCCGAACATGAGGCTGGCGACGAGTTTGCCGTGCACGACGTCCGCTGAGGCGTTCAGCTGGGACAGTCCGCCTTGTCGCCACGCGGTCTTGATGAGCTTGAGGGTATCGCTGTCGAGGATGTCTTTTCGTTGGAACCACTGCATCCCGTAGGTCGCGGCGAGCCGATCGGCCATACGTGATCGCATGGCTACCTCGAGGTGGGACAGGTCGTCGAACATGGCCAGCGCGACAGACGAGGACCATAGATACAGGTCCACGGGGTCGGTGGTGGTGTTCGCGCAGGCATGTTCGTAGCGCGCTAGTCGGGCGGCGGGCAGTGCGGCGCGAAGCTGGTCCACGAGACGATTCGTCTCCTCGTTCTGTCGGTTGCGCCCGGGGTGGGCTTTTCCGCATACTAGAGGTCTAGCCCCCGGCGCAGCGCACGCAAGTGTGACGGCCGGGGTTCTTTCATTTCCGGGTCATCTTCCTGGGCCGCCGCCGGTTGTCGTACCTGGTCTTTAGAGTCGGGTTCATGAAGGTTGGGTATGCGCGCGTGTCGACGTCGGCGCAGGTGGAGTCGTTACGCGCTCAGTCCCTCGAGCTCAAGACTGCTGGCTGCGAACGCGTCTTCACCGACATCGCCTCCGGGGCGCGCTCGGACCGTCCGGGCCTGGCGGCGGCGGTCGCGTATCTCCGGGCCGGTGACATGTTGACGGTGACCCGTCTGGACCGGCTGGGCCGCACCACAGTCGACACGCTGAAAACAGTGCGTGACCTCGACGCGCGCGGCATTCGTATCACCGCCCGCGACCTCGACCTCGACACCGCAACCCCGGCCGGCGGGCTGCCGAAACCAGCCAAGCTGTCGCGGCGTCGAGGTCATCGGTGCTCGGCTTGTCCGGGAGGCCGCGGCCCTTGAGTTCTGTCGGCGGCTCATGCGACGCCACCGTGAACAAGCTCTCGGTGCCGCCGGCCGGCCCTACGACCTTTGGCGTCACCATCACGTACTCCCATTCGCCAGCGTGCTGACGCTGCCAGCCGGGGTGCCACATCTCGCTCATCGGCGGTACCTCATCTCACGTGCAGGGGGCGGGCCCCGCAAGAGCGCGGGGCGCATAGCCTCATGCTGACACGAGGTTTGTATCGTCCTCAGTTTCGCATTGTGATGGTCCATCGTGCCGCCTCGGGTGGTGTGCACCTGGCCGGCTGCCAGCCGCAGGGGGGCGGGGTGCGCGGCACCCCTGAAGCTGGCCTGTTGCGCCTCCCCATCATATGCACTAAAATGATTACTGTCGGAACACGAAGGAGTAACCCATGTCGATCACCACCCGCCCCCTGGTACGGCACGAGCGCACCCTGCTCGACGACGCGATGCTCGTCGCCGCTAACCACGCCCCCTATTTCGGCCTCGCCCTGTGGCGGCTGCGGCCGGTCGCAGCCGAGGGCCTGGGCACGTTCGCCGTGGATCGGGGGTGGCGCCTGTACCTCGACCCCGCCACGCTCACCGAGTGGGGTGCGCAGTTGTCGGGTGGCGTCCTCGTTCACGAAGTCAGCCACCTCATCCGTCAGCATGCGATCCGCGGTGACGCACTCGGCGCGAACCGCAACCACGAAGTGTGGAACTACGCCACCGACGCGGCGATCAACGCCGACCTCGTCGCAGCCAACATAACCCTGCCCGAGGGTGCGGTCACGCCCGACGCACTTGGCCTTCCCGCCAACGGCGTCGAGGAGGACTACTACGCCGCACTCGCGCCGCAGCAGCCGCACTCACAGCAGCCCGAGACCGGGTGCGGTTCCGGGGCTGGAGACGCGAGCGCCGAGTGGGAACTGTCGGATGACGACGCGAGCGCACCCGCTATGCCCGCGTCCCAGGCTGACCTCACGCGCCGTCAGGTCGCGCAGCAGGTGAGCGCCGCCCGTGCCGGAACGGTTAGCGGTGGGTTGCGCCGCTGGGCCGAGGCCACGCTCGCCCCGGCTCAGATCAACTGGCGTCACCGCTTACGCGCCACGGTGCGCCAGGCAGTCAACCACCGTCGGGGAATGGTGGACTACACCTACGCGCGCCCCGGACGCCGCCAGCACCCGAAGATGCTTACCCCCGGCATGATCGAACCTGTCGTGACCATCGCCGTCGTCGTCGACACCTCCGGCAGCATGGCACCGGCTCAGATCAGCGCCGCCATGTCGGAAGTGCGCAGCATCATTGCCTCAACCGGCGCGCGTCTGACCATTGCCGCCGTGGACGCTCGCGCCTACGTGCAGACTGTCACGAGCATCGACGACCTCGACCTGCGCGGCGGCGGGGGCACCGATATGCGCGTCGGTATCGAAGCGGTGCGCGTTACTCGTCCGCGCCCTGACGTCATCGTCGTCCTGACCGACGGCTTCACCCCGTGGCCCGAGCGCCCCACCCGCGAGCGCCTCATCGTTGCTCTCATCGGTAAGCGTGTGGGCGAGGCTCCTGGGTGGGCGCATTCGGTGCGCGTGCGGGTCTGATCGGCGCGGGGGCGCAGCTCGGGTCGGGTCTTTGAATCGCTTTTCGGCTTGGGTTGCGCCGCCGCCTGTCATGCTCTAAACTAGGTTTTGTCGGAACATAGAGAGGAACTCATCATCATGGCCACCACGAACATGCCCGCGATGCTCGCCACGATCCGCGCAGCCGCACACGCGAACGTCGCCACCTTGCTGTGGTCGAAGCCCGGCACGGGCAAGACCTCCCTCATCGAGGCCCTGGCCGCAGCGGACGGCCTGCCCTGCACGACGCTCATCGGTTCCATCCATGAACCGTCCGATTATGCCGGGTACCCGGTGCCGGGTGACCACACCGTCTCGATGCAGCCGCAGCGGTGGGCGAGCGACCTGGCAGGCGCTGAGGACGGGGCCTGGTTGTTCCTCGACGAACTGACCACGGTCGCTCCTGCCGTGCAGAAGGCGATGCTCGGCATCGTGCTCGAACGTCGCGTGGGCGACGTCCACCTCGGCTCCAAGGTCAACATCATCGCCGCGGCCAACCCGCCCGAGTGCGCCGTGGACGGCTTCGACCTCGCCCCGCCGCTGGCCAACCGGTTGCTGCACATCGACTACGCGCCCGACCCGCTCGCGTGGGTCGACGGGCTGCTCACCGGCTTCCCGATGCCCGCCGCCGACCCGCTCAACCCGCTCAACCACCACACGCGCGCCATTGCGCGCGGCTCGATCAGCGCATTCATTCGCCAGCGCCCGGAACTCATCGAGGCCCTGCCCGACGACCCCGCGCAGGCCGGTCGCGCATGGCCGTCACGGCGCACCTGGACGATGCTCGCCGACGTGCTCGCCCAGATTCCCGGCGACAACATCGAGGCCGCGAGCATCGCCGCGCACGGCCTGGTCGGACAGGGCGCAGCCGACGAATACCTCACCTGGCGCGACCTGAGCGACCTGCCCGACCCGGTCGAGATGCTCGACGCGCCCGACTCGATCACGTGGCCGACCAGCCCCGACAAGGTCTGGGCCGCTTGCTCAGCAGCCGTCGCCCACGCCTGCGCCCCGGGAACCGCCGTCGAATGGAAGAAGGGATGGGCCGTGCTGGCGAACGCCGCCGAGAACAACTACGCCTCGGTCGCCACGGCTGCCGCCAGCGCACTCATGACCGGACGCCCCAACAACGCCCGCCCGCCCGCAGCGGCCAAGCGGTTCGCCACCGTGTGGGAGCGCGCCGGGATGCTCAGCGCTTGAGCTTTTAGACATGCGTGTGGGGTGAGGCGAGAACCCTCTCGCCTCACCCCACACGTGAGCACCCCGTCAGCCCTCCAGGACGTCACGAGCGTCGCGGCTCAAGCGCGTCCTTCCTGTCGCGGGCGAACGGCAACGACGGCGCCGAACCGGCGATATCTGCGCGAAGCCAGCGGCCCATCACAGCCACCATCACGGCGAGCAAGACCACGGGCCACAGCAACGATGCCCAGATGGCCGGCGTCATCGTCGGGTCGGGGATCTTCACCATGACCAGCGCCGAGCCGACGCTCAGTGCCACGGCTACCGCGGCCCAGGCGCTGCGCACCAGCGGACTGCGACGCATCCCCCAGTTCGGCATTAGCTCGCGCGCGAGCACGCCCACGCCGACGAAGAGCAGCGCGGTAAACAACAGCGCAACCGGGGTCCACTCGACGTCGAGGCGCCCGGCAGTGGCGTCATGCACCGGCGCCGACGCCACCCGCGACCACCCCGACTCGAGGATCACCAACACAGCCGCGGCAGTGGCGATGAGGGAGACCAACGACGAGAGTGTCGATTCGGTCTCAGTGTTGGCGGGCGCCTTGGCCCGGGCAGCGCCGTTCAGCAGCGCGCCGGTGAGAGAGGCCACGGTGCCGATCGTGGCGAACGCGAACCACTGAGATGACAGCGAGTTCGCTTCCTCGAAGCTGCTCTCGATCACGGCGATCGCCGTGATCGTCAGGGCCGTCATGGCCGCGATCTGACAAACCAAGCCGGCCACCCATAGCCAGCGATAAGGCGCCGCCTTCAGCGGGTGCCACATGCGTGCATCCATCTTCGATTCACCTTCACTTCCATCTACACACCCTCCCGGTGAGGGTGCGATCACTACGTGAAAGTCCCCGCGCTCCACGAAATCGGACATCGTTTCGCGAATCGCGCTCAGGAGGTGATGGTTGAGCCCTACTCCGTTAGTACGTCGAACATGTCAGGGCGTCTCGGCCGTCGATGTTGACGACCCCTTCTGCCTTCCACCCGGAGTCAATGCCCTCAAGAGCGTCAGGGAAGTGAAGCTCAGCGTCGTTGATGTCCGAAGGATTCGCGCCGCCGTCAGAAGGGAGGTTCGTTTGTTCGATCGAGGTCGTGTCGTAGATGAACTGAGAAGGTGGCTCGCCGGTGACATACATCTTCTTGGCGAGCTGCCGAGCCTTCCGTCCATCAGCAGAGGTCACGGTGACGATGTATGAGATGTACTCGGTGGGCGTCTCGCCTGAGGCGGCGTCGTTCTCCGACCACGCGACGCTGACATCGTTTCCACTGCTAACGACCTCGGCACCCTTAACACGGAGACCGCCAGCACATCCGAGACTGACCGTGCGAGAGGCGCCGTTGCCGGCTGATGAGTTCGATGCCTCCGCGGTAGGACCGACACGTTGATTCTCACCTCCGCACGCAGCGAGCGTAGAGACAACAAGGATGGCGCACACGGCAGGGGACATGTTCATTTGCAGACTGTAAGCGCTGCTCACCGCCCCGTCTGTTACATGCAGAAACGGTGTTGCACATCCCCAACTTTTCATCTATTCTGGTTGTTGTCGGAACAATAGGAGGCATCATGCACCCTGCCATCGCCGCGCTGGGCATTACACCCGCCCAGTTCAAGGCCGACGCGCACGCGTCGAGCAATGCCCTGCCGCCCGCCTACACCAGTGCTGCGAGCATCGAGCATCTCATGCGTGCACGCGCCGCCGCCCGTGAGCGCCTCGTGCCCCGCACGGCCTACGCTCCCGCGCTCACCCCCACTCGACCGCTGGCGATCGCCTTCGACGAGGCGAGCGAAACCTTCACCGTCGGTGACGAGGAGAACGTCGCAACGGCGAAGGTCGCCGACCTGCTCGACCTGCTCGCCGACCTCGGGGCGACGTTCAAGGCGGACGAGTACCGCAGCCTGCTCATCGCCGACCAGACCACCGCGCGGGCCCTGCGCACCATCGCCGCCACCTGCCGCAAGCACCACGAGGCAGGCCTCATGCTCGATTGGTGGATGCAGCGCCTCGACCACCCGGGAACCGGCGCGACCTACGTCGTGCCCGACCTGCTGCGCCGCCGCTACGTCACCGGCGCGAACGTCGAGGACGAAGCGGAGTGGGCGACCTGGGCGACATGGACGCAGACTCCGACCACGCCGGTCGTGGCCGCGCTGCTCAACCTGGCCCGCCTGGGGGTCGACGGAACGACCCTGCCGGGCCTGGACTCCTTCCGCGACGACGACGCCTACGCCTACACGCAGGCCCGCCTCAAGCGGCGCCCCTCACGCTCGGCCTCGCCGAAGGAGAGCGCCACGACGTTGCTCACGTGCTCGCAGGCGACCGAACGCTTGGAGAGCCTGCTCATGGAAGACCCGATGCTCGCCGAGCGGTACGCGCGCACCGGCCACCTCATCAGCGGAACCCTCACCACGCTCACGCTCAACGGCAAGACGGCGACCGACCTTGAGGTGCACGTCAACGGCCTGCTCAGCCGCTTCCGCGTCGGCGACGAGGTCGAACTGTGGAACGGCGGCCCCAGCGCCGCACCCGCCAACGGGATCACCTTGCAGCGCGGCGTGATCGCCGAGGCACGCATCGACCCGCACGGGCTGCACGTACGGGTCAACAGCCTCATCCCGCGCACCACCCGTCGGTGCGGCGACACACTCACCGTGCGCCCCCGCCACGTCGACCCGATGCAGCAGCGCACTCTCATCGGCCACTACAACCGCCGCCTCTTCCACGCCGACAACACGCTCATGCGCCGCGACGCACCCGCACCTACCCGGCGCACCGTTCCGCTCGACGTGATTCTCGCCGCCGCTGACGACGAGTAGCCGGCCCACGCTGGACAACCCCCGCATGTTGCCCTAAAATGGTTACAGTCGGAATACTGGAGGACATCATGCGCACGCTCAGCACCCCGCGGGAAACCCCCGCAACCACCCCGAACCCCACGCCTGCCGCGGTGAACCCGCTGACGGCCGACCGCACCCTCGCACGAGTGCTGTTCGACGTGTGGAGCGGCGACCCGTTCACCCTCGTCAAGTCCCCGCCCGGCGCTGGCAAGACCCGCCTCATCACGCTGCTGGCCCACCAGCTGGCCACACGCGCCGGTCTGCGCGTCGTGGTCGCCGCGCAGACGCGCGTACAGGCCTACGACGTCGCCAACCGCATCCACGCGCTCGACGCGCCCATCGCCTTGCTGTCCGGCAACCAGGCCACCCGCCCGCACCTGCTCAACCCCGGCGTGCCGTTCATCGCCGGAGCGCGTGGCCTGCACACCTCCGGCGGCGTCCTCGTCGCCACCACCCAGCGGTGGATCTGGACGAGCACCGAGTCCTACCGCGCCGACGTGCTGCTCGTCGACGAGGCCTACCAGTGCACCTACGCCAACCTCGCCGCCCTCACCAGCATGGCCGCGCAGGTCGTCCTCGTCGGCGACCCCGGCCAGATCGCGCCGGTCGTGCGCGCCGACACCACCCGCTGGAACCACCACGCCACCGGCCCGCACCTGAGCGCGCCGGTGTGCGTCGAACGCGCCTACCCCGACACCCTCAGCACCCACCACCTGACCCAGACCTGGCGCTGCGGGCAGGCGACCGCCGACCTCATCGCGCCGTTCTACCCCGACCTGCCGTTCACCAGCGCCCGCCCGCCCATCGCGCTGCACGCCCACGACGGCCAGCCCCTGAACGAACTGAGCCGCCAGCCGATCACCTGCGGCACCGAAGACGACCCGCGCATCGCCGCTGCCGCCGCCGAACGCGTGCGCGAACTGCTGCACACCAGCATCGTCACCGCCACCGACACGCGCCCCACCCTCGACACCGACGTCGCCGTCGTCACCTCCCACGTCACCCAGGCCGCCCAGATCGCCAACCACCTGTCCGACCTGCCCGGCGTCCTCATCGGAACCGCCAACTCCCTGCAGGGAGCCGAACGCGCCGCCACCGTCGTCATCCACCCCATGACCGGCGCGCACGAAGTCACCCCGTTCAACACCGACCTCGGCCGCACCTGCGTAGCCCTCAGCCGCCACCAGGCCCACGCCAGCATCCTGACCACCACCCACGCCGAAGAACTCCTCACCACCGCAACAACCGACGCCGCCCGCATCCAGCGCGACGTGCTCGCCGCCATCCCGTAGAATCCGCGGTGGCGGCCTGCCACCTCCTGTGTTCCGACAAACCCGGGTGAAATGACAGGCCGCCACCTCTTTCCCCTCACGCCAGCGCCGACAGGGCAACCACGAAAGAGGACAACCATGACCCCCACCACGACGTCGAACGCTCTGACCAAGACGCAGACCACCCTGCTGCGAGCCCTCGACCAGTGGGCCGCAACGCACGGCAACCTCGACATCCCCCAGCACGCCACCATGACCCTCGGCGACGAGCTCTACCCCATCGGCCGGCGCGTGCACGGCATCCGCCGGCGCTACCACGACGGACTCCTCTCCCGACAGATGCAAGCCGAACTCATCCGACGCCCCGGATGGGCCTGGAGCGCCACCAAAGCCAGCGACCGCAACGAGCTGCCCACCCGCTGGGCCGCCACCCGCGACGAGCTCGCCACCTACGCACACGAACACGACGGCCTCAGCGAACTGCGCAAGGACTCCGTCCGCCTGCACTCCTGGCTACTGCGCCAGCGCAAAGCCCTCGAAGCCGGCGCCCTCAACAGCACCCAAGAACGCTCCCTGCGCGCCATCCCCGGCGCTGTGCCCGACGTCCCCCAGCGCGGACCAGAGCGCACCATCCGCTTCGCCCAGGACCTCAGCGCCTGGCTCGACAACCACCACCGCGACATCAGCGACATCCGCACCCGAGACCGCTTCCCCTGGGACGGCACCGACGTCGCCCTCCTCAAGCGGGTGCTCTACTACCGCAGCCGCGGGCCCGAAGGCGACAACTCCCTCACCCCCGAAGAAATCACCGCCCTCGAACAGCTGCACGGCTGGACCTGGTGAGAGGGAAACCGAAGACCGGGCAGCGCTCACGACGACCGCGCTTGTCGCTCCTCAACCCTGCACGCCTCCAGGAAAAATCTGATCGACCCGTCACCAGAAGGCACGAAGACGCCATACTTGAAGCCATGAATCTGCAGAATAAATACGATCAGGCAACCAAGGCGTGGGACGACTTCAAAGCGAACGGCGGCGACGTCGACTCACCCCAGGGACGGCGGTTGGCGGAAGCACGCGATGACGCCCTCCGAGAACTCATCGCCGAGCAACAGAAGAACGAGGAACAGAAGAAGAGCGGACGCACCGAGTAAGGTTCATGCCTACATGAAGCCGTTGCGCTGCAGTGCTGCGACGATCTCAGGGTGCTTGATTCCTTGCACGATCTCTTTGCCCTCAGTGGTCTGACTCCACTCACGTAGCGTGGCGTGGAGAGTAGACGGCGTCCGCTCGGCGAACCTCTGCATGCTGGCGGTGCGCGCGGCCTGCCGCCACGTTTGTCCCGCAGGGTCAGTCACGATCGTGTACGTGATCTCGCTCCCCTCCTTCATGTAGCGAACGGCTCAGCAGGTAGCGTCCCGGTGTTCATGGCGATTCCGTTATTGATCGGCAGGCCACGCTTGACCCGGTTCACCTGATAGATCGTGGGATCAACGAACCTGCCTATCGTCGGCAGCCACATCGCCAGGTGGCCAGACCACTGACCCGCCTGTAGCTGGGGGACGGCTTCGCCCAGGACAAGCGGTGGACGACCATCGTGGAAATCGACCTCCGCCACCACGGGAACGGGCTCACTCGGAAGGCCGACCCGCTCGAGCGCGCGCTGCAGGGTCATGACAGCCGTCATGCACAAGTTGGCGGGCTGTCCCTTCATGTAGTGCTGCCAATGGACCAGGTAGGCGGAGATGAGCAAAGACTCTGGTGCAATCGCCAGCCCCAGACGCTGTGCCGTACCCCCAGGCGCACCGTCAGGAAGCACCGGAGTGGAAGCGTGACCCTTCGAGCCAGGGTTAACCCATACACCGCGCTTCGCGCTTGAGTTCTTCTTCTTCCTGACCTTGCTCTTCGGTATTTCTTCCCCACTCGTCGACGTCATGAACTGCGAGTCTGCGTCAATCCTTACTCATATTCACCGGAGGAACACCTCCCGAGACCGGGCTAATTTGGCTCCCTGCTCCTTCGACGCGTCTGCCTTGCCGCACGCACGAGCTGATTAATTCCGCTCGATGTCGTAGCAATCGAGGCCAAGCATCCAATCGATTGGATCGGCATCGACGTTGCCTTCGAGGTTGGTGAACTCGCACGGCGGGTGTTCTACGTTCCCTGCTCCTGAGGCGTAGGCGGGCAGTCCTGCGCGCTGCACGCGGGCGTGCTGGGTCTCGTACACCCTCAGCGACACGGCACGGGGCAGGCGGCGGCGCGCCCAGGCCGGCGCAAGCCACGGCCAAGATCGCACGACCTGCACGACATCGACGCCGGCGCTGGTGTCGAGATGAACACGCACGGGCAGGACGATGGGGTATTCGCGCCGCCCGTAGGCCAGCGGAAAGACGGGGCGGGCGAGAGCTTCCCAGGCCGCTTCGACGAGGTCGCGGTCGCCACTGACGCCGACGAGGTAGGCCGGGTCGTCGACGACGACTTCGCTCATCGGTCGTGTCACGAGGCGGCCCGTCGTGGTGCGCGCGCGCGAGGTGGCGAAGTCGGTGCGCAGTCGGCCCTCGAGGTCGACGCGCACGACGTAGCGCAGTGCCTCAAGGTCGGCTACGTCGCCGTGCGCGCGTCGCCCGATCGCGGGAGCCTCCTCCCGGCGCCGGCCCAGAGCCGTGCCCAAGAGGCCCACGAGGTTCGACTTGCGTGGGGTGACATCGTTCAGAGCGGGCAGGGCCCGGCCGCGTGAGCTTCCCGGCGTGTGAGCGTGGCGAGCCGTGTTCCATGCCTGCGTCGGCGCGCCCGCCAGGCGCAACAGCATGACGGCATGGTCGCTCATGACGCGCTCGTGTCGTGGCTCGGCGCCCACTCCAGGCTCACCTCGGGCACCTGCTCGGCCACGCGGCCCATAGCGGCGCGGTGCCAGGACGCGCTCCACTCCCCGTCCGGATGATGCGCGAAGTAGGTCGCGTCATCGAGAAAGACCAGCAGCTGCCAACCACCCGTGCGAGAGTCGTCAGGCCCTTCCTGCCTCAACGTCTGCACGACGCTCTGCACGAACGCTTCCGTCGCATCGAGCAGAGCGAGCACCTCACGCTCGACACCAGCGTTGAGCGGACTCGCCCCAGCTTCCCAGCGGCGCACCGTGCGCAACGCGACACCAAGACGCGCGGCGAGCCATTCACCGCTGACATTGAGGCGCTCACGCGCGACACGGAACTCGGCGGCTGTCATGGTCACCGAAGGTCGCAGATCCCACACCTCATCAAACTGAATCCGCACCCATCTCTCTTCATGAAGCGCGCCCCGAGCTTGCCAAGGGTTGAACACGACAGGGAGCGCGCAATCTTCGCCACTCGGGGTTTCACTCATGCCGTGACCTTCTCGACGATCGCCCAGAACTCGTCAGTGCTCAGCGCCGAGGACTCGTAGTTGAGGTTGACGAGCTCCCAAGTCGACAGCGGCGCCGCCTCAAGCACGGCGCCCTCCACCTTGTCGAGGGTTTCGGAGTCGAACTCCGCATCGAGCGCAGCGTCGATGACGTAGGTGCGAATATCTGCCGCGGTAACCGTGCTCATGACTTCCCCTTCGGGTCTGGTCTGGGCCTCGCGCCCTGACCGATACCGCCACTGTATGTCACCATTGGTGACATTGGGAAGGTTCAGAGGAGCGTGTCGACTTCTTCGTCAATGACCTTATTGTTGGATTGAAACAATGACCCGAGCACTTGAAGGAGCCACCCATGGCACAGCGCGTCACCGTCACCCTCGTCGACGACCTGGACGGCACGGCAGCGACAGAGACAATCCACTTCAGTCTCGACGGCGTGGCGTACGAGATCGACCTGAGCGAGAGGAACACCACGCAGCTACGCGACGCGTTCTCACCCTGGGTCGGAGCCGCGCGCCGAGTCGCCGGTAGAAAGCAGCGAACAAAGACCCCAGCCCGCCGAGGCGATTTGAACGAGATCCGCGCCTGGGCGCGCGAGAACGGTTACAGCGTCAGCGATCGCGGACGCGTTCCCGACAAAGTTCTGGTCGCCTACGACGCAGCTCACCCCTCGTCATAACGGGGGCCGGTCTACCCGTACCTCAACGTCACACGCGCGCCCGCGCCGCATGAGTTCAACCTTTGACGTGGTGAACGCCGACGAATTGGTCGCCGGAGTCGTCACGAGGCCTCAGCCCTGGACGCAGCAGCCATGAGGGCCCACGCGAGGCGGCGCGCCTCCCTGGGGGTGAGCATGACGCCGAGAGTCATCTCGCCTGTGGAATCACGTCGCACAAGATCGACCGTTCCATCGACCTCGACCCCAAGGGTGGAACCATCAACAAGTTCAAGACGAGTCACACGCGCCATTGAACGCCCCCCTCCTCTCAAGCTGGTGAACTAGCGACCTGGTCACCGCATCGGGCGATGGAGGCAAGGACCACAACCTCCCACCGAGCGAGTCGGCGCGCACCCTACCCCTACATCCGCCCCCCTTTCCACACCACCGAGCCGGGCGAAGTGACCTGACCGCCTCGTCCTGCCTTACAGATCGATCCCATCCTTCACGCGAGCGACAGCAGTCGCCGCAGTCATCACGAAAGTAATGAGGAAAAGCAGACCCAAGCCCGTCAGGACTCCAATGGCATCGCGCAGAGGAATGGAGTTTTCGCCAATGGCAAGCGAGATGAGAGAGCGCCACAGCATCCACACCGATCCAAGGCCACAAGCACACAGAGCGAGCACGAGGAAACTGCCGAACCACACGACTTCTTTCCTTGGAGTTCTGCGTTGGATTTCGTCCTCCATGTGATAGATCAGCGCCGTCGACATGATGCCCAGCCCTAAGATAAACGCCGCTGTGACACCAACGCTGGCGCCCCAGAAGTCGGCGGAGTAGACGAGACTTTCAGCGTCCGCAGACAACGGCCGCTGCCTGTACGTAATCTGCGCGATCGCGGGAACGACGCTGTAATGAAAACTCATATGAGCCTCCGAACAGGGATCCAATATGCGTCTGACGCGAGCCTAGTTCAGAGGGACTTACCTCGTGGTGGTAACGATTCTTGACCCCCGACGGGTCTCTATCGCAGCTCCAAAGGAATCGTGCCAGAACCCCTCGCTTGCTGCCGCGCGCTCACCCACGAGCGCACCTCATGCTGGTCCCAGCGCGCCGGTTTAGTATTCGGGAGTGGCGCTGGCGCACTCCTTCTGGAGACCATCGAGCTCCACGTCGATGTGGCGAGGCCCGCGAGGGCGGCGGCCTCAGCTCGGTCGATCGGGACTGGTTCACGCGTAGGCGCGTTCGGGTCCGTGACGATGACGGCACTGACGAGGCCGCTGCGTAGCCGGCTGCTGACGTGCCGCCCCCACGCCACCGGGTCATCACCGAACACATGACGCTCCCCGCGTTCATCGATCGCGTCGAGATCCATCAACAACTTCGTGCGATCGCCGCTGACCATGGCGCGACCCGTCGCGTCGACGCGCAGCGTGGCGCCGACGTCGAACTCTCCCGTGTGCACGTCGTAGTAGCGCATCTCAAGGATGAACATGCTGGCTCCCTTTCAGAACTCGCCGACGCCGGGCAGGCAGTCACGCTCGAGCATGCGCCGAGCGCGATCACGCAACGCCTGCACGCGGGTCTCCTCGAGGCAGCCACGCACACCCAGCAGCTGCTTATTGTCGAGAAGTCGCTGCAACGAGGCGCGCTCGCTCGTGGTCAATCGCGCGCTGCCGACAGAGTGACGCTGGCGCAGCAGCAGCGATGAGGCGCAGGCGTCGCCAGGGCGGGCGAACGCCAGGCCATGGTCGACCAGGCTTGTCACCGCGCGGTCGCGGTCGTGCAGCACGGTGGCGACGTTGCGGTCCTGCTGACCGATGAGGGCGTCGAAGAATGCGCCTTCGTGCCACGAGGTGCGCTCGATCGGCGGGTTAACCTCCCCCGCGGCGGTCAGCTGCAACGACCCCAGCCGACCATCGACGACACGAAGCATGCTCGGCGCGACGATCATGTCGTAAGGCCAGCCCAGGCCGGCGGCGAGATTCCACGCGGCCACCTCGTGCACGCTCTGGTGCGCCAGGTCGTGTCCGAAGAACCGGTGAAACGAACTCACCCGGTGAGAAAGGGGCCGATGAAAGGCACGAGCTCCGCCGTCCAACTCCACGACGCTGAGGTTCGATTCGTTCCCGGCACCGTCGACGACCTCATCGGCGGCGAGCACGGGTGCGTCCAAGACCAGCGTCCGCGAGTGGACCGGGCGAGAGACGCGATTGATCGCGGCCAACTGCTCGATGAGGTCGACGTCCGCCCACCGATCGGTGTCCTGGACGCGCTCGTGCGTCAGCAGGCGTTCCTCGAGCCCCTGAGCCACGATCCAGCGTTTCGCCTCCGCCGGCGGTCCCTGCTCGAGTGACCTCACGACGTCGCCGTCGACGTCATCTTGCGAGGAGGCCCAGTCCACGATGGCGCGCTTGAGGAGGCGGTTATGACGCCGGCGCGCGTTGTGACACTCCCGGTCGTCGCTGCAGTGACGCGTCCCCGGCCGACACATAGCTTCGCCTCCCTTCAAAGGTGATTCCCCTACGGAAAGCCCGAAACCCGCGCGGAATCGGACAGCGCGACCCAAACCGTCGTGTGATAACTTATCCGCATGAAGGGAGGTGAAGAGATGTCCCTGACGCTGCGTCTGCTCGGGCCCGTACGCATCGACGGCGCCGCGGGAGCTCGCCCTCGCGCACCTGAACGCGCTCTCGAGCTGGTCGCCTTCTTGCACCTACACCCGTGGCACAACAGCCAGCTGCTCGACGAAGCCCTCTGGCCGGGCAAGCGGGTCACCGCCGCCGCACGCAACGTCCCGATGAACAGCGCGCGCTCCTGGCTCGGCACCACCACCGACGGGCGCCCCCACGTCGCCTTCATCGCCCAAGACGGCTACCGGTTGCACGAGGTCTCCTCCGACTGGCAGCAGCTGCAGCAGCTGCTCACCCACCCCGTGCGCGAGAGCCCCACCCCCGCTCTGACAGCAGCCCTGGACCTCGTCACCGGTCAGCCACTCAGCGGCGTCAACCCCGTGCGCTACCGGTGGGCCGAAGTCGACCGGCAGCAGATGATCACCACCATCGGCGACATCGCCCTCGAACTGGCCGGCCGCAGCCACCAGCAAGCCGACCACCGCACCCTCGCTCTGGCCGTCGCCAAAGGCCTCCAGGTGGAGCCGAACAATGAAGCGCTGTGGCGCCACGCCCTCATCAGCGCAGCACACTCCGCGCAGCCCGGGCGGCTCGAGCAGGTGCGCGCCCACCTGCACGCCACCTTGGACCCGCTCGGCGAGCTCGAGGACGCCACCGTGGAGCTGCTCGAGCGCCTGAAGTCTGGACGGAGCCTGCGGGCCTTATGAGACTCCAACCCCAGCCATGCGGCATCATCGTGGGCACCATGGCACAACCCAGCAGCGACGACGAGTTCCGCACCTTCCTCGCCGCCGTCACGAAGTGGCTTGAGGACGGCGGCGCACCGGCCGTGCCGCAGAACGCCGTCACGCAAGCGGGCTACCCTCTCGGCGAGCGGGCCCGAGCCGAACGTCAGCGCTACCGCCGTGGCACTCTTCCACCCGAGCGCATCGCAGCCCTCGAAGAGATCCCCGGATGGACCTGGACCCCGCGACAAGCAACCTTCGAGCAGATGCTCACGTCGGTAGCCGAAAGCATCCGAGCCAGCGACACCGGCGAGGCGCCCTTCAGCGCCGCGAAACTGCCGCCACGGGAAGCCAACTGGGTCAAGAACCAACGCGCCGCCTACCGGCGGGGCACCCTGCCCGAGGACAAGGAACGACAGATCAGAAAGACCCTGCCGGACGTCCTGCCGTAGCCAACCGGTCGCCCCGCCTCGCCACCTCAACGGATGTGCATGCCGTCGTTGCGAGCGAACCGGACGAGTTCGAGGGGATACGTCTGGTCAGCTCGTGAATATGCCCCCGATGAGAGTTTGGGTGCCCCTGGCCACCTCCAACGACCTGCCTGCCATGAGTTGCTTCACCGTAATCGCCAGGGTCGCTGCTGAAGCCCTCCATACGGTTGCTTGCGCTGCTTCTGTGCGTCGGGATGAGCTCGCTGCGCTCTATCCGCTCGAGGAGAACGCGTCGTCGAGCTGTGCGGTCACCCACCCGTTAGTCGAGAATCGGCCGATACTCTAAGTGAGCCTCTTCCCCCTCGGTCCTCGATGACCCGCTCGTGCACGGTTTACGCGCGAATCTCAGCGGGGGATTGGAGGTGAGTACGGTGGAGAATCCTTCTACCGCACAGCGTCGTCGTGACACGGCGAAGGGGCCGAACCATGAGGTTCAGCCCCTTGCTACCGATATCGGTCACGGCGTCGTGCGAGGAGCCGTCGCTTGGATCGTGAAGCGGCTTCTCGACATGCTGATGGGCTAACGCCTACCAGCGGGGCCCGTTCGGAGCTGCAACTCCGGGCGGGCCTTCCTACTTCTCTAGGCATCCTGGGGACACCGTCGAGCTACCCCCAGGGTAGCCAACGGTGGCCGCTTTGCCCAGGTTTGCCCAGGTTTGCCCACGCTTGCGCACGCTTCGTGGCAAGTCTGAAGGTGCCGACTTGCGCGTGGAACCGCGACTCTCGCACCCGCAGATGTCGTGAGACGATCCCTTCACGGTTTGAGTTCTGGGAGCCATTTCCTGCGTTGCGGGGGCGGATCGGGGCTCTCGGAATCGATTCGATTAGGAGAGTGACGTCTTGGTGTCGTATCGCAAGAGCTTCAAGGTGGGCGGCGTTCGCTTCACCGCCAGCAATAAGGGCGTCAGCACGAGCGTGGGCGCCGGTCCGATCCGTATGACACGGCGCGCCGATGGAACCGTGACCCGCACGCTCAGCGGCGGGGGCTTCACCGATACGAAGCGCGTGGGCGGCGAGACAAAGGCCGAGCGCGAGAATCGCACCACGGCAGAGGCGGCAGACAGGATCGAGCGTAAGGCTAGGCGCCGCGAGCAGCGCGCCGAGTTGGCGCACCAGGCCGGCGACGCATTGACCACTGGCGCGGTAGGAATCAGCGCGGCCGCGGCGCGTACGGCGGACCGTTTAGAAGCGGCCACGGATCGCCTGAACGAACGTGCGGAATCGTGGCAGGAGCGCGCTGACTCGATTGAACGTCGACGAGTTGAGCGAGACGCGGCGTGGCAGGAGCGCCGCGCCGCGGCGCGAGCAACGTTGGCCCCCTCGCCGGGCGGGCTGCCGATGGTCGAGCCAGGGCCACTTCCGCTGATGGAGGGTCAGGGAGTGCACGTTCAATTCGATGGTGCCACGCTGCAGATCACCCCGACAGGCCGAGCGTCGGCGTTGGCGCTCGGGATCAAGAATGGGGAGACGCTCACGCTGACGTCCGATCAGGTCGGGTGGGCAGAGCACAAAGCACCGGGACGCATGACGAACGGAATGGTGCGGGTTGCGACACCCGGGCAAGTGCGCGAACTTCACTTCAAGACGGCTCAGGCAGCCCAGCCGTGGGAAGAGCTGGCAGGAATGCTGACGGCGCTGGGGGCTGATTGAGCGTCGTTGGGTAGGCGCACACCCGCTCCATCCCAGATGCGCGGTCGACGGCCGCAGCATGACACAGAACGAAGAGGGGAACGACGACGATCTCAACGCGCTCCCACTGCCGAGAAGACGAGGTTGTCGTCGTCACGAGGCGAGGCGATGACGACTGGAGCGGTGCGACTCGGCGTCTCGAGCAGGGTGACGAGCGAGGTCATGACACCCCTCCGGTCACGCGCGGGCCGAGGCGCTGATGAGTTGGTCAACGATCCCACGCCGCAGCCGATACTCCTGCAGCTGTTCCGGTCGAGCGCCTCCGTGATGACGTGGGCTGAGGACCAAGCCGCCGCCTTCGTAGACGACGTCGTGGTAGGCGCTCACCCACGCGTCGCGCTCAGGAGAAGGCTGCTCGAGGAACGCGGTGACGGACTCATCGCTCATCCACCAGTGACTGCTGCTCGCGGTGGCGTGCAACAGGTTCTCGAGGTCACTCTTGGGTACCCAGGACAGATCTCGACGGACCTCAAACAGCGCGCACTCCAACCCTTCGTGTAAACGACGAAGGCGCATCATCATGATCTGCCTCGTCGAGCCGATAAGCGCCACGGAGCAGACCATGAACACCGTCAGCCCGACCCAGGAGTGCGTCCCCCGAAAGATGAGCAGAAGAAGCCCGACCGCAGCCACGAGAAAGGTGATCGTTTCTCGGCCGGTTAGCAGGGACGGATTGCGCAGGTCCTGCCTGAACGCCTGTACCGCAGCGATACCCCGGCGCAGACGCTCAGGGTGATTGCTCAGCACGATGCAACGCTCGGTGACGTCACGATCCCACCCGTTGTCAGCGATACGGGCCAGGGTCGCGGCGTCGACCACGACCATTCGGTCGTGAGCCATCGGTTCGTCGGGTACGGGCGTGGTGGCATTCATGGGGTTGTCCTTCCATCCGGGCAGGTGGCGAGCATGCGGTTGAGGGCACGCTGCTCGGCCGGGTCGATACTGAGCTGGTAGCGCGTCTTGATCGCGAGAATCTCGCGCGCGTTGCGGCACCAGTAGGCGGGCGCTGGTTTCCAAGTGGAGGCGTCGTCTTCGCCCTTGGACTGGTTGAGGCGCCCCTCGACAGCGTGCAGATTGGCCGGATCGTTGGCGAAGGCGAGGCGCTTGGCCGGCGACCAGCGCCACGCACCCGAGACCCAACTTTCCTTGAGGGAAACGACGTGATCGATCTGCACCGCCTTCGGGTCACGGGCGAGGTCAGCGGTGAGCAGCTTCCCGGTGTACGGGTCGCGCCATGAGCCGCTGACCACGTCGTGCTGACAGCGCCGCTTGATCACCACGCGGTGAGCGCGGTTCGTGAGCATTTCGCGGTAGAGCACGTCGTCACGTGTCTTGCACCCGTTGTGATCGACGTCAGCCCAGCGCGGCCCGTACGCGGCACGAACGTACGGGCCGCGCTGGGCTGACTGCGCGGAGGATGACGCCGCGGGACGTTCCAGAGTGGCCGAGACGGTGGCGCACCCGGAGACCAGGCCCACGCTCACGACGACGCCGGCACCCGCGACGCGACGGAACCGATCGGTTCTCATCTCTCGGCCGCTTTCAGCTCAGGCCTCGCGCCAGCGCCTCGGCGAGGGCCTTGCGGCGGCGGCGCTTACGGTCGGCGTGGACGGCGAGGAAGATCAGGGCCACGAGTAAGAACAGCACCGCCGCCAGACGGGAGAGGTCGAAGCCGACCCCCGAGGTGGGGATGCTGACCAGGGCGTCACGTTCGGGGACGACGAGGTGGTACTGCAAGGCCTTCTCACGGGCGCTCTTGCCCAGGGTCAGCAGCAGCGCCGGGCCGATCATGATCGCGCCGAGGATGAGCACCTTGATGGTCAGCAGCTCTTCGAAGTCGTCACGGGCGCCGAACAGGTTGCCGTTGTTGTTGGAACTCATGCCGCCACCGCCCGAGACTCGCGGACCTTCAGGCGCCCGTCGGCGAGGACCTGCCCGCCCCAGATCCCCGACGAGCGGGTCTGCATCCCGGTCTGCAGGCACACCTCCTGCTTCGGGCAGCGGCGGCACGCGTTCACCGCGACGACGCGGTCATGCAAGGCGGTGGAGAAGAACAGCTCAGGGTCGATCTCCTGGCACGGCAACTCGTCCATGACATTTCCTTTCCTCTCAGGGGTGTGACACCAACTGAAAAGCCCCTTAGAGGTCAGGAATCGGACACGGCGTCGAAAGAAACTTCCGACGCCGCTCGCACGTGCTCACTCCTCCATGGGTGGACGGGCGAGCACGGTGTCGTCGTGGTCGACGACAAAGATGCCGGAATCGTCCTCGTCGTCGCGCCAACTGATGGCCACAGCGTTGGGATCGAGCAGGTCCTCCCCGACGTCTTCGACCGTCACCCAGTGCTCGAGCTCAGGGTCTTCGAGGACGAGCCAGCCGGGTTGGATCTCGAGGGGGGTGAAGGAGTCGGTGTCGGCGTACCCGTCGACTTCCTCCGCCGTCTCGGGCTCAGCAGGCTCCGGTGTGGAGACGGCGGTGCTGGTCTCGCTGGCGCCGACCACGCGCAGGTGCCGCTGCGACTTCGACGTGTCGTCTTCAAGCCAGGACACGTCCCGCTCGAGACCGGCACCGTTGCCCTCGATGACCTGCATCCCCCCGGCCGCGGGGGCCGGCTGCGGGTCGCTGCCCTCATTGTCGTTGCGCTCGTCGTCGTCGATGGTGGGCTGCGCTACGGCAGCCTCCCCGGCCACGTCGCTGCCGGGCAGCCGGGTCAGCGCCTGTTCGCAGCTGTCGACGTCGACGAGCACTTGGCGCGCCTTGGAGCCCGTGGATGGACCCACGATCTCGTGCTGCTCGAGCTCCTCCATGAGGCGCGCGGCCTTGGCGAACCCGATGCGCAGTTTGCGCTGCAGCATGGACGTCGAGCCGAACTGGGCCGTGATGACGAGCTCAGCGGCCTGCACGAGCAGATCGTCATCATCATCGCCACCGAGGCCGGTGCTGGCGTCGCCGTCCTGCGGAAGTTGTGACTGCTCCTCCTCGCCGTCGTCGTCGAGCGTGCTGCTCAGAGTTTCGCGCCAGGTCGAACGGGCGGGGGCTGCGGCGTCCAGGCCGAGCACGGCAGATGCCGAGGAGACCTCGCGTCCGCGGGAGCGGTCAGCGCGTTCGCTGAGCGCGACGGGGTCGAGTTCGGGGTGATCTGCGGCCAGCGCCCAACGCGCCTCGAGGTAGTCGTAGTAATCGATGTCCGCCCCGTCATCGTCGACATCGGGCGGGACGATGACATAACGCTCATGGGTGACCTGCGACGGACGCAGCGCGACCAAAATCGCCTCTTCTTCCGCCGCCAGTTCCTCGTAGGGATCCGGGGTGAAGTAGGTGAGCACCTCGACCGGTTTGCCGGCACGGTTGACGCTGGTGGCTCGACCACGCTTACCGCGCGGCAGACTCACACCGATCGCGGGAGACTCCCACATCATCCGAGCACCTTCGACGCTCAGGCGGCCCATCGACGTGCGCTGGCGCACGTTGTCTCGCATGTCCCCACCGAAGTATTCGGCATCGGGGCGCTGCAGGCCGAGCACGACGTGCACGCGGGCGGTGCGGCCTTTGCGCAGCAGCGAGCCGAGCAGGTCGAGCACCGGCGGTTTCGTCGGGGCGCCCTTGGGTTTGGTGCGTGCGTACCAACTGATCAAGGCGGCACGCACGTCGGCCCACTCATCGATCACGACAAGGAGCGGCTCGAAGTCGACGCGAGCCGCTTCGCCCGTCTCGATCTGCTCGTACCTGGTCTCCATCAGCTGATGGGCGCGGTAGAGCACCGCGACCTGATCAGCGATGCGGTTGGCGACGATCTGCACGTTCGGCCACGTGCGCAAGCCCAGGAACTCGGTGCCCTTACCGTCGATGATCCACACTGCCCAGCTCAACGCCGCGGCTTGGAAGATCTGGGTGCGAATCGTGTTCGTCTTACCGGTACCCGTGGCACCGATGAGCATGTGATGGGGGTCGACCTCGGGACGCCACACCGTGACTTCCCCATCCTCATCGAGTGCGACCCGGATCTCGACGCCCTTGTACGAGGCGACCGGATCGTTGCAGAAGCGCACATCCTGCAACGGCATCATGTCCGGCAGCGAGGGGCGGATCTCCACACGGTAGGCGTCGTTGACCATGTCCCAGTGCGCCCGCCAGCGCCCGGGCATCATCCCGTTGAAGCTGTTCTCGATCTTGCGCTGGTATCCGGACGCTGCGATCTTCACGCCGACCTCCGAAGAGAACGACCCTTCGAACGCGTTCACCTCACCGTCGGCGTCAAAGTCGACCTTGGCGATCGTCGTGCCGGGAATCAGCTGAGCCAACAGCACCTCGCCGCGCTTCTGATTCTCGCTGCGCTCGTCCGCTTCCGGCAGCGGCGGAGGGGACATGTCGAGCTCGAGCACGATCTCGCACCGCTTCGGCGAATGCTTGGTCACTTCGTAGTCGCAACCAATCACTCCTTCGACGACCTCCAGCACACTCGCAGCGAAGTTCGGATGCGTCGAGTGCGCACCACGCGAGTAGCGCACCCGCACCTTCCCGAACGCGTCGGTGCCCACCCACCGGCGCACGCGCAGCTCGCTCGGGCCCGTCACCGCCAGCAGTCGCTCGCGCAACAGGTCCACCAGCCGCGAGCGGCGCTCGTCCCGCACACTGATCAGCCACCACAGCCACGACGCCACGATCACGGCGCAGGCTGCAGCGGCGGTGCGCCACGGCCACGGGCTACTCGAAGCGAACACCAGGAGAGCGACTCCCGCGGCGCCGAGCGCACCCGGGGGGCCCACAAATGTTTGCCACCCAGATACCGGTTCAATGACGGGGGCATTGCGCGCGACGGGGACCCTTCCCAGCGGCGGCGTACTCGGGGCCGCGGACGGCTTCATAACCATCACTCCTGTGACGAGACTGCTCGATTTTCACTCCGTGAAAGCCCACCTCGCATCCAGAATCGGACAGCTGGGCCAGCTGGGCAGGTCCAGACGCAATCTGTCGCGCACGAGATCGCGTACCCGCTCGCGTTGGGTGTGCGCGAGGAGTTCTCGCGTTGGGTGCTCGCGGAGTGCTCGCGGGGACTTCAGCGTGCTGCTCGCCGAGTTCGCCGCGAACGTTTAAGCGGTATGTCCCTTTGCTCGTAACGCTAGACGGTGGCGGTACGGTGGCTGCGTAGCTTGCGAAGCAGGACACCGTAACCTCCCCTTTCTATCGACGAGAGTGGCTGCTCGCACGTACCTCCCAGGGAGTCTTCGCAGGCCGCTGCGCCGACCCGCACGCTTCCTCACACGCGGTTTCGCTCGCGTGGTGCTCGCCTGGGTGCAAGCGTCTCCACCTCCCCCACCACAGCAACCGAGGGTGCTCACAGACCCCCGTGAGCACCCTCGTCGGCGAGCCAGCCACACCCCCACAGCGCGCTGGCACACTGACTTCAAGAACGCACTCCAGGCTGCATTTCGAAGTGAGATGAATCGGCCGATAATAAATGTGTACGAAGAAAACATCTCTCCCCATGGAGGTTCTCCAATGAACAAAGAAGACATCACGGTCCGTCAAAGTCGCCACGGCGAGACCTGGGAAACGACACGCTCGTTTCCCACCTGGGATGCAGCCCGCGATTTCATCACGGCACAGTGCGAAGGCACCCTCCCACCACGACGTCGCGAGGCCAGCAGCCTTCTCGGCGAAGCCGCGTGGAACTCGACGATGACGACGTGGGTCTACGCCTACGGTGATCTCGAGTTCACCGTTGAGGGTCCCGTCGAGGACTAAGACCTCCCGGCACAACCCTCAGGCTGCGCGAGCTGGTGCGAATCGGTGAATCGACCAGCGCATCGAGGACCAGTACGGGGTGGAGATGTCAGCGACCTTCACGTTCTGCCCCTGAACGGGAGCATGGATCATCTGGTTGCCCCCGAGGTAGATGCCGATGTGCCCGAACGAGCCCCGCCGGCCAGACCCTTCTTCGCTGAAGGCAATGACATCACCGGGCTGCAGCTTCGACTTGTCCGGGATGACCTGCCCCTTCGAGGTGAAGGCGATCTCGTCGGCCTTGTGAGGCAGCTGGATGCCAGTGCCGCGGTAGACGGCCCACAAGGTCAAGCCACTGCAGTCGTACCCCACAACACCGGCGCCGATGCCGGTGCCCATGCTCGGGCCATGAATCGTGCCGCCACCCCACGCGTAGGGGGTCCCAAGCGCGCTGCGAGCGGCTTGCACGATGAGAGAGGAGTTCCCACCGTCAGCGGGGACCGGGGGAAGGTCACCGCCGACCGTGGGAAGGGTCATGCCCTGATCGGCGCACCCCTGCCCAGGCAAGGCTTCGCCGCTGATGGGAACGCTGCCGCCCCCGTAGACCTGCGCCCAATACAGCACGTCGTTGACGTACCACTCGGCGTGGTTGTACGCGTAGATCGCTTTGCGCACACCGCCCGGGCCCTGCTTCGCGCCGTCACGAACGAGCTTCGCCGCGGTGGAGTGGATCGCATCGTCGACGTTCTGGATGTCCTTCTTGCCATCGCCGTTTCCGTCGACGCCTTCGGCCGCGAACGTCGCCGGCATGAACTGAGTTGGCCCCTGCGCGCCAGCGCTCGAGGTGCGCACCATCTGCCCCTGACGAGTCTCCTCGGCCCCGATCCCTGCGAGCAGAGTCCACGGCAGACCGTACTTTGCAGCGGCCGCGTCGTAGGCCCGCTTCCAGTTCGCCGGGATCGGAATCGGCTTCGGGTTGCTCGACGTCGACGCCGACCGGTTCGTTCCAGGCATGGGCAGGTTGGCCGACGAGATTCCATCGGCACTCGACGATGCGGAGCTACTCGAGGATGACGTCACGTTCGTGGCGTGAGCACCGCTCGTACCTGCGGCGACACCGGAGCCTGGGGCACTCGCCCACTGGTTCAACGCGGGAACCTTGAGTCCTTGCGCGTCCAGCCAGGTGCGCGCGTTGATGAAGTTGCCCTCGCCCTGCTGGACGCTGAAGTGAAGGTGCGGGCCGCTCACGTTGCCCGTCGCACCCTCGATCCCGACCGTCTGCCCCGCGGTGACCCGATCACCAGGCTTGAAGGTGGGCCGATCACGCAGGTGGCTGTAGCCCACGATCGTGGAGCCGCCGATATCGATGTACACCTGGTTGCCGCCGAGGCCGTCGACGAGGATCCGCTTGATCACGCCATCCTTGACAGCGACCACTGGGCCGGGAGCGCTCATCGCCATGTCGAGCCCGTTGTGCATCTTGTACTTGCCGTACTCCTTCGCGCCTGGATTGACGCGCATCCCGAACTCGCTGGTCGGTGTCCATCGGCCGGTCACCGGCCAGCGCACCGGGCCGGCGATGGCCGGGACACTGCCATTCCATGCCCCGTCTTGTCCTCCGACGATGCATTGCTGTGCGCGTTGCTGCTCATAGCCAGCGCCGGCCACCGTGGTGAGGAACATGACGAACACCATCACGAGCACGACCGGTGTCGTGAGGGCGGCTAGGCCCGCCACGATCCATAGGCCCTTCTTCATCGCTGCCCGCCTTCATCGGCTGAGACAACGGTGACGACCTTGGTTCCGTCCGGACCGGTGGCGGTGTGCACGATCCACACGCCGGTGTCGGTCTTGACCCACACCGGTAGGTCCTCGCTGGCTGGGGTGCCGTCCAGTGGCATGGGCACTCCCCCACCGCTCACTTTCGAAAACGGCACTCTCGAGCCGTATCCCTGCCACGACTTCTGGGCCTGATCACTCAAGAACGGCTTCACCCGCGACCACCACTGCTGTTCGCTGATGCGTCGGCCGTCGGCAGCCGCCTTCATGAACCCCTCCGCGCACGCCGCGGCCTGCTTCCACAGCTGCTGCTGCTTCTCGTTGCTCGAGCGCGGCCATGAGGGCGGCTGATCAGTAAAGATGGGTTGCGATCCCTTGTCCGCGCCGTTGTCACTGGGCGGGGGTGGGCCTTGAACCGACGTCACGGGCGAGCTCGGGTCGGTGCTGCGCATCGCGTCGTTCGACGCACCCGAGGTCGCCGGCGCTGGGCCGGATTCCGTAGCTGTGCCGCTCGGCGGTGCCACCGATTGCGCTGACGGCGCGATCCGCGGGGTCGTCGTTGACTGCGAATCGGCATGTGAACCGCGCCATGCCAGAGTAGCCACGACGACGATGATGAGGAGCGCCAGGAGCTTCTTAAGCAACACGACCACCTCGACCCGAGATGCGAGCCGCCTGCGGCTTGGACAGTTCCTTCTTCAACCGTTGCGCTGACGCGCTGTCTCGTCCGTTGCGCGACGTCGGCTCCTGCGCCCGGGGCCGTGGGGCCCCGGGCGCGTCAGCTGCAGGGGCCGAGGGGCGCGAGACTGACTTGGTAGGAGCCGAGGGCGCCGACGTCGCTGTGGGGGTGTGGACGACCCTCCGCGAGCGGGCATTCGCCGGCATCTCGTTCCAGCGGCGCGCGGCAGGGCGCTGCTGCGCGTCTCGAGCGCGACGCATCGCGTCGGCTTCAGCAGCTCGTGCGCGCTTTTCCGCCTGGATCTGCTCAGCGCGTTGTTCGGGGGTGATGGGCGTCGAGCCGACCACCTTGCGACCGTTGACCCACGTCGGTTCCGTGGAGCGTGGCGCGGGTTGAGGGGTGAGTTCCTCTCGTCGACGGACGGCCTCCTTAGGACCGGACCTGAGATAGGTGCCCATCGTCCGTGCTTCACGATTGATCGCGCGGCCGCCGGACTTGAGATTGTCGACGTACTCGTCGCGGTAATCGGCGATCGCGCGGCGGCGATCGCGCATCTGCACGCGCCCCCGCTCTGCCGTGGACCGGATCTGGTCAACCAGCTGTTCACGGTGCTGCGTGAAGGCTTCCTTCCGGGCCCCGGTGGATTCCTTCATGCTGCTGACCGCGCGCGGCACTGATACCGGCGCACCAACGGTGTACTTCGTCGCCGCGCGGGCGCCTCGAGCAGCCCCCTGGGCGCTCTTGCCGAGGACGTTGGCTCCCTTGCTTGCCACGCTCATGCCGCGCGACATCATGCCTGCCTTGGCGGCTGCCGCTCCCACACCACCGGTTGCGGCTGCGGTCCCAACGGTCGCGAGAGTGTTGACCATCTTGCGGGTCCGCATCGCTGCCACGCCGGTTCGGGCTGCACGCACCGCGTGGGTGCCGACGTTGCGGCCACTGCTTGCATGCGACAGCTGCCGCGGCGACATCGCACCGGCCGCCTTCTTGCCCGCTTTGCGGCCGTTCTTGCGGACCTTCGCGACCTGCCAGATCAGCATGACTAGGAACGCGACGCTCAAGGCGTCGACCATGAGGAACGTCTTGACGATGCCAGCCGAGCTCGCGTTCGTGAACAGGCCTGAGATGACCAGGGCGTACACGCCCAGGGCCACTACTGAGGCGATGAGCATGGCCATCGCCAGGAAGACAGTACCGATCCCTTCGAACAGCCCCGAGCGGTTACTGCCCGGCAAGATCGCCTTGAGCAGCTTCAGACCGAACACGGCCGCCTCATAGATCGCCAGCGCTGTCATGAGGATCGTGATGAGTAGCAGCACGATCGCCCAGCCGCCGAGGAACGCCACGGCGGGGCCGACGACGACCGCGCCGACGACGCTATTTTGTGGGTGCTCGATCGTGTCTTTGACCTTGTCGCCACAGTTGTCCTTGATCCCGGAGATCCCGTGGCCGTGCAACCAGTCGTCGTAAGACTTCTTGCACTTGGCGCTGACGTCCTTGCCGTCGATGGCGGTGCCGAAGTTGAGCAGCTGCTGGGGTTTGCGCACGAAGCCGTCGATCAGCTGTGAGGAGACCGAGTCCTGCACGACCTTGTGGGGGTCGTCACCGGCCGTGCCGCCCTTTTGCCCGCCGCCGTCTTCGAGCAATTTGGCGGTGATTCCAGCGCCGAGGTCCTGCGACACGGCGATGACACCGTTGTCGCCGGCGATGCGCTCGACGGGGTTGGCTAGCGCGGTTCCCGCGAGACCTGCGATCACCACGGTCGTGGCCATCTCCGCGAGCCCGGCCCCTTCGCGCCCCTTCAGCATCAGTCCCATTGACATGACGACACCGATCGTGCCCAGGACCGGGATGAGCCCGATCGTGGTGACGAGGTCGTCCATGACCGTGGCGAAGCTCGCCGCTGGGCCGCGCAGCATGTCGAGGAACTCGAACCCGAGAACCCAATCGATCATCTGGATGCACACGCCGATACCCAGCCGGTAGAAGTCCCAGAAGTAGCCGATGATCTGGGCGCCGCCGAGCGTGTCGACGTCGGTCACGCCACCTTGGCTGACCGACAGCTGGTACTGGTCGATCTTCAGTCCGTGCTTGTCCTTCAGTCCGATCCAGGACAGCCAGACGCTGCCGGTTCCGCCGGCTGCGACGGCGACGGGGGCGTCGATGATGGGCACGAGCACGAAGGCAGCGAAAGCCATCGCCCGACGACGCCACCGGGCAGCAGCTCCGATCGCGCGGTACTGCAGGGCCCACAGTGCCCGCTTCAACCGCAGCAGGTCAGCGCGGATCTGACGATCGGGACGCATCTCAGATCACCGTCTTCGACTTCGGTGGGGTCGAGGTGACGGCCGCAGCCAGGTGCGGTTGAGCCGGGCCGAGGATGCGCGCGTCGCCGATGGTGCCGAACGCGTCTCGGATGAAGCATTCGCCGCGTCGATCGGGGTGCACTCCCCCGCTGCTGTCGCCGTCGACGGGGCTGGTGTCGGTGCGCAGGATCTCGACCAGCTGCTCGAACATCGGATCGTCCTCGGGCACGCCGAGGAAGCGGACGCTCGCGCGGGCCAGGTCCTCGTCGGTGTGGCGCATCACGATGCGGGTCGGGATGAGCTTGCGGGTGGTCTCGTTACCGAAGTCGCGCTCAGGGTCGTGGGAGCCGGTCAGCAAGATCGCCTTGGGACGTCGCCCCTGGCGCACGAAGTGCTCCAGGTCGAGGGCGTTGTCCGGGTTCATGTTGATGTCGTAGGCCTCGTCGGTGACGAACGCGCTGGCGCGGGATAGGTCGGCGAAGCACCAGCGTCGGGCGGTGCTGGTCAGCAGCCGGTAGTAGGCGCGCCCGAAGACCTTGGTCAGACTCAGGGTGCGAAACAGGTGCGCGTGCTTGATCTCTTCGGCGGTGGGCTGGTCCATCGTGTGGGTGCGCCACACCACCGCATCGGCGTCGTGGGGCACCGGTGGCAATGACGCGTCGAACACGAGCCGGCCGAGGGCGGTGCGTGCGTAGTTGCGCATCTGGGCGCCCAGGTCCTTGGCGCCTTCGAGGTCACACTCGGTCTCGAGGTAGCGCATGAGTGCTTCGGAGGAGTCGAGCTCATGCTGCTCGAGGTACTCCGCGTCGAGGACTTGGCCGAGCGTGACGCCGTCAGTCTCCCGGGGCGAGACGTTCAACAAGGTCGTGAAGAACGCGTGCGCGACGCTGGCGGCATCGTGGACGTCGGGCAGGATCCGCAGCGGGTCCATCGACCACTGGGGATCCTCGCTGCTGACGATGACCGCGTCCGGGACGAGCGCTTGCGCGAAACGCGCCCACTCTCCCCCGGCGTCCTTGTCGATGACGAACAGGTTCGCGCCGCAGCTGACCAGGTGCGCACTCATCGTCTTGAGGAAGAACGACTTGCCCGATCCGAGTTCACCGACTGCGACGACCGCACCGGACTTGTCCAGCTCGGGATATCCCGCCGGGTCGATGTGCACGATGCTGAGGCGCTGGTTGGTCGTGTTCAGCGCCGCGACGGGCCCCTTCGAACCGCCCAGACGCGTGGTGGTGAACGGCACGAGCATCGCGAACTTGTCCGAGGTCGTCGGGTGCGCGTAAGCCTGCACGATCGGGCCTGCGGCCACACCGGGGTGCATCGCCCACCACAAGCTCTCCTGATCCCCGATCGGGCGCTGGAACTCGAAGTCGTCGGCGTTGAGCAACCGCTGCACCTGGGCTGCCTGCGTGTCAGCAGCCTCGAAGCTGTCGGCGCCGACGGCGAGGATGATGGTGTGTGCGACCTCGACCTCGAGACGGTCGGAAGCGAAGATCTGCTCGTACTCGCGCAGCAGGTCCGCGGCCGCATCGAGATCGTGCGAACCCAGCGTCGCTTCGTTGTCACGCTGCTGATACTGATCGTTGAGTTCGCGCACCGCTTTGCGGTTGGCCTTCATCACCGCATCACGGCTGTTGATCTTCACCCGGATCGCCCAGTCGACCTCCGGGCCGAGACCATCGATACGGTCGAGCAACTCCGAGCCGGGAAAAACCACCCCAGCCACCGGCGTCGAACTCATCACGAGCATCGCCTGATACGAGGGCGGCGAATCGTCCAGGTCGGTGGCGTTGACGTTCGTCACCTTCATCACACGCCGCTTGAGAGGGTTGTACGCACGACGAGAGTCCAGCTCGCTGACGCACCCCTCATCGAGGATCGGTTCCGGCAGGCACACTCCCGACGTCGTCACCAGTTCCGCGAGCTCGACCTCACGCTCGGGCATGAACGACAGCAGACCCCGCGACTGGTGACGACTGAACATCCACACCTGCTCAGCCACGCTGATCTCCTGCGGATCGAACATCGCCGGGATGGCTTCCTTGATGCGCTGCGACTGCTGCCGGCGCATCTCGATGTCCAGGTCGCTTGGGCGAGTACGGGGCAGACCCACCGCGTCCTGCACTCGCGACAACGCGGCGCGGCCCGGGCCCGTCCACGCTGAACGGCCCGGGTTGGCCAGCGGGACTGAAACATAGAACACGCGCTGCCCCAGCGGCAGTTCGTCGAGGCGGGTGAGGTTCTCCAGCGCCTCCTCAGCCCACATCGGGCACATCTCGAGGTTCACCCCAGCGATCTGGGCGTTGACGACCTCCGCCGGGTCCAAGCTCACGCTCATCCCCGACAGCAGCGCCTCACCCTTGAACGCGCGGATCAGCGCACGATGCAGGTTCTTGACCGCAACCTTGTCCTTCTGCGGCCGCCGGCCGTAGGCCAAGCCTTGGATGCGGAACGTGGCCCACACCGTGCCCGACCGGGTCCACGTCAGGTTCTCGCTCATGTCGGTGACGGGGTGTCGCATTACGATGCACGTCCTTTCACATCGAAGTCGGCCAGCAGCCGCTGGACATTGCTCATCGGTTTCATCTGTTCCACCGGAGGGGTGAGCACAACGTCGTCGATCTCGTCGACGGGCTCCTCGTCGGGTGTGCGGTGGATGCTCGAGGGGGTTTGCTGCTCGGCCTTGCCGTCAGCGGGTGCGCTCTCGCCCGAAGCGACAGCTGCCGTCTCCCGTGACGGTTCTTCATGCAGTTGCTCACCCACATGCGCGGGCTCTGCGTGAGTAGGCGCCGACGAGCTGGTCTCCTGCTCACGGCGCTCAGGTGCGGCCTGCATGCTGAGGGCAACGGCCCCCACTTCAGCGGCCGGCGGCGGCACGCAGGCCAGGATGCGGTGCTGCACTCCGTGCGGGCGTGGTGTGCGGATCGCGCGTCCGCGGTACGTGCCTTGCACCGGACTCGTGAAGGCGCCGACGAGAGACACGCCGGCAGCGACCGGGTTGCGGCCCGTGTTCTTGACGAACCGCAACCCGATCAAGGTCACCAAGGCGAGCACGAACAAGATCCCGTAGTTGGTCAGACCGTTGTCGGTGCCCCAGATCCCCGTCGTGGCGTAGCCCATGACGACGACCACGGCGGTGCCGACTGCCTGCGTGATCGTGTACGGCCCGCCGGGGATGTCATGCCCTCCCGGAACCTTGCCGATCAGACGCGGCAGGCGACGCGCACGCGTGTACCACTGCAGCGTGTCACTCATCGACGTTCACCACCCTCCGGGCGCATTGAGACAGAACGTTTCTTGTCGGGCGTTGCGGAAGGGCTCAGTCCAGACCCGACGAACTCGGGCCCGGCGCGGGCTGCAGGTGGTGTTCAACGGCCGGCATGCCGTTGTTGACGGTGTTCTCGATCTTGTCGTTCAGACCGCCCTTGTTGACCGTGGTCAGCATCCAGCCGGCCAGGACAGCGCAGCAGAACGCCATGATGAGACCAGCGATGGCGCCCTTCGCCTTGTAGGCGCCGAAGATGAAGATGACCATGATGATGGCGCCGCCGGCGACCATCGCCGAGCTCTTGGTGTTCGCGGCGAGGTTGTCGAAGGTCGAGAAGATGTCTCCGCCGCTACCGGCCGTGACGAGGGTGTGGAACATGAGGGTTCTCCTTCACACGTGAGGGTTACTTGGTGCTGTTCGCCGGCGTCGGCGAGGGCGTATTCAGTTGTGGGGCGGCGTCCAATGACGAGATCTCCCACCGCCCAGCTCGTGAAGTCAGCGTCAACGCGTACGTCGCGCTCGACTCGCTCTTGGCATCCACGGAGCCGTTCTTGGGCTCCTGCGCGCTGAGCGCGACCGTTGCCAACACGTGCACCTTCGTGTCATCGACACGCACCAGCCCGAGAGCACGGGAGTCATCGACGTCCAGGCGCGTGATGCGCACGCTCTTCCACGGCGTGTTCGTGATCGCCGCGATCGACGTGCCCGGACGCTCGTAGAGGGCGATGTTGTCCTGGCCCGTCAGCAGTGCCGACAGGAACTGAGCGGTCATCCCGTATGCGGGATCGCTCTGCGCGACCGAGTTCGGGTAGCTCGCGCGCACCTGCGGCACCCGCATCCCCGGTCCCGGAACCTCCGCCGGAAGCGTGAGCGGCTGCGCGCTGGCATTGACGGACCCCGAGACCGCGACCGGCACCTGGAAGTAGCGATGCACCGCTGTCTTACTCCCCTCGGCCGTCACATCAGCAGCGACCGTCGCGGTCCACACCCCGGGGCCCGACGGCAGTAGCTGCGTCACCTGCACGTCACCGACGCGAGGAGCCTTCTCGGGAAAGCTCACCGAGTTCGGATCCAGCCCAGGAACCAGCCGCGAGACCGCGCCCTGGTCAGAGGCGGTAGCGCTCAGCCAGGCCCGCACGGTCTGACGGGCGCGCTCACCCGCCACGTCGCGGCGGTTCATCATCCGCTCGTCGTAGCCCGAAGCGGTGCTGCGCACGACCGGGTCGCCTTGGAACATCTGCATGCCCAACGCCACCGGCCCGGCGACCATCGCCGCGACTATCCCGGCTGTCATAGCGCGAGCTCGCCACTGAGATCCGTTGGTCCACTGATGCGCATCCGACGTGCTGGTCTCGCGACCACCGCGCCAACCCCACCGGCGGCCACCCTCAGATGAGGCATCAGCCTTGCTCGCGCCCCGACGGTTGCGCAGACCGGAGAACACACCGGGCCGCGCCTCGACGTCGTCGCCTTGTTCCTGCTCGGCCTCACGCAAGAACTGCTCCAGGTCGATGCTGCTCTCGTCAGCGGCCTGATCCGGCGCCGCGTCGTCACGTTGCTTGCGCTTGACCTTCATCACGCGCCCCGACCACGCAGCTCGTCGAGCTGCTGCTGCGTGCGCGCCAGCTCACCCGAGCTCGCGAACTGCACCAACCGCTCCACCTGCTCACACGCCATGCCAGGCGCCGCCAGCGCTTCGGTCAGCAGCGAGTCCAAACGTGCGCGCACCGACAAGGCATGCGCCGCAGCCTGCAACGCCGCTTCGTCGACCTCGACGAAGGACTCGTCCATCGCTACTCCTGCAATCGCTGACATCGCTTCCTCGCTCTCGGTGGGTTTCATCAGCAAAAAGCCCCCCGAGGCACCCCGAATCGGACAGCCCGGCAGAAATTGATCGAAAAAAGTTTTCCCGCCCCCTCACAGGAGCCGCAGATTCCGCGCCATGACGGGGAATCTGCGCTTCTCACACTGTGGACGTCACAGGGGCCGAGGACGTGTCGAGCCGCCGCACTCCTAGACCGACGACAAGGGGTGGTTTCGCACGGTGATCGCACCGGGCCGCCGCAACCGGCGCCCACGTGAAGGGAGATCACCATGACCACGACCGCTACGCGTCACCACCACGGCTACTTCGGCCAGCTCAACTACGAGTGGGACACCAGCCTCAAGCACCAGAGCGTGCACGCTCGAGACGCCTTCCCCCACCTCGAGGCCTTTTCCACTGCTGAGGACGTCGTCAACGCTCTGGCCTCCAGCGACGGTGACCGCACGATCAGCGATCCGATCCTTCACTCACTCATCGACGCCGGGCAGCACGGCGACCGCCAGGCGCAGCGCATCGTCCTTCAGGCCATGCTCGGCCTGTGCGTCAAGATGGCCTACCGCCACCTCAACGACGAGCTCAAGACCTTCGACCACGAGCACGAAGCGGTCGCCATCATGTGGGAGCTCATCGTCACCTACCCCCTGCACAACCGCCCCCGCGCCATCGCCGGCAACCTCAAGTGCGACACCCTCAAGGCAATCACCCGCATGCTCATGAAGGCCCGCCGCTTCCGCTCCGTGGCGTGCCAGCCCGGCGCGCTGCCCAGCATCGAAGACTCCATCGTCGACGGCTGGGAGGACTCCCCCACCCGAGAGATCATCGACCTGCTCACCTGGGCCCAGCGCACCAACGCCATCACCCCCACCGACAGCCAGATCATCGCCTTGCGCCACCTGGACGACGTCGAGCTGTCCTTCGCGCAGATCGGTGAGCGTCTCGGCATCAGCGCCGGCACCGCCAACCGCAGGTACGGGCGAGCCATCACCAAGCTCACCCAGGCCGCCAGCGACTACCTGGCCTGAGCGCCCCTCGAGGCACGAGCACCATGAACGCGCTGCTACTGACGACGCTCACACGCTTGGCCCACCTGCCCATCACTCACGTCACCTACACAGGCCCCGCCGCCGCAGATGCCGCACAGGCCCTCACCATCACCGTGAGCACCTGTGCGGCCTTCCACGTGGCCGCCCACGCCCTCGACGCAGCGGTTCAGGACGACGAGGCCCCTGTGCAGGTGGCTACGGCCGGCCCGATACGCATCGAGCATGCGTGCCACCCGGCCAGGACGAGCACGGCCCACGCGAGCAACCCACCAGCGTCTTCGCAGGCACCCTGCGAACCCTCGGCCTACTCTGCGCGTACTGCGTGCGTACTGGTAGGCGATCATTGCGCTAGCACTTCAGCGTAAATGTTTGCGTAATCGCTCGCGTAATCCGCGCGTTGTTATACGCGTCTCATTCGCGTTCACTGCGCGCTCTGCTCGCGTACTTTTGCACGTAAGTATCTGCGTAGCATGCGCTAGCCAGTTCGCGTGGATATGCGCGTGCTATACCGCGCACAACCCGCGAGCTCCGTGCTAACTTATCGGCTAGGTGGTCGCGTAGAAGCGCGCGAGCATCCTCGCGAGGGATCTTGGACACGTTCCTCGCCGTCCACTGAAGGGAAAGCCCCATGAACGCAACACCCATACCGGTGTTCGACAAGACCCAGCCGGTCGACTACTCACGGCTCGCACGCGTGATCGCTGTCGTCAACGACAAGGGGGGAGTGGGCAAGAGCTCGATCAGCGCGAACGTCGCCGGCGAAGTCGCTGCGGATGGCGACATGCGCGTGCTGTTGCTCAGCCTCGACCCTCAGGACAACACCGGTGAGGATCTCGGCTACGCCCACACCGGCCGCGGCGACGGGGGAGAGAACTTCGCTGCCGCCCTCCTTGGTCAAGAGCCGCTGAGCCCCCTCAAGGACGTCCGCCCGAACCTCGACGTTGTCTCCGGCGGCAAGGTCGTCGCCCGCCTCAACTCGTGGATCCAGGTCGAGGACGACGCGAGCGTGTGGACCGACAACCTCGCTCGTGCCCTCGAGTACGTCGCCGACGACTACGACCTCATCCTCATCGACTGCCCGCCCGGCCTGGAGATGCTGCAGAAGCTCGCGCTCGTCGCAGCGCGCTGGATGCTCGTGCCGACCCACGTCGACGCGGGAAGCCGTAAGGGCTTCTCCTTGCTGGCCGACCTCGTCATCGAAGCCCGCGAATGGAACGACGCGCTCGAGCTGCTCGGCGTGGTCCTGTTCAACGTGCCCGTCAACGCCAGCCGCATCAAGAACGCAGCCGTCGAAGCCGTCGCCGAAGGCCTGCAGACCTCCGAACCGATCTTCACCAGCACGATCCGTACCGCCACCGCGGCCGCGTTCGACTCACGCGAGCGAGGTCAGCTGCTGCGCGAACTCGCCCAGCACGCCAAGAGCAACAAGGACGTGCGCCTGCAGGCGCTGGCCGCGCGCCGCCGCGGCAAGACGAACACAGCGGGGGAGAGCACGCCAGTCGTGGCGACCTCCGCCATCGGCGTCGCCGGCGACTACGAAGCGCTGGCCACCGAGATCATCACCGCGCTGGCCAAGGCCGAAGACGAGCAGGAGACGCAGGCATGAGCACCAACGGCGATTTCACACCCGCCCCCAACCGCGACGTCTCCAGCGCGTTCGGTACCCGCCCCAAGCTGCAGAAGCGAGCACCCCGGCCCACGAAGCCCGCCGGTGAGGCCGCCGCGACTGCGAACGCGCCCAAGACTCCTGCGCAGGTCGCCGCACCCACACCCGCACCCGCGGCTGCGGCGCGCATGCCGGCGAAGAAGAAGCGCGAAGGCATCACCGCCTACCTGCCTTCGAGCCTGGCCAAGCAACTGAAGGCAACCGCCGTCGAGCACTCGTGGAGCAACGGGATGGTCCTCGTGCAGGCGATGGCCGCCACGCACGCGCAGCTGCCCGACCTCGTACGCGATGACCTTGGCCTGAGCACCGACGTCGACGACGCCGCCGCCCTGTGGCAGATGCCGGCCACCTCGGTGACCCATGCGCGCGAGGAAACCAAGGAGGTCTTCTTCTCCGGCCTCAACGCCGCGCAGATCAGCGCGCTCAACGACCTCACCGCCTCGAGCGGGGCCCGCAACCGAACCCACCTGATCACCGTGGCGCTTCGTACCTTCCTCACCCAGAAAGGCTGACCATGGCACTGCGCAGCAAGAAGAGGGATCAGCCCTCACCCGAACCCGAGAGCGGATCCACGCCGGCGCCGCGACGCACCGCGACCGCCAACACCGAACCCGCGCCGGTCAAAGCGCGTCGGCGCCCGGCGCTGATCGCGTTGGGCCTGGCCGTCATTGCGACCGGCGCCCTCGGGGGAGCGTGGGCGTTCTCCGCGCACAACGAAGACCGCACCGTCGTCGTGGCTCGCACCAACCTTCAGCCCGGGCACAAGGTGGAACGCTCCGACCTGACCACCACCACGCTCAGCGGCGCCGACGGCGCGCAACTCGTCGCCGACAAGGACCTTTCCTCCCTCGTCGGTGACTACCCAGTCACGACCGTGCCCAACGGCACGCTGCTGACCACCACGATGCTGACCAACACCCTCGACGTACGCGCCGGCACCACGATCGTCGCGATCCCCGTCAAGGTCGGTCAGGTGCCGGGATCGGGCCTGCGCGCCGGTGACCCCGTCACCCTCGTACTCACCGCAGGCTCGGGATCGTCGAACTTGCCGGCCGACCTCAAGCCCGGCCAGAGCTGGGAGGCGAGCGTCGCGTCCGTTCATGAGCAGAACGCAGCTACCGCCGCGCAGAACACGACGCAGGTCGTCGACGTCAGCGTCTCCTCCAGCACCGCCAAGCAGGTCGCCGAGGCCGCCGGCACCGGCCAGGTCGCGCTCACGCTCAACGCGGCCGGAGGCAAGTAAGTCATGGGTGTCTACGCGCTGACCAGCCTGTCCGGTTCGCCTGGCGTGACCGCGGCTGCCGCGTGCTGGGCGATGACCTCCACGCGCCCCACGATCGTCATCGAAGCCGATCCCGCCGGTGGCTCACCCATCCTCGCCGGCGCGTTCGGTTCTCGCCTCGAACACACCACCAGCGTGCTCAACTTGGCCACCCCTCGCGCCGGGGTTTCCCTCATGGATCGCCTCATGGAGCAGGCGTTGCCGTTCCCGAACAGCACCGACGCGCTGCTCGTGCCCGGCATCGCCAGCCCTGAGCAGGCCACGTCGCTGCGAGCCGTGTGGCCCTCCCTGGGCGCGCACCTGCAGAAGATGAGCCTCGAGGGCGGCTACGACATCCTGCTCGACCTTGGACGCATGACCTACCCGCTGCCGACCGCGCGGCTGCTCAACCACGTCGACGCCCTGGCCATCTTCGCGCGCTCGGACCTGCCCAGCCTCCACGTGCTCGTCTCCGGGCTCGCGAATGCGCGCAAGGAACTGGGGGAGGACCCCAGCATCGCGACGAACCTGACCCGGGCCGCGCTCGTGCTCGTCGACGCGCCCGCTGAAGGCAACCCGGCCAGTTCACTCAAGGCCCACATCAAGCCGGTCCCGCTCGTCGCCACCGTGCCCCACACGCCCGCTGGCGTGCGCCCGTTCAGCCTCGGCACACCCATCCCGACCCGCCGCGGCCTGGACAAGATCACCAAGGCCGACCACATCGCGAAGTACACCAAGGCCGTAACCAGCATGAGTCAGGCCCTGCGCGCTCACGCTGCGAGCTACGCCGAGACGCTGATCGGAGAGTGACCATGAGCCCCCAAACCCCCGAGCGGCCAGGCGACCCCAGCACGGACACCAACCTGGACGGGTTGCCGCTGTTCTCCTCCGCGCACGCCTTAGCCGGTGACACCAGCGCACGCCGCACCAGTGCAGCACTCGCCAAGGAGCATCCCTTCCGCGACGCGATCGAGCAGGTCAACGCCGAGACGTTTCGCGCCAAGACCTCGGTCAACGCGCTCGAGCCCGTCGACGACCCGTTCGCTGTCGAGTTGCGCGAGCAGCCCAAGGACTCGCACGATCTGAGCGTCAGCGACCTCGCCGACGTCGACTGGGCTCAGGTGCGCACGCTGCGCCTGCGCGTGTCCGAGCGGCTCATGAAAAGCCGCGACGACGCGGCCACGCGACGTCTTGAGCGCGACGAGCACGGCCAGCTCGCCTGGGACGCGATCCGCACCGAGATCAGCACCCTGCAGATCGAACGGGCCCGCAGCGGGCTGGACCCGCTGACCCTGGCCGAAGCCGAAGCCCTCGGCCACGCCACGATGGACTCGATCTTCGGCCTCGGGCGCCTGGAGCGCTATATGCACACCGACGGGCTGGAAGACATAAGCGTGCGTGGCCACGACAACGTCACCCTCGTCTACAACGACGGCCGTATCGAAGCCGGCCCGCCCGTGGCCGACAGCGACGAAGACCTGCTCGAGGACCTGCAGCACATCGCCGCGACCGCGGCCGAAGGCGAACGCCCCTTCAGCGCCGCGCGCCCCTCCCTCGACCTGTCCATCGGGAAGGAAGGCCACCGCCTGTCGGCCAGCGGCTGGTTCGTGCCGCGCCCCGCCGTCACGATCCGACGTCAAGGGTTCACCGATTCCGACCTGTCCCGCCTGATCGAACTCGGCGCGATCGACACCACGCTCGCCGAGTTCCTGTCCGCCGCGATCAAGGCCGGCAAATCCATCGTCGTCGCCGGGCTGCCCTCCGCCGGCAAGACAACGATGATCCGCTCCCTGCTGCACGAACTCGACCCCAACGTCGCAATCGCCACGATCGAAACCGAGTACGAGCTCGCGCTGCACAACACCCCCGATCGCCACCGCAACGTGTGGGCCGGCCAGTACCGCCCCGGCGGTGAAGACGGCGCCGGTGAAGTCACCCTCATCCACCTGATCGAAAAGAGCCTGCGCCAAAGCGTCGACCGCATCGTCGTGGGCGAGGTCCGTGGCCAGGAGATCCTCGCGATGTTCGAGGCGATGCAAGCCGGTAAGGGATCGGTCTCCACCATCCACGCCACCAGCGCCCGCGACGCGATCGAGCGCATCGTGACCTGCGCGATCAAGATGCCCCCCTCGACCGAAGCGTTCGCCTACCGCCAGATCGCCGCGAGCATCGACATCATCTTGCACATCAAGGTCCTCGACGAACGCGGCATCGGCGGCAAGAAGCTGCGCTTCGTCGACGGCGTCATCACCACCTTCCCCCAAAGCGACGCCCCCAACGGTGTCGGCATCACCGACCTGTTCACCCCCGGCGCAGACGGGCGCGCGATCCCGACCGGGAACCTGCCGTCCTGGATCGACGACCTCGTCCTGACCGGTTACGACCCCTCAGCATTGGAGAACCAACACGCGACCTGGGCCGACGAACTCGACTCGCTGATGCTGCGCGCACACGGCGGTGCGGCATGACGATCATCGGACTCCTCGCCGGCCTCGCCGTCGCCATCGGCCTGCTGCTGCTCATCGCCGGCGCACGCCCACACGAACCGAGCCCGAAACGGCCACGGCGCACCACGACCCTGCCAGCGTTCATGACGCTGACACGCACCGAACGCACCCGCGCGCTCATCGCCGCCGGCGTCGGCCTGCTCGTGGCCTTGTTCACCGGATTCGTGCTCGCCCTCATCGTGCTGCCCTGGGTCGTGATCGCCCTGCCGCGCCTGTTCAGCACCGGACCCGAAAAGGCACGCCTGGACACCCTCGAAGCACTCAAGGAATGGACCCGATCCCTCGCCGGGGTCCTCACCGGCGGAGGCGTCGGCCTGACCGACGCGCTCGGCGCGACGCTGCGCTCAGCTCCCGCACCGATCCGTCCGCAAGTCGAACTGCTCGTAGCTCGCCTCAACGCTCGCCGCCCCGCCGAGCAGGCGCTGCGCGCGTTCGCCGACGACCTCGACGACGCAGCCGGCGACCTCGTCGCCGCGACCCTCATCATGGGCTCACGCGAGACCGGCGCGAAACTCGCCACCACCCTCACCTCCCTGGCCGACAGCGTCGAGACCCAAACGCTCAAGCGCCGCGACGTCGAAGCAGCCCGGGCCGGGCCGCGCCAGGAGATGAAACTGCTCGTCGGGATCTTCACCTTCCTGCTCATCGGCTTCATCACCCTGACCGACTTCGGGCGCTTCTACGTGCACGGCATCGGCCAGTTCATGCTCGTCATCGTGCTCGCGATGTTCCTCGGCTGCCTGTACTGGCTGCGCTCCACCACCCGCAGCGCACCCTCACCGCGCTTCCTCGCCACGCCCCACGCGCCCGGCACGAAGGAGACGACCTCATGACCCTGCCGATCCTCGTCACCTGCGGCGCCCTCATCGGTGTGGGCCTGGTCTGCCTCAGCGCAGCATTCATCCGCCCACGCCCGGCACTCGGGCCCGCCCTCAACCGCCTGTCCGGCGCCCGCATCACCACCCCCACCTTCGAGCAGGTCGACGACCAACCCCGAGCGAGCAGCCTCACCACACGCCTCGGGGCTCGTGTCGAACGCGCCCTCGGTCACCGTGTCGGATTCGGCGCCCCCGAACGAGACCTCGCCCTCCTCGAGCGCACCCACGCCAGCTACTACGGCGAGAAAGCCGCCTACGCCACCGCAGCCCTCTTGCTGGTGCCCACCCTCGTCGCGCTCAGCCTCCTGACCGGCTGGACCTTCCCCATGATCCCCGCCGTCATCTGCCTACCCCTGGCCGTCGCCGGCTGGTTCCTGCCCGACCTCGAGATCAAGTCCAAGGCCGCCGAAGCCCGCCAGGAATGGCGCTACTTCATCGTCGCCTACCTGCAGCTGGTCGCCATCAAACGCGCCTCCGGTGGCGCACCCACCGACACCGTCATGAGCGCCGCGCAGATCTCCGACTCGTGGGTGATGCTGCAAGTACGCCGCGCCCTGGTCAAGGCACGCTGGGCCGGACAGCAGCCCTGGGACGCGTTCACCGACCTCGCCGAAACAATCGGCGTGCAGGAGATCTCCGAAGTCGGCGACATCATGCGCATGGCCGCCGAACAGGGCTCGCAAGTCGTCGAGCAGCTGCTCGCCCGCTCCAACACCCTCATGCACCGACTGCTGACCGAAGAAGAAGCCGACGCCAAGTCACGCACCGAACGCATGGCGCTGCCGATCACCTCCCTGGTCATCGTGCTCATGATCACGATCCTGCTGCCGGTCTCCATCACGATGTTCACCACGTAGAAAAAAGATCCGGCGAGCATGTCCGATTCCGCGCCCCCCGATGGGCTTTTCAGTTCACGTCAACCACACCCGAGCGTGGCAGGAGGTCAGAACGTGATGAGCCATCACTCACTCGAACGCCACCACGTCGCCTCACTCGCCGGCGCTCTGGCAGTCAGCGCACTCATGCTCACCGCCAACCCGCAGCACTGGTGGGCGGCCGACGTCGCGTACATCGTGCCCGCCACGCTCGCCTCCGGCATCGACCTGACCACGCACCGCATTCCCACCCGCCTGGTCTATCCGGCCTCAGCCCTACTGACCAGCGTCATCGCGCTCACGAGCGTGCTCACCAGCCACCCCGCGACGCTGCTCGTCAGCGTCCTGGCCGGCGCCGCCACAATGGCCGGCTGGTACCTCTTCGCCCTCCTGACCGGCGGCCTCGGCATGGGAGATGTGCGCTTGGCGCTGCTGTGCGGCATATACGCCGGCTCCCGCGGCTGGGACGCCGCCGCGCTGTCCCCGGTGCTCGCCATCTTCATCGGGGGAGTAGCCGCCATCGTGTTCAAGCTCATCTGGCCCGCACGAACCCATCTGCCCTACGGCCCCAGCCTCGCGCTCGGGGCCCTGATCGCCGCGGTGGTGGTGGATATGGCCTAGAACGTCCTACCGAAAAGTAATTGAGAGATCAATTATCTGAGAGTTCTATTTCCAGTGGCATAAAATTTCCTGTTTCGGAAGCATTCGGCGCTTCCGAAACGCCCACCGAAAAGGGAAGAATCATGATGCAGTTCCTCACCACCTTGCAGATCGCCTCCTCGCAGGTTCACGAGGCCCTCACCGCTCGCCACCGCAAGCTCCTCGCCACCCGCGAATCGGGCCTCGAAGCCGCAACGGTCGCGATCATCGCCGTGGCGAGCATCGTCGCTGCGATCGCAGTCGCCGCCATCATCACCACCGTCGTGACGAAGTACGGCAACAAGCTGAGCGGCTCCTGATCATGACCACCCGCGCTGGGCATGGCTTCGTTTCCACCGTCGTTCGACGGTGGAAACGAAGCCATGCCCGCGTGCTCACCCACGGCCCCGAAGCCGGCCTGTCACCGGCGACCTACGCGATCCTGCTGCCGATGCTGCTCATCCTCGGCATGCTCCTGCTCCAAGCCGGTCTCGTCTTCCACGCTCGCAACGTCGTCGACGCGGCCGCGCAGCAAGGGCTGCAAGCCGCGCGCGGCCAGACCGCCAGTGCCGGCAGTGGCCAGATGGCCGCGAACAGCCTCATCTCGCAAGCCAGCCCCAACATCTTCAGCGGGACCCCGAGCGTCAGCATCTCGCGAGGTGCTGCCACGACCCGCGTCGACATCAGCGCCCAACCGGCCAGCATCATCCCGATGTTCTCCATGCCAACCATCCACGCCCACGCCCAAGGCGCCAGCGAAGAGGTGACCCGATGACCTGCCGCGCCGAACTGTGCCCCATGTGGGACGGCGACACCTGCCCATGCGAAACCTTCGGGATCGACCCCGACAACCCGCCCCGCAGCGGCATCTTCACCACCACCGCCCGCGAAGACGGCTTCGCCGCCGCCGAAGTGGCCATCAGCACCGCGGCGCTCCTGCTCATCGGTCTGCTCCTGCTCGGCTTCGCTCGCGCCAGCGCCGCCAAGACCGTCGTCACTGCAGCCGCCCAGAACGCTGCCCGCGCCGCATCCCACACCCGCGACGCCGGATCAGCCTCCAGCGCCGGAGCCTCAGCAGCACAGCAGACCCTTGAATCCAAGGGCGTCAGCTGCGCCCCAGCAGTGAGCATCGACACCAGCGGCTTCACCACCCAGCCCGGCCAAGCCGCGACCGCACGCTCTCACGTCACCTGCTCCGTGCCCCTGAGCGACCTCTCCGTGCCAGGCATGCCCGGAAGCGTCACCTTCACCGCTGACGCCCTCAGCGCCATCGACACCTACCGGGAGCGCTGATGCGCCACACTCGAGACAACGAAGACGGGCTCGCAGCCGCGTACATCGCGATCATCGCCGCCGCGGTACTGCTCATGTGTGGCCTCCTACTCGACGGTGCCGGCAAGCTGTCCGCGATCAACGACGCGCAAAGCGCTGCACAAGAAGCCGGCCGAGCTGCCGGCCAGCAGCTGACGCCCGACGTCATCACCGGCCGCGCCTCCACCGTCGACCCAGGCAAGGGTGCCGCGGCCGCGCAGAGCTACCTCGCCCAGGCCGGCGTCAACGGCACCGCCACCGTCGAAGGCACCACGATCCGCATCACGACCACGAAGATGTGGCACCCCCACCTGCTGCCCTTCCTCGGCGGCCCGGTGCATGGCAACGCCACCGTCGACACCCAGCGTGTCACCCCCTGACGAAGGAGATCTCGCATGCAGCGCATCACCAAAGGCCTCGCCGCCCTGCTCCTGCTGGCCGGCGCGATCGTTGGCCTGCCCTGGCTGCTGATCACCTTCGCCGGAAACCCCCTGTCGCGACTGACCAGTGACAACCTCACCGCCGCGTTCAACGACCCCACCGGCGGAGTGCAGCTGGTCTTGACCATCATCACGTTCGTCGCCTGGGCAGCGTGGCTGACCTTCGCGCTCAGTGTCCTGGTCGAACTGCTCGCTCAACTACGTGGCGTGCGCGCACCCACGCTGCCCGCCCTCAGCCTGCAACAGCACGGGGCACGCATCCTTGTCAGCGCCGTCCTGGGCATGACCGGGATCGCCGGACCGGCCGCGACGGTCGCCAGCGCCGCCACCCCCGCCAGCACGCCGGTCATCGCGCAGCAGCACGCCGAGACGCACACCCCGACGTCGACCGCGGCCACGCCGAAGCAAAGCGCCAACGATCAGCAGGTCACCGTCAAGCAAGGCGACAACCTGTGGTCGATCAGTGAGCGCACCACCGGCGCGGGAAAGAACTGGACGCACCTGTACGACGCGTCGCGCACCATGGCCCAGCCCGGGGGCACTCACCTGAGCAACCCCAACCAGCTGCAGGCCGGGTGGAAGATCACCGTGCCCGCCCACCTGGCCAAGGCCGGCACGAACACCCACACCAAGATCGCGAAGCCGCACGCGCACGCGTCGACGCCGCGCACCTCGAGCGCACCCACCCACACGGCCGCGCCCCAGCAGCACGCGTCCACACCGCAGCAGCAGCCGTCACGCGCTCAAGCGCCGGCACCCGCAGCCACCACGCCCGCGCCAGATCAGCACAGCGATCAAGTCACCAGTGAGCACGACTACATCGGGATCACCGCCACTGGCCTGTCCGCGCTGACCGCGGCCGGGGTCATCGCGCTGCTCGCGTCCCGACGCCGACACCAATCACGACGTCGCACCCCCGGAACGCGCATCGCGCTGCCCGAAGCCCACAGCGACGCCCACCAGCTCGAGCACGACCTTCTCACCGACGCAGACACCGTCGACGCCAGCGACCTCGACCGGGCCATGCGCACCCTCGCCAAGACCTGCCTCACCCACCACGTCGCGGTGCCTGGCCTGCGCGCCGCCCGGATCCTGCCCACCCGCCTCGAGCTCTACCTCGTCGCCGACGCCGACGAGGTGCCTTCACCGTTCACACGCATCAGTCACAGCATCTGGACGATCGCACGCACCGACCTGCTCACCGACGACGACCTCGTCGACGTGCCCGCGCCCTACCCGTGCCTGGTCACCCTCGGCCTCGACGACGAGAACGCTTGGGTCCTGCTCAACCTCGAACTCATCCAAGCCCTTGGCATCGACGCGGCCACCACCGCGCTCAGCCACGACATCGCGCGCGGCATCATCCTCGAGCTCGTCACCTCTGCGTGGGCCGACGACCTGCGCGTGACTCTCGTGGACTACCTGCCCGAACTCGCCGACGCGCTCGGCAGCGACCGCATCACCCACACCAGTGACCTCGACCACCTCCTGGCCGGCCTCGAAGTCGCCGCGCACGCCCATGCTGAGGCCCTGGCCAGTGACGACCTCGACTCCGCAGCCACTGCTCGCCTCACCGGTGACCACCCCGACACGTGGACGCCGCAGCTGCTGCTGCTCGCGCACGAACCCACACCCGCGCAGCGTGAGCGGCTCAGCGCGATCCTGCAGCTGCAGCCGCGCCTCGCGGTGGCCGTCCTCAGCCACACCAGCACCCCCCTCGGCGAGTGGGTCCTGAACGCTACCAGCACCGACGCCGCGACCCTCGCACCCATCGGGCTACGCCTCAGCCCCCAACACCTCGACGACGCGCACTACGCGGCGCTGCTGAACCTGTTCGAGACCACAACGAGCGCGCCCAGTGCCGGACCCGCGTTCAGCGAGAGCATCCAGGCCGAAGACACCGACCTCGAGCAGCTGCCCGCACCCCACGCCCCGGCGCCGCTCGAACTCGTCGACCACGACGACACACCCATCGACGGCGAGCTCGTCGACGAAGTCACCGTCGACGAGACGATCGACGACGCTCCCGAGCCCACGACCACCACGCAGGCGCCCGAGCACCCCGGCGTTGAGGACGTTCTCGACGCGCTCGATGGCCCACCCATCGCGCCCACACCGCAACCGCATGACGGGCCCCTCGTGCGCCTGCTCGGCACCGTGCAGATCCAAGGCGCCACCGGGAAACGCCCCCAAGCTCCCGGGCGCAGCACCGAGATCATCACCTACCTCGCACTCCACCCTGCCGCACCCACCGAAGCACTCGACGAAGCGATCTGGCCCGGCAAGCCCGTCACCGCCACCAAACGCAACGGGCCCGTCACCGCCGCACGCACCTGGCTCGGCACCACACCCGAAGGCCAGCCCTACCTCGCGCACTACACGCCCGAAACGGGCTACACGCTCGCCGACGAGACAGCCGTGGACTGGCACACCTTCCTCGACCACATGGGCGACACGATCGCGCAAACACCGACGGAGAAGCTCACGGGTGCGCTCAGCCTCGTCGACGACCAGCCCCTCAAGGTCGCCGGCAAGACGCGAGGCGCGTGGGCGTGGGCTGAAGTCGACCGGCAAGAGATCATCGCGATGATCGCCGACATCGCGCACGAACTCGCGACGCGCTCCCTGCGCGCGGGTGACCCGCGCACCGCGACCTGGGCCGCAGCGAAGGGAATCATGGTCGAACCCGCGAACGAAGCATTGTGGCGAGACGCGCTACGCGCCGCGTGGCAATCCGCGATCCCCGGACGCGTGGAAACCGTCGCCGAGCAACTCACCGAAACGCTCGAAGAAATCGCCGGCGAACTCGAATACGAGACCCTCAACTTGCTCGCAGACCTCCAACGCCGCGACGAGCAGCGAAAAGCATCATGACCACCGCCGACACGAAAGGCCACACCATGAACCGCACGATCACGACCGCCGCCGTCGGCGCCCTCACCCTCACCGCGCTCCTCACCGGCTGCGGACAAGACGCCGCCAAACCGGCGCCCACCACCAGCACGCCCACCCAGCACATCAAGGGTGGCAATGACCCTCGATACAAGCAAGGCGTGGATGCGTACCTCGCCTTCGAGAAGCTCATTCCTGGGACGGGTGGCCACATGCCCGCTGAGGCCGCAAAGTACGGAACTGAGAAGATGATCAGGTACCAGAATGAAACGCAAGACAACTGGTTTGGTGGAAAGACAGACCTCGGCAAAGTAAAGAGCTTCGACCTCTCCAAGTCCACGGTAGACAAGTACCAGGGGATGGATATTTTCCTTGACACGCCGACACGGCCTTACGAAATGACTGTGCGTGCCTGCGGTACCACCAAGGGGTCTCTCACCACCGATAAGGGCAAGCAGAACGTCAGCAGTACAGCCCCTGTGACGCTGTACTTCAAGAGCGATGACAAGGGGAAGAGCTGGAAGGTGGACCAGGCAGACGTCAACGCGCCCTCTTCGATCAAGCTCGGCTGCGAGCAGGCGTCAACCTCGTCACCATCTCCCTCTTCTCCGAGTAAGGGCTGATCATGATGAAGCGCGTCCTCACTGCGACACTCGGCGCTGCCCTCGCCACCATTGGAGCCTCCTCGGCCTCAGCTGACGGTCCCAGCGGCGGGTGCACCTTCGGTCTATGCAGTGCTCAGATCACGGTCACTCATGGCGGTGGGGGAGGCGGTGGGTCTCACGCCAGCGGGGGTGGGGGTCGCTCGGCCT
>NZ_JAGTHU010000014.1:0-94910 GCF_019895135.1 Dermacoccus sp. Tok2021
AATCTGTATCCCAGCCGAAATCAAACGGTGACACCACACCACCACCCACAAAAAGGTGATCGTGTGTCTTGTATCCATCCATCAAACATCAGCCAGAACAACACCAACCCACACAGGGCCAGCAAAAAATTGTTGTTTGGCGATGATCACATCGGCACGCTGTTGAGTTCTCAAAACACCATCACACACCGTCAGGGTTTGAGGTGGAACCCCTCACCCGTCTGGGGTAACTCGTCTATCCTAGCACTTCCTCGGCTTAGCACCAACCTGGCCACTTCGAACTACATCGCTGTAATTCGTTGTGCCTGTAGGCAATCCGAGAGTGTCAGGTGCGGCTCGCGGCGGGCCTTCGGCCCTCCGCTGCTCGCGGCGACTCGGAAGACACTACACGCTTCTCACCCTGGGCACAAACGCGGAGACGTGCCAGGGCGTTCGGTGCGGGAGAGGTGCCTCGAGAGCCCCTCCCCTGCACCGGACGTCGGGTCACCCGGCCCGACGTGCCGCGGCCTGGAACTTGCGGCCGCGCTTGAGGATTGCCACCTCGCCGTGGAGGAAGTCGTCCGCCGTCAGGGCGTACTCGGCGTCGTTCATCTTCACGTTGTTCAGCGAAACCCCGCCGTCACCGATGAGGCGCCGGGCCGCGTTTCGTGAGTCCGCGATGCCGACCGCGACCACGGCGTCCGTCAGGCTGGTGCCCTCGGCGACGTCGGCTCCCGGCAGTTCCTGCGCTGCGTCACGGAGCGTGGACGCGTCAAGCGCCGTCACGTCTCCCTTGCCGAAGAGAGCCTCACTCGCGGCCACGGCGCCGGCCGTCGCAGCCTCGCCGTGGACGAGCGTCGTGACGTCGGCGGCCAACGTCCGCTGCGCCTCACGGCGGAAGGGTGCCTCGGCGACGGCCTTCTCCAGCTCGGCGATCTCCTCCGGCGTCCTGTCGGTCATGAACTTGAGGAGTTTGATGACCTCGGAGTCCTCGACGTTGAGGAAGTACTGGTAGAAGGCGTAGGGGCTCGTCATCGTCGCGTCGAGCCAGATGGCGTTGCCTTCCGACTTGCCGTACTTCTGCCCGCTCGCGTCGGTCAGCAGCGGCGAAGTGAGCACGTGAACGCTCTTGCCCTCGACCGAACGGATGAGGTCAACCCCGGCAATGAGGTTGCCCCACTGGTCCGAACCACCGGTCTGCAAGGTGCAGCCGTACTCGCGGTACAGGTGGAGGTAGTCGAGCGCCTGAAGGATCTGGTAGCTGAACTCCGTGTAGCTGATGCCCTCCTCGGAGTTCAGGCGAGCCGCTACGGCGTCCTTCTTCATCATCGCGTTGACGCGGAAGTACTTGCCGACGTCGCGCAGGAAGTCGAGAGCCGAAATCTGTGAGGTCCAGTCGAGGTTGTTCACCACGCGCGCCGGGTTCTCACCCTCGAAGTCGAGGAAGGGGCGCACCTGCGAGCGGATCTTGTCGACCCACTCCGCCGTCTGGTCCTTCGTCTTGAGCACTCGCTCCGAACTCGGACGGGGGTCGCCGATGAGTCCCGTCGAGCCGCCGACGAGGGCGATCACTCGGTGGCCGGCCCTCTGCAGGCGACGTAGCTGGATGAGCTGAACGAGGTTGCCGAAGTGCAACGACGGGGCAGTCGGGTCGAAACCGCAATACACCGTGATAGGTCCGTTCGCGAGTGCTTCATGCAGCTCGGCTTCAGCGGTGGTCTGTGCCACCGCTCCGCGCCACTGCAGCTCGTCGAGGATGTTGGTCACGATGTGCCTTTCGTCGTCATGGCCGGTGTCTGGCTCCGGCGCCGTTCCAAGGGTGCCCCATCGGGTGCGCCCGCGTCACTTCGGTTGGTGTGGGTTCGTCGCGGCTCGTCGGCGCGCCACGGCGGGCCGGTAGGCGGAGACCGTCGGGTCGTCGGGCAGCCAGAAGCGCCACGGGTACAGCGTGCTGTCGCCGCCGGGGCCGCTCACCCCGACCCGTGGGCCGCTGCGGTATTCGAGCCGGGTACACCCGTCCGGCACGGTGAGTCGCACCTGCGCGTCCCTTCCGGTGACCGGCGTTCCGTTGAGGTCGAGATCAACGCCGAGCGCCTGCCCGAGGTTTCCCGGCCCCCGCGCCAGCAGCCGTGACGGAACGTCGCGCCGATCTCCACCCCGGCGCCGCCGAGCGATCTCCTCCCCCTCGACGACCTCACCGGCGCGCACGAGCACTCCGCCGGATTCTCCGTCGGGGCCACAGACCAGGTTGAAGGCTCGATGGATGCCGTAACTGATGTAGACGTACACGGTGCCGGGAGGTCCGAAGAGCGCCGCGTTGCGCGGCGTGCGTCCACGGAAGCCGTGCGACCCCGGGTCGCGCTCCCCCGCGTACGCCTCCACCTCGCTGATCCGCACACCGACACCGTCGTGGTGCACGACCAGGCCGAGCAGCCGCGGAGCCACCACCTCGGGTGCTGCGGCGAAGAGATCTGGATCGACGGGGTGCACGCCGTCATTGTGCCAACGCTGCCGATGAGTTCCGCCGTCGCGGTCCCGCACCCCTCGGTTCCTGAGGATCGGGGACATTCGTCCCTGCCCTCGAGCCAGGCCCGCGCCGTAGCGTCACGACGGCCGCAACGGGACCGTCTACGGCAACCTGACGACGTCACCCTGGAGGACGCATGCTGCACGCCGACAACGCCGAGATCGTCAAGGCGACTGCCGGACCGGTCATCGAGAACATCACGCAGATCACCAAGGTCTTCTACCCCAAGATGTTCGAGCGCAACCCGGACCTGCTCAACGTGTTCAACCAGGCGAACCAGGCCATCGGCGAGCAGCCGATCGCGCTGGCGTCGAGCATCGTCGCGTATGCCCACCACCTGCTGGGCGACTCCGACATCGACTTCGACCACGTCCTGTCGCGCATCGCGAACAAGCACGTTGCCCTCGCCATCAAGCCCGGTGACTACACCATCGTTGGCCGCAACCTCATGGAGGCCATCGGCGAGGTGCTCGGCGACGCCGTCACGCCCGAGGTGGCACGCGCCTGGGAAGAGGTGTACTGGCTGTTCGCCATGGACCTCGTGAGCGCCGAGGCGAAGCTGTACCAGCAGATCGACCGCACGCCGGACTCCCTCATGCAGGACCACCGCATCACGCGCATCGAGGACGCCGGCGGCAACGCCCGCACGTTCACCCTCGGGCCCGTCGACGGTTCGGCGATTCCCGACTACGTTCCGGGCCAGTACGTCTCCGTCATCGCTCAGCTCGAGGACGACTACCGCCAGCCCCGCCAGTACACGATCTCGGGCGCGCCCGGTGACGCCGCCCTCCAGATCACGGTCAAGAAGGTGGCGGGTGCGAACGGCACCCCCGACGGTGCCGTCTCGGGATATCTGTTCGAGCGCTCCGAGGGCGACATCCTGCCCGTCAGCGCACCGGTGGGCGACATCGAGGTGGCGAAGGGCGACCACACTCGCCCGCTCGTCATGTTCTCCGCCGGCATCGGCATCACGCCGATGGCCTCGATCCTCGACGCCGCCGCTCACGGCCGCACGAACGGTCGTGAACTCGTCCTCGTCCACGCCGACGTCGACGTAGACACCCACCCGCTGCGCGAGCAAGTCGCCCGCACCGCAGCCGACACCGGCGCCACCGCCATCACGTACTACGAGAAGGGCGGCGACGATGCGCGCGAAGGTCTCGTCGCCGTGAACGAGCTCGACCTGCCGGACAACGCCGAGTACTACCTCTGCGGCTCGGTGCCGTTCATGCAGCACGTGCGCTCGGGCCTGCTCGACCGCGGCGTGGACGCGGCCGACATCAGCTACGAGATCTTCGGGCCCGACCTGTGGCTCGATGGCTCGACCTCCAGCCAGGCCTCCCCCGAAGAGCTCGTCGCCGAGGAGCAGCTACTGGCCTGATCGGCGTCAGCCGTCAGCACGCATGACGACAGCGGCACCCGTTCTCGGGTGCCGCTGTCGTCATGAGACGGGGAGAGTGCTCCGGTCAGTGCAGCTCGATGCGCGAGTCGGCGAACTCGCGCAGCTCGCCCGCTCGAGCGGCGGCAGCTTCGAGCTGCTCACCGACTCGCTCCGGGGCGGTGCCGCCCGTGGCGTTGCGCGACGCGAGCGATCCCGGAACGCTGAGGACCTCACGCACGCCCGGGGTGAGGTGCTCGCTGATGTAGGCCAGGTCGTCGTCCGAGAGATCCCACAGCTCGATGTCGCGCTTCTCGCACTCCTGGACGCACGCTCCGGCGACCTCGTGAGCCACACGGAAGGGCACGCCCTCGCGCACGAGCCATTCCGCGATGTCCGTGGCGAGCGAGAAGCCCTGCGGGGCCAGCGACTCGAGGCGCTCCGGGTGGAACGTCAGCGTCGCGGTCATCCCGGCAAAGGCAGGCAGGAGCAGTTCGAGGGTGTCGACGGCGTCGAAGACCGGCTCCTTGTCCTCCTGCAGGTCACGGTTGTAAGCGAGGGGAAGCGCCTTGAGGGTCGTGAGCAGGCCGGCCAGGTCACCGACGAGACGGCCCGCCTTGCCTCGGGCGAGCTCGGCGACGTCGGGGTTCTTCTTCTGCGGCATGATGCTGGAACCGGTCGAGAAGGCGTCGTCGAGGGTGACGAAGCTGAACTCCTTCGTCGCCCAGAGGACGACCTCCTCGGCGATGCGCGAGATGTCGACCGCGGCCATCGCGGAGACGAAGGCGAACTCGGCGACGAAGTCACGCGAGGCGGTGCCGTCGATGCTGTTCTGCGTCGGGCGGCTGAAGCCGAGGTCCTCGGCCACCCGAGCCGGGTCCAGGCCGAGAGACGAGCCCGCGAGCGCCCCCGAGCCGTACGGCGAGGCATCCGCGCGCTTGTCCCAGTCGACGAAGCGCTCGGCGTCGCGCAACAGGGCCCAGGCGTGGGCGAGAAGGTGGTGGCTGAGGAGCACCGGCTGGGCATGCTGCAGGTGAGTGCGGCCAGGCATCGCGACGCCCATGTGGGTTCGGGCCTGAGCCACGAGAGCGTCGACGACGTCGAGCAGCAGCCCCGAGACGACCCGCGCGTGATCACGCAGGTACATGCGGAACAGGGTGGCCACCTGGTCGTTGCGCGAGCGCCCGGCGCGCAGGCGACCGCCCACGTCAGCGCCGGCACGTTCGATGAGGCCGCGCTCGAGCGCGGTGTGAACGTCCTCGTCGTCCTGGGCCGGGACGAAGACGCCCGATTCCACGTCACCGCGTAGCTTGTCGAGGGCCGCAAGCATGGCCCCGAGGTCGTCGGCGGCGAGGAGGCCCGCGCGGTGCAGAACGCGGGCGTGTGCCCGGGATCCGGCGATGTCGTACGGCGCGAGGCGCCAGTCGAAGTGGGTGGACTTGCTCAGGGCCGCGAGTGCGTCGGAGGGGCCGCCGACGAAGCGTCCGCCCCAGAGGCTGAGGCGCGAATCGGCCTGGGTCATGACAAACCTTTCATCGAGGAGTGGCCCGGCTCGAACGGGTCACCGAAGTGCAGGGGTAGCAGGGAAATCTCAGGGTGCTCGCGTGGATTCTCACGCGTCGTCGGCGTGAAGGTCCTCGTCGGCTCCGGCGTCGTCGGTACGCCCGGCGAGGTCGAGGAAGCGCTGCGCCAGAGCTGACGACTCGGCGTCCGCCTGGGCGATGACCAGGATCGTGTCGTCGCCGGCGATGGTGCCGAGCACCTCCTCGAACTCCGCGTGGTCGATCGCCGAGGCGAGGAAGTTCGCAGCGCCCGGAGGCGTGCGCAGCACGACGAGGTTGCCCGAGGACTCGGCCGTGACGAGCAGTTCGCCGGAGAGCCGGCGAAGGCGGTGCACGGCTTCGGTACGAGCGGCGCCGGCACGCGGCGTTCGATCGCCGCCCTCGCCAGGCACGGCGTAGACGAGTGTTCGCCCCTGGCGCACCTTGACCGCGCCCAGCTCGACGAGGTCACGCGACAGCGTCGCCTGGGTGACGTCGACGCCGTCCTCGAGCAGACGTTCGGCGAGATCGGTCTGCGAGCGGATGGGCTCCCGGCCGAGGATCTCGCGGATGCGCTGATGTCGCGCGCCCTTCGTCGGCGCGATCACGAGCGCTCCAGAAGGAAGGCGAGCAGAGCCTTCTGCGCGTGCAGACGGTTCTCCGCTTCGTCCCAGACGACCGACTGCGGCCCGTCGATGACATCGGCGGCGATCTCGTACCCCCGGTATGCGGGCAGGCAGTGCATGACGATGGCATCGGCCTTGGCGTGGGCCATGAGGTCCGCGGTCACGGCGAACGACCGGAACGGGTTCGTCTCGCCCTGGCGTTCGGCCTTCTCGCCCTCCTGCCCCATCGACACCCAGGTGTCGGTGATGACGACGTCCGCATCGCTGACCGCGACCACGGCGTCGGTGGAGGCCGTGGCGCTCCCACCCGTTTGCACCGCGATGCGCTGAGCGTCCTCGAGGATCTGGGGGTTCGGCTGGTAGCTCTCCGGTCCGGCGACGACGATGTTCGCCCCCGCAGTGGCGAAGCCGAGCAGGTAGCTGTGCGCCATGTTGTTGGCTGCGTCGCCGACGTAGGCGACCTTGAGCCCGGCCACGCTTCCCTTGTGCTCCGTGACAGTGAGGAGGTCGGCGAGGATCTGGCACGGGTGGAAGTCGTCGGTGAGCGCGTTGACGACCGGAACTCCCGAGTGCTCGGCCATCTCTGCGAGCGACTTCTGGGCGAACGTCCGCCAGACGATGGCGCTCACCTGGCGGCCCAACACCTTGGCCACGTCGTGGATCGACTCCCGAGTGCCCACCTGGGCGAGGTTGCCGTCGACGATCATCGGGTGGCCGCCGAGTTCGGCGATGCCCACCGAAAAACTGAGCTGGGTGCGCAGCGTCGGCTTGTCGAAGATGACGGCGACGCCGCGGGGCCCCTCGAGCGGGCGGACACAGTGTCGATCGGCCTTGAGGCGTGCGGCAAGGTCGAGCACCTCACGCTGCTCGGCGGGCGACAGGTCGTCGTCGCGCAGGAAGTGGCGGGTCACGATGTCTCCTTCTCTCCTGCTCGGTCGAGCAGGGCCGGCAGGGCGTCCACGAACGTGTCGAGCTCGGCGTCAGAGATGACGAGCGGGGGCGCGAGGCGAACGGCGTTCGGCGTCGGCGCGTTGACGACGAAGCCGGCCTCGCGCGCGGCGACGACGAGCTGCGTCGCCACGGCGTCCCGCAGGAGGACGGCGCGCAGCAGGCCACGGCCGCGTGATCCGGTGACGCGGGCGTCGCCGAGGGCGTCGATGCGAGCGGCGAGGTGCTCTCCCCGTCGTACGACGTGGGTGAGAAGCCCGTCCCCGGCGATCGTGTCGAGCACCGCGAGCGCAGCAGCGCAGGCCAGTGGGTTACCGCCGAACGTCGTGCCGTGCTGGCCCGCCGTGAGGAGGCCGGAGACTTCCGGCCCGAACGTGATGAGCCCGCCGACAGGAACGCCGCCACCGAGGCCCTTGGCCACCGTCACCGCGTCGGGCACGAGCCCCGGCGCGAGCGTCTGGAAACCGAACCACTCGCCGGTGCGCGCGATGCCCGTCTGGACCTCGTCGAGGATGAGCAGCGCACCGGCGTCACGCGTGATGCGGCGCGCCGCCTCGAGGTAGCCCTCACTCGGCACGACGACGCCGGCCTCACCCTGGATCGGCTCGACGAGGACAGCACCCACGGACTCGTCGACAGCGTCACGCAACGCCTCGACGTCGTCGTACGGCACTCGCCGGACGCCGGGCACGAGCGGCTCGAACGGAGCGCGGTAGGCCTCCTTCGACGTGAGCGAGATGGCCCCCATCGTGCGCCCGTGGAAGCCACCCTCGAGAACGACGACGTCGGGGCGACCGGTGCGCCGGGCGAGCTTGAACGCGGCCTCGTTCGCCTCACTGCCGGTGTTGCAGAGGAATACGCGTGATCCCTCCGGCGCTCCGGCGATCTCGAGCAACCGCTCACCGAGGGCCACCTGACCGGGCGTCGTGAACAGGTTCGAGGTGTGGATGAGGCGTGCAGCCTGCTCCTGTACCGCGGCGACGAGCACCGGGTGGCCGTGACCGAGAGAGTTGACGGCGATGCCACCGAGCAGATCGAGGTAACGCCGGCCGTCGGCGTCCGTGACGTAGCAGCCGTCACCCTCGGTGAGGACGAGGCCGGGCTCGCCGAAGACACCCATCATCGCCGTGCCGTACCGCTCGAGGTACGTCTGGCTCTCGTGCTGGGTACTCACCAGCGTCCTCCTGACGTGATCATCGTGCCGATGCCTTCGTCGGTGAAGATCTCGAGAAGGATCGAGTGCGGGCGGGTGCCGTTGACGACGTGTGTGTGCGGCACCCCTCCGCGCACCGCGCGAATGCAGGCCTCGAGCTTGGGCACCATGCCGGTCTCGACGGTCGCGAGCATCGCTTCGGCGTCCTCGGCGGGCAGGGTCGACAGCAGCGACTCCGGGTCGGGCCAGTTGGCGTAGACGCCCTCGACGTCGGTGAGCACGACGAGCTTGTGGGCACCGAGTGCCACGGCCAGCGCGCTCGCTGCCGTGTCGGCGTTGACGTTCAGGACCTGACCTTCGTTGTCGAGGTCGGGAGCCACCGACGAGATGACGGGGATGCGCCCCGAGTGCGTCAGGTCGCGCACGATCTGCGGATCGACCATCTCGACATCGCCGACGAGACCGATGTCGACAGCCTCCCCGTCAACGTACGCCGGCCGACGGCGGGCGCCGAACAGGCGGGCGTCCTCCCCCGACAGCCCGAAGGCCATCGGGCCGTGCTGGTTGATGAGGCCGACGAGTTCACGCGAGACCTGGCCAGTGAGCACCATGCGCACGACCTCCATCGTCTCGGGGGTCGTGACGCGCAGCCCACCGCGGAACTCGCTCTTGAGGCCCATGCGCTCCAGCATTGAGGCGATCTGAGGTCCGCCCCCGTGAACGACCACGGGGCGCAGCCCCGCGTAGCGCAGGAAGGCGATGTCCTCGGCGAAGGCCCTCTTCAGTGCCGGGTCGGTCATCGCGTTGCCGCCGTACTTCACGACGACGAGCGCGTCCTGGTAGCGCTCGAGCCACGGCAGCGCCTCGACGAGGGTGCCCGCCTTGAGTGCCGCAGAAGCGATCGAGCTCAGGTCACGGCGCTCGCCGGCCAGCCCGTGGTCGTGCTCGGAGGTGCTCATGTGCTGTAGGCCGAGTTCTCGTGAACGTAGTCGTGCGTGAGGTCGTTGGTGAAGATCGTGACGGAATGCTCGCCCGCCTTGAGGAAGACCTCGACCTTCACTTCACGGTTCGACAGGTCGACGCCGGATCGGTCGTCGCCGACACCGCCGTCGCGACAGACCATGACACCGTTGATCGCAACGTCGAGCGTGCGAGCGTCGAACGCCGCCTTGGTCGTGCCGACGGCCGCGAGGACGCGCCCCCAGTTGGGGTCTCCCCCGAACACCGCGCACTTGAAGAGGTTGTTCCGGGCGATCGCGCGTGCAACTTCAAGTCCATCGTTAATGTTTGCAGCTCCGTAGACGACGATCTCGATGTCGTGGGCAGCGCCCTCGGCGTCGGTGATGAGCTGCAGCGCAAGATCCTGGCAGACCTCCGTCAGGGTGCTCGTGAACTCCCCCATCTCGGGCGCGACGCCGGAGGCGCCGGACGCCATGAGGAGCACGGTGTCGTTCGTCGACTGACACCCGTCGGAGTCGATGCGGTCGAAGGTGAGGCGCGTAGCCGTGCGCAGGGCCTCGTCAGCCTGCTCCGGCGTGAGGACGGCATCTGTCGTCACGACGACCAGCATCGTGGCCAGTGAAGGTGCGAGCATGCCCGCTCCCTTCGCCATGCCACCGACGACGTACCCCGAGCCGATGCCTTCGCACTCCTTGGCCACGGTGTCGGTCGTCATGATGGCCTCGGCCGCGTCGGCGCCACCGTCGGCGCTCACGGCGCCGGACACCTGCGTCACACCATTCTCGATGCGGTCCATCGGCAGGAGTTCACCGATGAGCCCCGTGGAGCACACCACGACATCGCCCGCACTCACGCCGGCGGCCTCGGCCACGAGTTCGGCCGTGCGGTGAGTGTCGAGGAAGCCCTGGGCGCCCGTGCAGGCATTCGCACCACCCGAGTTGAGGACCACAGCATCGACGCGGCCGTCGGTGACGACCTGGCGTGACCACGTCACGGGGGCCGCCTCAACCCGGTTGCTCGTGAACACCGCGGCACCGACGTGCTCGGGGCCGTCGTTGACCACGAGCGCGAGATCGGGCTTTCCGCTGGGCTTGAGGCCGGCCGTGACACCGGCGGCCCGGAAGCCTGATGCGGCAGTGACGCTCATTCCTTCTCCTTGATGATGTGGCCGGCACGCTTCCACAGCGCGCGGGCGCGGTCGGACTCGAAGGTGGGAACCATGATCCAGTCGGTGTCGAACGTGGAAACGGTGAAAACCGTGAGCTCGGCCTCACCGAGCGGCGTCACGATCGCCGACAGGAGACCGGTGAGGGCGAAGTCGAGCGGACCGTCGACCTCGAAGACGTTGAACGGCCCCTGCTGGCGCACCACCGCGTCACGCGGGATGGCGGACGACAGACACAGCACCGAGGTCTCAGATGCGGTGGCGCTCACCGAGACGAGCGGGGCGTCCGTGAGGGCCCAGTCTGGCACCACCTCGTGCGGCCCGAGGCGCACGTACGACAGTTCCTCGGGGTGGGCGATGAGGGTGAACTGCGCTCCGAAGGCGACCATCAGGGAGCCACCCCCACCGCGGGCAGGCCCGCGGCTTCGTCGAAGCCCAACGCGAGGTTCATCGACTGCACGGCAGCTCCTGCCGTGCCCTTCGTGAGGTTGTCGACGGCGGAGACGACGACGACGCGGCCGGAGCTTGCATCGAGGGCGAACTGAACCGCGACGGCGTTGGACGCAACGACCATCCCCGTCGAGGGCCACGAGCCGTCCGGAAGCAGGTGGACGAACGTCTCGCCGCCGTAGGCCGCCTCAAAGGCCGCGCGAATCGCCGCGGCGTCCACGCCGTCACGCACGCGCGCGGTACACGTGGCCAGGATGCCGCGCGGCATCGGCGCGAGCGTGGGGGTGAACGACAGGGACACGTCGTCCGCTCCCTGCGTGGCGCGGCGGAGGTTCTGCACGATCTCAGGGGTGTGACGGTGGCCGCCGCCGACACCGTACGGGCTCATCGATCCCATGACCTCGGATCCGAGCAGGTGCGGCTTGAGGCCCTTGCCGGCCCCCGAGGTTCCGGAGGAGGCCACGACGACGACGTCATCGTGCTCCACGAGGTCGTGGGCAAACAGGGGCGCGAGGGCGAGCGAGACCGCGGTCGGATAGCAGCCCGGGACGGCAATGCGGCGCTCCCCGGCCAGGTTGTCCCGCTGCTTGGCTGCGGTCCCGAGGGTCAGTTCGGGCATACCGTAGGCCCACGAACCTGCGTACGGGGTGTCGTAGAACGCAGTCCAGTCGTTCTCGTTCTCGAGGCGGAAGTCGGCACCGCAGTCGACGACGAGCACGTCCTCGGCGAGCGCGGCGGCCAAGGCAGCGCTCTGACCGTGGGGAAGTGCGAGGAACACGACGTCGTGTCCTGCGAGGACCTCCGGCGTCGTCTCCTCAAGAACGACATCGGCCAGCGGCATGAGGTGCGGGTGGTGCTCACCCAGTCGCGAACCCGCGGAGCCCCCGGCCGTCAACGCTCCGATCTCGACGTTGGGGTGAGCGAGCAGCAAGCGGAGGAGCTCTCCTCCGGCGTATCCGCTCGCACCGGCGACTGCGACCTGAACCATGTCGTTCAGGCTACACGAATACGCATACTCATGCACAAGAGAGAAAAGTCATGCACCCCCGTGGGCGGGCCACAGGGGTTCATGTCAGGGTCAGGCGCCTCGCAGGCTGGCTCCGACGGCCTTGTCGACCTCACGGACGGCCGCATCGCGGGCGACGTTGACCTCCTCCGTCGTGAGCGTACGCTCCGGCGAGCGGAAGAAGAGCCGGTAGGCGAGCGACTTCTTGCCCTCGCCGACCTGCTCGCCCTCGTAGATGTCGAACAGCGCCAGCGACTCGAGGTTCTCCCCACCGCCGCGGTGCAGTGCGTCCTCGACGACCGCCGCGGTGACGCCGGAATCGACGACGAGCGCGACGTCGGAATGCGCCTGCGGGTACGTGGCGATCGGCTCCGCGACCCCGGTCCTCTCGGCGAACGCCGAGAGGGCGTCGAGGTCGAGTTCGCCGGCCACCACGCGCGGCGGGAGGCCGAGGGTCGTGAGTACCTTCGGGTGAAGCTCACCCGCGTGACCGATGACGCTGGCGTCAGGCAGCATGATCTGGGCACAGCGGCCCGGGTGGAACGGGGCCACGTCGGCCTGCGCCACCTCGAGCTGCACGCCGAGCACGCGACCGATGCCGAGCGCGGTGGCGACGGCGTCGCTCCAGTCGCTCGAGCGGCCTGCACCCCACCAGCCCTTGCGTTCACCGTCACCGGTCATCACCCAGGCGACGTGGCGCGGCTGAGCCGGGACGGCGTCACGGATGGCGGCGAGAACCTCGGGCGTCGGGTGCACTCCGACCCGCTCGGTCGGCGCCGTTCCCGCGGGGCCGGCCACGACGAGACCGAGCTCGAACAGGCCCACGTCCTTGAAGCCGCGCGCGATGTTGCGCTTGAGCGACTCGAGCATCGTCGACAGGACGCTGGTGCGCAGCAACGGCGCCTCGTCCGACAACGGGTTGCTCAGGCGGACGGTGGAGCGTCGCGTGTCATCTGCCCCGTAGCGCAGCTTCGTGTGCAACTCGTCGCTGACGAAGGGCAGCGAGATGATCTCTGAGAGCCCCTGGGCGGCGAGTGCGTTGGCCACAGTGCGGCGGTAGCGCTGCGACGCCGTGAGGCCGCGCCCGGCGACGGGGCGCGCGAGGACCGAGGGGATCTGGTCGTAACCGCGCAGGCGGGCAACCTCCTCGACGAGGTCGGGCCCCGTCGTGAGGTCGGGGCGCCACGACGGCGCCGTGACGTTCCACCGTGCCTCCTCGACTCGCTCGACGACGCAGCCGACCGCGGTGAGAGTCGCCTCCACCTCGTCGTCGGTGTACGAGACGCCGACGAGGCGCGTGGGCTGCTGCGGGTCGAACGCGATCGGCGCGGCCGGCGCGACGGTGTCGAGGTCGGTGACGCCGTCGTCGACGCGGCCGCCGCCGTACTCGACGAGAAGATCGACGGCCAGCTGCGCTGCCGCGGCGGCGATCGCCGGGTCGACACCGCGCTCGAAGCGCTTGGACGCCTCGCTGCTCAGTCGGTGACGACGGGCGCTTCGGGCGATGCTGACCGGGTCGAAGTGCGCGGCCTCGATGAGGATGTCGCTCGTCGTGTCGCTCACCTCGCTCTCGGCGCCGCCCATGACGCCGGCGATGGCGAGCGGACGCTCACCGCCGTCGGTGATGAGGAGGTCCTCGGCGAAGAGCGTGCGCTCCACGTCGTCGAGGGTCGTGATCTTCTCCCCCGCCCGCGCGCGACGCACGACGATTTCCTCACCGAGCGTGGCGAGGTCGAAGGCGTGCAGCGGCTGGCCGAGGCCCAGCATGACGTAGTTCGTGATGTCGACGGGCAGGGAGATCGAGCGCATCCCCGCCTCCGTCACGGCCTGGGACAGCCAGGCCGGCACCGGCGCCGCCGGGTCGACGCCGCGCACGATGCGGGCCACGTAGCGGTCGCACCCGATGTTTACGCGCAGCGGCGCGTCGTCGTCGACCCGCACGGGGTAACCCGAGGCGTTGGCCTCCGGGGCACGCGAGTTGAGTTCGAGCACCGGGTCGGTGAAGCGGGCCCCCGTCGAGTGGCCGTACTCGCGCGCGACGCCACGGATGGAGAAGCAGTAGCCGCGGTCCGGGGTGACGTTGACCTCGACCGTCTCGCGGTCGAGACCCAGCAGCGGCAGGGCGTCCTGGCCGGGCGTGAGGTCGCTCGCCTCGACTCCGAGACGCTGCGGGAGCAGGATGATGCCGTGCGAACCGTCGTCGGGCAGGCCGAGTTCGTCGGCTGCACAGATCATGCCGGCCGAGAGGTGACCGTAGGTCTTGCGGGCGCTGATGGCGAAGCCACCGGGCAGAACGGCACCGGGCAGGACGACGACGACGGTGTCGCCGGCGTCGAAGTTGTGCGCGCCGCACACGATGCCCTGGGGCTCACCGGTTCCGTTGGCGTCGCCGACGTCGACGGAGCACCAGTTGATGACCTTGCCGTTCTTCTGCTCCTCGGGCTCCTTCGTCAGAACGCGCCCGACGACGAGCGGGCCGGTGATGCCGCCGCCGTGGATCGCCTCCTCCTCGAGACCGATCTTGACGAGGTCGGCCGCTACCTGGAGACCTGTTGCTCCGGCCGGGACGTCGACGTACTCACGCAGCCATTCGATGGGAACTCGCATTGCCTCAGACCTCCAAGCCGAACTGGGCGTCGAAGCGCACGTCGCCCTCGATCATCTCGCGCATGTCGGATGCGCCGGTGCGGAACATGAGCGCTCGCTCGACGCCCATGCCGAACGCGAATCCGCTGTACTCGCTCGGGTCGACGCCGCAGGCGCGCAGGACGTTCTCGTTGACCATGCCGCAGCCACCCCACTCGATCCAGCCGGTGCCGCCGCACGTGCGACAGGCCGGGTCTTCCCCGCGGCAGACGAAGCAGCGCAGATCCATCTCGGCGCTCGGCTCGGTGAACGGGAAGTAGTTGGGACGCAGACGCGTCGTGATGCCTTCGCCGAACAGCTGCGTGGCGAGATGGTCGAGCGTTCCCTTGAGGTGGGCCATCGTGATGCCCTTGTCGACGGCGAGGCCCTCGAGCTGGTGGAAGACCGGCAGGTGCGTGGCGTCGAGTTCGTCCGTGCGGTAGGCCTTGCCCGGCGCGACGATGTAGAGCGGCACACCGCGCTCGAGCATCGAGCGAGCCTGGACGGGCGACGTGTGCGTACGCATGACGAGCCCACCGTCGGCCGGGTCGAGGTAGAAGGTGTCCTGCATCTGGCGGGCAGGGTGGTCCTCGTCGAAGTTGAGCGCGTCGAAGACGAACCACTCGGCCTCGACCTCGGGGCCCTCGGCCACCTCCCAGCCCATGCCGACCATGAGGTCGACCATGAGCTGCTGCATCATCTCGACGGGGTGACGGCCACCGACCGGGCGGCGCAACGTCGTCGCTGTCGTGACGTCGACGGCCTCCTCGGTGAGGATGCGCTCGTCGCGCTCTGCCTCGAGCTCGGCCTGACGCTCCTTGATCGCCTGACCCACGCGTCCGCGCGCCTGGCCGACTCGCTTGCCCGCCTCGGCCTTGGCCGTCGGCGGCAGCGCACCGATCTCACGGTTGGCGAGAGCGAGGGGCGACTTGTCGCCGGCGTGGGCGAGGCGTGCGTCCTTCAACTCCTCGAGCGAGTTCGCGGCCGCAATGGCGCTGAGGGCGTCGGTGACGTTCGACTCCACGACCTCGGGGTCCAGTGCGGACACCTCGACCGGGTCGTAGTTGGTGTTGGGGCCAGACATGGGCCCGAGTCTATCGAGTGCGCGCAAGCCGGAATGACGCGCCGTGTCAGTGCTGCGCGCCCGCCGAGGCGTAGAGGCAGACGGTGGCCGCCATGGCCAGGTTGAGCGACTCGGCAGCGCCGTAGATCGGCACGCACACGACGTCGTCGCAGGCCTCGCGGACTTCGGGTTCGAGGCCCCAGGCCTCGTTGCCCATGACCCACGCGTGCGGCGTGGAGAGCTCGACGTCCGGAAGCAGCGTCGTGCCGACACCGTCCGCGGCGTGCAGCGTCAGCCCGGCGTCGCGGCAGCGGGCGAAGATGTCCTCGATGGCGGCACCGCGACAGATCGGCAGGTGCCACAGCGAACCCACGGTCGAGCGCACGACCTTGGGGTTGTAGATGTCGACACTCGAGTCGCTGACGATGACGGCGTCAGCACCCGTCGCGTCGGCGCCGCGGATGACGGTGCCCGCATTACCGGGGTCCCTCACGTTCGTGAGGACCACGACGAACTTCGGCGAACCGGCGAGCACCTCGTCGAGGGTGCGGTCGACGGGTCGCGCGACGGCGATGATCCCCTGCGGCTGCTCGGTGTCGCACATCTCGGCGAGCACCTGGGCAGAGCAGTCGTGGACGAATCGACGCTCGTCAGGCTCCGCGTCGCGCTGCCAGGAAAGCGCCATCTCCCGCAGGTCCGGGTGACGTTCGGTGGCCTCGGCGTCGAGGTAGAGGTCGCGGATCGTCTCGGGCGCGAAACGGATCAGTTCGCGCACGGCCTGGCGTCCCTCGACGAGGAACAGTCCGGCCTTCTCACGCGCAGAACGCCGCCCCAGTGCCCTGACCTGCTTGACCCGATCGGAGCGGGTGTTCGTGATCATGGCGTGGAGCGGCGTTCGATGCGAAAGAGGTGCCTAGGAGAATCAGGCAGCCGGCGTCTGGGCCGGGACGTTCTTCTTGGCGATCTCGACGAGCGCGGCGAAGGCCGGGGCGTCGTTGACGGCCAGCTCGGCGAGCATGCGACGGTCGACCTCGATGCCAGCGGCCTTGAGGCCCTGGATGAAGCGGTTGTACGTCATGCCGTTGAGGCGAGCCGCAGCGTTGATGCGCTGGATCCACAGGCGACGGAAGTCACCCTTCTTGGCGCGACGGTCACGGTAGGCGTAACCGAGGCTGTGCGTCACCTGCTCCTTCGCCTTGCGGTAAAGGCGCGAGCGCTGGCCGCGGTAACCGCTGGCCTGCTCGAGAACGGTACGACGCTTCTTCTGGGCGTTTACTGCCCGCTTCACGCGTGCCACGTGAGTACTCCTTGTTCATGGGCGGCGGCGCCGGGCGCCTGCCGCAAAAGCTGGTTGAGGGAAAAGTTCGGCTTACTTACCGAGAAGCTTCTTGATCTTCTTCTCGTCGGACGGCGCAACGACGACGTCGTTCACGAGGCGACGCGACTGACGCTTGGCACGCTCTTCGAACTTGTGGACGTGGCGGGCGCGCTGGCGCATGACCTTGCCCTTACCGGTGACACGGAAACGCTTCTTGGCACCGCTGTGCGTCTTCATCTTCGGCATAGCCGACTCCTTCGCTCACTCGGCGCGCTCGTGCACGCCGGCTGTCTGACGGCCCGCCACCGGTCTCCCGGCGCGGGGGTCTTCACCCGAGGGTGAAGGACGATTTCAGTTGGCTGCCTCGTCGGCAGCCGGCTCCGCAGCGGGAGCCTCGGTCTCGGCGGCCTGCGTCGCGGGAGCAGCCTTGCTCGCCTTCGCAGCCTCGCGACGACGACGGTCCTCGGCGCGAGCCTCGGCCTTCTTCTTCGTCGGGCCGAGAACCATGACCATGTTGCGGCCGTCCTGCTTCGGCGCGCTCTCGATGAACGCCAGCTCGGCGACGTCCTCGGCGAGCTTCTGGAGCAGTCGGAAACCGAGCTCCGGGCGCGACTGCTCGCGACCGCGGAACATGATGGTGACCTTGACCTTGTCACCGGCCGACAGGAACCGAACGACGTGACCCTTCTTGGTGTCGTAGTCGTGCTGGTCGATCTTCGGTCGAAGCTTGATCTCCTTGATGACCGTGTTGACCTGGTTCTTGCGAGACTCGCGGGCCTTCATGGCGGCTTCGTACTTGAACTTGCCGAAGTCCATGAGCTTGGCGACCGGGGGCTTGGCCTGCGGCGCGACCTCCACGAGATCGAGATCCGCTTCCGCCGCGAGGCGCAGCGCGTCCTCGACTCGGACGATGCCCACCTGCTCACCGTTGGGGCCAACCAACCGGACCTCGGGTACACGGATCCGATCGTTGATGCGTGGCTCAGCGCTGATGGCCGACTCCTTCACTGTTGTGACGATTCGTTCCACCGCCGAGGCGGAGAAACGCGAAAAGGCTTCTTGCCTACGCAAGAAGCCTTCGTCTCAACGTTTCGCACGCTCTCAGGTATTCCCCGAGAACAGGCTCACCGGGGTGAGCCTTGTACGAACCATGACCACGACCCTGCCTCCCGTGGGAGAACCGAGGGTGGAGACCGAAGTCCCTCTTGCGCACCGTTCGTGGTGTGATTTTCGCGGATCGCTCCGGGAGAGCACCACACGTACGGCTGGTAGCACCCAGAGTAACAGTCCGGCGAGCGCCCTCCAAACCCGGCGAAGCGGACCCTCCCCCACTCACGCGGACGCCCGTCGCGCACTGCGGGAGCGCTGCGCCCGCCGTCCACCGACGATGAGCACCCCGGCCACGCAGATGAGGGCTCCGAGCCCGCCCACGGCGGCGAAACCGCCGGCGAAGCCGTGACTGTCGATGGCCCATCCGGCGATCGGTCCGCCCAGCGCGCCGCCCGTCGTGAGGAAGGAGCCGTGCCAGCCCATCGCCTCACCGCGCACCCGCTCCGGAACGACGCGAGCAACGGCGTCGACGGAGGTCGTCATCGTGGGCGCGCAGAACATGCCGGCGAGGAAGGCACCGAGTGCCAGGGTGAGCATGCGCGAGGCGAGTCCGATCGGCACGGTGGCCGCTGCCCACGAGTGCTGTGGCTGCCAGGATGGAGACGCCTGTCCTTCGTCGTCCCACGACGACCTCCTTCTCATGTCGCACCCAATTTTTCTGCTCAGTTGAGCAATAGGGAGCACACATGAGTAAAGTGTGATGTGACGCACAGTGTCAACCCTCATCTCAGGAGGCCTCATGGTCGACGTGAACCTGCCGCTGACTCAGCTGCACATGGTCCAGGCGGCGCGCCGCTATTACCTCGACGACGCCTCCAAGGTGCAGATCGCCGAGGAACTCGGCATCAGCCGGTTCAAGGTGGCTCGCCTGCTCGAGGCCGCTCGCGACAGTGGAGTCGTGCGCATCGAGATCCTGGACCCCGGCGCCGTCAAGGACCAGTTGTCCCAGGACCTACGCGAGCGTTTCGGGCTGCGTCATGCGCTCGTCGTCGACGTCGAGGCCCTCGCCGGCGGCGAGAAGCTGGCTGAACTCGGCCGCGCTGCCGCATCCCTCATGCAACGCGTCGCACAGCCCACGGACGTCATAGGCCTGCCGTGGAGTCGCATGGTGGCGCAGACCGTTCCGTTCTTCGAAGGATTGCCTCCGGTGCCGATCGTCCAGCTGTCGGGAGCCCTCGACCTCCCGGCACACGAGGCCTCCCCCGTTGACGTCGTGCGTGACGCCGCCCGCCTCACCGGCGGCGAGCCACGCGTGTTCTACGCGCCGCTTGTCGCGACGGACGCCGAGGCCGCGCGCGTCATCCGGGCACAGACAGCCGTGGCGGGCACCCTCGACGAGGCACGTCACTGCTCGCTCGCACTCGTCGGCATCGGGGGGTGGAGCGAAGGCGCAAGCACGCTGTACGACCTCGCCACCGAGGACGAGCGAGACGAACTCGAGCGGCTCGAGGTCGTCGGGGAGATCGCCGGATCGCTGTTCAACACCGACGGCGAACCGGTCGAATCGGGGCTGAGCGCACGCCTGGTCAGCATGAGCCCCCGCGATCTGCGGCTCATCACCGAGGTCGTCGCCGTCTCCCACGGAGCGGCTCGAGCGGAGGCGCTGCGCGCCGGGATCAAGGGCGGCTACGTCACGTCGGCCGTCGTCGACACCGAGCTCGCCCGCGCATTGCTCGGCGCACCCGCGGACGCCTCGGCAAGTTCTACCGGCCGGTAGAGGCGTCGACTCCCGCTAACCGGCCCCGGGGGTTTAGGCTCGCACTCGTGGCTAAGCACTTTGATGTCGTCGTCCTCGGCGCCGGTCCCGGTGGGTACGTCGCGGCAATCCGCGCCTCCCAGCTCGGGCTGAGCGTCGCCGTTATCGAGAAGAAGTACTGGGGAGGTGTCTGCCTCAACGTCGGGTGTATCCCGTCGAAGGCCCTTCTGAAGAACGCGGAACTCGCGCACGTGCTCACGCACGAGAAGGACAAGTTCGGCATCACCGGTGATGCCTCGATGGAGTACGGCCCGACGCACAAGCGTTCCCGCCAGGTCTCCGCGGGCATCGTCAAGGGTGTCCACTACCTCATGAAGAAGAACAAGATCACCGAGATCGACGGCTGGGGCACGCTCAAGTCCGACAAGACGGTCTCGGTGGAACTCAACGACGGCGGCAGCGAGGACGTCACCTACGACAACCTCATCATCGCCACGGGCGCCACCGTGCGCACGATGCCGGGCGTCGACCTGAGCGAGAACATCGTCAGCTACGAGGAGCAGATCCTCACCGACGAGCTGCCGAAGTCGATCATCATCGGCGGTTCGGGCGCCATCGGCGTCGAGTTCGCCTACGTCATGAAGAACTTCGGCGTCGACGTCACGATCGTCGAGTTCGCCGACCGCATGGTGCCCACCGAGGACGCCGACGTGTCCAAGGAGCTGCTCAAGCACTACAAGAAGCTCGGCGTCAAGGTCATGACCGGCACGAAGGTCGAGAAGGCCGAGGACACCGGCTCCGGCGTCAAGGTCACTGTCTCCCCCGCGAAGGGTGGCGACAGTCAGGTACTCGAAGCCGACAAGATGCTCTCCGCGTTCGGCTTCAAGCCGCGCACCGAGGGCTACGGCCTCGAAGACCTCGGCGTCGAGCTCACCGACCGTGGTGCCATCGCGATCGACGGCCGCGGCCGCACGAACGTCGAGGGCGTCTACGCCATCGGTGACGTCACCGCCAAGCTCATGCTCGCCCACACGGCCGAGGCGATGGGCATCGTCGCCGCGGAGACGATCGCCGGCGCAGAGACCATGGAGATCAACTTCGACATGATCCCGCGCGCCACGTACTGCCAGCCGCAGGTGGCCTCGTTCGGCTACTCCGAGGCTCAGGCCAAGGAGAAGGGCTACGACGTCAAGACGGCAACGTTCCCCTTCACGGCCAACGGCAAGGCCATGGGCCTCGGCGAGGCCGTCGGCTTCGTCAAGGTGATCGCGGACGCCAAGCACAACGAACTGATCGGCGCCGCGATGATCGGCCCGGACGTCACGGAGCTTCTGCCGGTACTCAACCTGGCTCAGCAGTGGGACCTGACGGCCGACGAGGTGTCGCGCAACATCTTCGCGCACCCGACGCTCGGCGAGGCTGTCAAGGAAGCCGTTCACGGCATCGCGGGGCACATGATCAACCTCTGATCGCGCACCGCGCAGCGCTCCACGGGGCGGCACTCCATGACGGAGTGCCGCCCCGTTCTGCGTCGGCCCTCGGCCGCAGAAGGGCACAGATGGACGCACGGTCAACCGATCTTCACGCCACGGCGGGCGGCGCCACGCCCGCACGAGCGTCAGCAGGTGAATTCCAGGTGAACATCGCACGGTCGAACCTGTCGAATTGCCCGTCATCACGTGAAATTCTCGCGATGGGGGATGGACAAACGCCGTCACGGCCTCAGACTGGGAGACGTGGACCTTTCCCTCATCCTCCTCGGGCTCGTCGTCGTCACGGCCCTTGCCTTCGATTTCACCAACGGCTTCCACGACACCGGTAACGCGATGGCCACGTCCATCGCCACGGGTGCGCTGAAGCCGAAGGTGGCCGTCGCCCTTTCGGGCATCCTCAACCTCGTCGGAGCGTTCCTCTCCGTCGAGGTCGCGCTCACCGTCACGAACGCCGTCATCAAGATCCAGAGCAAGGACGGCTCACCCAAGCCGGAGTTCCTCGCCGATCACGGCCAGGCTTTGTTGCTCATCGTCCTCGCGGGCCTCGTCGGCGGCATCGTCTGGAACCTCCTCACGTGGCTCCTCGGCATCCCGAGCAGCTCGAGCCACGCCCTGTTCGGTGGCCTCATCGGCGCCGCGATCGCCGCCATCGGCTTCGGCGGCGTCAAGTGGGTCGGTGACGGTACGAAGCTCGACGGCGTGGTCGGCAAGGTCATCGCCCCGGCGCTCCTGTCGCCCGTCATCGCCGTCATCGTCGCGGCGATCGGCACGAAGTTGATCTACGCCATCACGAAGAAGGTTCAGCACAAGGAGGCAGAGCGCGGCTTCCGCTGGGGCCAGATCTTCAGCGCCTCGCTCGTCTCCCTGGCACACGGCACGAACGACGCCCAGAAGACGATGGGTGTCATCACCCTCGCCCTCATCGGCTACGGCTCCTGGACCGACACCGAGTCGGTCCCGTTCTGGGTCAAGCTGTCCTGTGCCCTGGCCATCGCGCTCGGCACCTACCTCGGTGGCTGGCGCATCATCCGCACCCTCGGCAAGGGTCTCGTCGAGATCGAGTCCCCCCAGGGCATGGCTGCCGAGTCTTCGAGTTCGGCCGTCATCCTCGTCTCGAGCCACATGGGCTTCGCGCTCTCCACGACGCACGTCGCCACCGGTTCCATCCTCGGTACCGGCATCGGCAAGCGCGGCGCCGAGGTGCGCTGGAGCGTGGCCGTTCGCATGGTCGCCGCCTGGCTCATCACGCTCCCGTCGGCCGCGCTCGTGGGTGCGCTCATGTGGTACGTCGGTGACCTCATCGGCGGCGTCGCCGGTGGCATCGTCATCTTCGCCATCCTGTGCGCCGCCTCGCTCTACATGTGGATGCGCTCGCGCAAGGCTCCGGTCGACCACAACAACGTCAACGACTCCTGGGAGCCCGAGGAGATCGCTGCGACGCACATCCCGCCGGTCGTCGACGAGACGAACTCGGACAAGCCCTCCACGTCCAAGGCAGGTACCCGATGAAGACGCTCTCCCTCGCGTTCAACAGTGCGTGGCACGTCCTGGCCGTCGGCATCGTGCTCGGCGCCGGCGTCCCCGCGCTCTTCGCCTTCGGAATCCGCGGCCTCGCGGCTTCGTCGGGCCAGATGACCGACGACTCCACGCGTCGTGCGTGGGGAAAGCCGGTCGCTGCGGTGTGCTTCCTTCTCGTGTGTGCTGCCATCGCGCTCGGTCTGACGATCATCGTCAGCTCCGGCTTCGACATGAAGGTCTCCTTCGAGCACATCTACCCGACGCTGGTCGAGAAGAAGTAAGAACGACGTGAACCCCGCACTCGAGCGCATCGTGGGGTGGCTGCGCCACAGCTACCCTGCCGGCGTTCCCGAGCGAGACTTTCAGCCGTTGCTCGCCCTCATGCGCCGCCGCCTCAGCGAGGACGAGGTCCACGAGCTCGGTGATCGTCTCGTGGCCGACGGACTCGTTCCGGCTGACCGCATCGATGTCGGCGTCGGCATCACGAAGGTGACGCAGGATCTGCCGGCACCCGATGAGATCGACCGGGTCGTCCACCACTTGGAAGCCTACGGCTTTCCCGTCAACGACGACTGGCGCTGAGGGGCCCGCCCTTCACGACATGACAGTGGGGCTGCACAACCGATCGGTTGTGCAGCCCCACTCTCGTGTGGTGGCGCGGCTGTTTCAGACCTCGAGCTCCTCAGCCGTGAACGCGAACGCGAGCCCTTCGATCCTGGCTCGGGTTTCACCGTCGCCGGCCAGGCGCTCCCCCACGCGGGTTGCGAGAGCCTGCAGCTCTTCCTGGGCCAGACCGGGAGTCAGCTGCAGACGCAGTCGAAGAACGCCCTCCCCGGCGTCCTCGAGCCGGCGGCCGAGAACCGCGTTCCCCTCGGGCACGAGCGCCGCATCGACGGCTTTGGCCACGAACGGGTCCTCGTGAGCGGGTAGCCACGCCTGCTGCTGCGCGAGCGCCCACAGCATGCTCGCGCGTACCACGACGCGGTGCGACGAGGCCATGTCGAGCAGGAGTACCTCACACTGCTCCGATATGGCTGCCTGAGCGGCGAACGCGGCGCGCACCGGTGAGGGCCGCGCTTTCGGGTCCCAGCGCGCGAGGTCTTCGAGGCTGGAGAAGACCGGGAGCCCCTTCGTTCCGTCCGGCGCGGTGAGCGTCACGACGGCCATGTCGGTGGACTTCTCCACCGCAAGGGTCCCGGATTCGTCGACCTCGGTGGGCGCGGCGACGATCGGCACGAGCAGACGCGACTCGGCCAGTGCGGCCACCCAGTCGCTCTCGTTCCCGCTCTCCAATGCTGCGACCAGGGCAGGGTCTGCGGCGCCGGTGTCGTCGTCGAAGCCGGTGCTCGTCACCTGGCGGCCGGTGAACGGAATGCCGGCGGTGTCGGCCGACTCCCCCGCAGGGTCGATGTTCGGGTTGTGTGCGCCGCTCATCACTCGGGGCGGCCGGCGGCGTCGAGCGCGTCGGCGAGCGTGATGGTGCCCTTGTAGAGCGCGGAACCGATGATGGCGCCTTCGACGCCGGAGGGCACGAGCTCGCGCAGTGCGCGCACGTCGTCGAGCGTCGTGACGCCGCCGGAGGCGACCACCGGACGGTCCGTGCGGGCGCAGACCTCGGACAGGAGCTGCGTGTTCGGGCCGGCGAGCATGCCGTCCTTCGCGACGTCGGTGACGACGTAGCGGGCACAGCCCTCGCTGTCGAGACGCGCCAGCGTCTCCCACAGGTCACCGCCCTCGCGGGTCCAACCGCGCGCCGCAAGCGTCGTACCGCGCACGTCGAGACCGACGGCGATGCGGTCGCCGTGTTCGGCGATGGCGGCAGCCGTCCACTCGGGGTTCTCGAGGGCAGCCGTGCCGAGGTTCACGCGGCGACAGCCCGTGGCGAGCGCTGCCTCGAGCGACTCCGCGTCGCGGATGCCGCCGCTCATCTCCACCTTGATGTCGAGCTCACCGACGATGCGCGCGAGGAGTTCACGGTTCGTCCCGCGTCCGAACGCAGCGTCGAGGTCGACGAGGTGGAGCCACTCGGCACCGGCCCCCTGCCAAGCCTTTGCAGCGGCGATCGGGTCACCGAACTGGCCGCCGGTGCCGGAGACGCCCTGGACGAGCTGGACGGCCTGGCCCTCCGAGACGTCGACGGCGGGCAGGAGTTCGAGGCGGGGGCTGGTCGACATGACGAACCTTTCGGTCGATTACAGGCTGCGAAGCCAGTTGGTCAGCAGGTGAGCGCCGGCGTCGCCGGACTTCTCGGGGTGGAACTGAGTCGCGGCGAGAACCCCGTCTTCGATGGCGGCCACGAAGCGTTCGCCGTGCGCGGCGTAGGTCGCCTCTCGGCCCTCGCCGAGCTGAGCCGAGGCAGCGAAGGAGTGGACGAAGTAGAAGCGCTCCCCCTCGATGCCCGCGAAGAGCGTCGTCGTGACCGGCGGCTCGACGCGCGACCATCCCATGTGCGGGACGACGGGGGCCGCGAGACGCTCGACCTGACCGGGCCATCGCCCGAGGCCGGGCTGCGGGGACGTGGAGGGTTCGCTCGAGCCGTCGAACATCACCTGCATGCCGACACAGACGCCGAGCACCGGCGCACCGGCCGCGAGACGATCGTCAATGAGTCGGCGCCCGCCGGCCGCCTCCAAACCCGCCATGCAGGCGTGGAAGTTGCCCACACCGGGCACGAACAGGCCGTCGGCTGCCGCGACGAGCTTCGGGTCGGCCGTCAGTTCGACGTTCGCTCCGATCCGTTCGAGCATGCGCACGGCAGAGCGGATGTTGCCGCTGCCGTAGTCGAGGACGACGACGCGCTTCATGACTTCTCCCCCGCGTTGACGCGGCCTTCGATCTCGGCGCGCTCCTCGCGCTCGTCCGTGACGTGCTTGTCGAAGCGGCGAACGGCCTTCGCGGTGGGCTCGACGAGGACGGCGTCGATCTTCGCCGTTCGCGCGAGGCCGAGCAGGTGCCCGGCGTTCACGCCAAGCGCAGCCATGATGCCGCGCAGAAGGTCGGCCGGTGCTGCGTCCGGCTGGGCCAGCACACGCCCGAGCGCTTCGGGGTGGGCGTCGTGACCGGCCGAGAGCAGGTCGCCGAGGGAGGCCTGCGGCAAGGCTGCCCGCACGGGGCCGATGCCCTGCTGCACGACAAACCACCGCGGCAGTGAACGCCACGCGCGCGGCTGGACGACGGTGATGGCCTGCTTCTCGGTGGGGATGAAGGCGAGCGACGGACGCAGCGCCATCGGCACCGGGCGCGCCGCGATCATCTGCGCAGGGTCGTCGTACGGAGCCTGTGCGTGTCCAGGTCCGGCCGGGACGACAGCGCACCACGGCCCGTCGATGTCGATGACGTAGGCAGGAACCGTGCCTCGCTCGACCCACGAGGTGACGCGCGAGACCTCACCGCGCACGACGACGACGGCGTCGACGGCTGCGGTGAAGCCGGTGTTCTGGGCGACCTTGGGCATCAGATCACAGAGCGCCCTTCGCGCTCGGGATGCCCTGAACGCGCGGATCCTTGGCGACGGCCGCACGCAGTGCACGGGCGATGGCCTTGAACTGGGCCTCGACGATGTGGTGAGGGTCGCGCCCGGAGATGACGTTGACGTGCAGCGCGATGCCCGCGTTGTAACCGAGCGACTCGATGACGTGCTGCGTGAGCGAACCGATGTAGTTGCCACCGATGACGGCGTAAATCTGCCCCTCGGGCTCACCGGTGTGCACGACGTAGGGGCGCCCCGCGACGTCGACGACGGCCTGGACGAGCGCCTCGTCCAGCGGCACCATGGCGTCGCCGAACCGGGAGATGCCCGCCTTGTCGCCGAGCGCTTCGCGCAGGGCCTGACCCAACACGATGGCGGTGTCCTCCACCGTGTGGTGTGCGTCGACGTCGAGGTCGCCCGTGGCGCGGATACGCAGATCGATGAGGCTGTGCTTGCTCAGCGAGTCGAGCATGTGGTCGTAGAAGCGCACACCTGTGCGTACGTCGGACGTGCCGGTGCCGTCGAGGTCGAGCCACAGGCGGATGCTCGCCTCCTTCGTCGTGCGCTCGATGAAGGCGGTGCGGTGGTCTGCGGGGACCTCGGGTACGTCGAACCCGTCGGCGGTCACGTTCTGGTCGTTCATGTCATCCCTTGTGGGTCGGAGCGAGGTCGGTGAGGGCGGCGAGCACCGCGTCGGTCTCGCGCGGCGTGCCGGCCGTGATGCGCAGGTGATGGGAGATGCCGACGTCACGCACGAGGATGCCGCGATCGAGCAGCGCCTGCCAGGTCTGCTTCTCGTCGGCGAAGCCGCCCACGAGGACGAAGTTGGCGTCGCTCGGCGTGGGGGTGAAACCCAGCTCGGTGCACGTCGCCACGATGCGGTCGCGTTCGTGCTTGATCGCGTCCACCATGCCCAGCATCTCGTCGGCGTGGTCGAGCGCGGCGAGCGCGACGGCCTGCGTCACCGACGACAGGTGGTAGGGCAGGCGCACGAGACGCATCGCGTCGCAGAACTCCTGCGAGGCGGCGAGGTAGCCGACGCGGGCGCCGGCGAACGCGAAGGCCTTGCTCATCGTGCGGCTGACGACGAGGCGCGGGCGGCCGTCGAGGAGCTCGACAGCGCTGGCCGTTCCGGGGCGCGCGAACTCGACGTAGGCCTCGTCGACGATGACAACGGCGTGGTCGGTGGCATCGTAGATCGCCTCGACGACGTCGTTCGTCACGGCGGTGCCCGTCGGGTTGTTCGGCGTGCAGACGAACACGACGTTCGGCTGGTGCTCACGCACCTGCTCGACGGCGAGGTCGGCGTCGAGGTCGTAGACACCCTCGTGGCGATCGCGCAGACCGTCGATCCACGTCGTTCCCGCGCCTCGGCTGATGATGGGGTGCATCGAGTAGCTCGGCGTGAAACCGAGCGCCGTGCGCCCCGGGCCCCCGAAGGCCTGCACGATGTGGCTGAGCACCTCGTTGGAGCCGTTCGCGGCCCAGATCTGCTCGATCGGAAGGCGAACACCGGTGACGCGTGCCAGGTACTCGGCGAGGGCGGCACGCAGCTCGGTGAACTCGCGGTCCGGGTAGCGGTTGAGCCCGCCGGCGGCCTTCTCGACGCGCTCGACGATGCTCGCGACAACGCTCTCGGGTACGTCGTAGGACGACTCGTTCGTGTTGAGCGCGACGGGCACGTCGAGCTGCGGAGCGCCGTACGGGCTCTGCCCCTGCAGTTCGGGGCGCAGCAGCGATTCGAGGGACTGCTCGCTCATGCGCGCCCTTCCTCGTCCTGCTCGAAGCGCGCCGTGACGGCCTCGCCGTGGGCCGGAAGGTCCTCGGCGTTCGCCAGGGTGACGACGACGTCGGCGACCTCGGCGAGGGCGTCACGCGAGTACTCGACGATGTGGACGCCCTTGAGGAACGACTGCACCGACAGACCGCTCGAGTGGCAGGCACAGCCGCCCGTGGGCAGCACGTGGTTGGAGCCGGCGGCGTAGTCGCCGAGGCTAACCGGCGAGTAGGTGCCGACGAAGATGGCACCGGCGTTGCGCACCCGCATCGCGTCCTCGCGGCTGTTCGCCGTGTGGATCTCGAGGTGCTCAGCGCCGTAGGCGTCGACGACGCGCAGACCGGCTGTCACGTCGTCGACGAGGACGATGGCCGACTGCGGACCGCCGAGGGCCGTGGTCACGCGCTCGGTGTGCTTCGTCGCGGCGACGCGGCGCTCGAGAGCAGCCTCGACGTCACTCGCCAGACGCTCGGAGTCGGTGACGAGAACCGACGCAGCGAGGTTGTCGTGTTCGGCCTGGCTGATGAGGTCGGCGGCCACGTGGTCGGCGTCGGCCGTGTCGTCGGCGAGGACGGCGATCTCGGTGGGGCCGGCCTCGGCGTCGATGCCGATGAGCCCCTTGAGCAGACGCTTGGCAGCCGCGACGTAGATGTTGCCCGGACCGGTGACGAGGTTGACGGGCTCACACACGGTGGCGCCGTCCTTCTCGCGCGCGCCGTAGGCGAACATCGCGACGGCCTGCGCACCACCGACGGCGTAGACCTCGTCGACGCCGAGCAACGAGCACGCGGCGAGGATGGTGGGGTGCGGGTAGCCGACGAAGTCGCCCGTGTTGTGCTCCTGGGGCGGGCTCGCAACGGCGATGGAACCGACGTTCGCCACCTGCGCGGGCACGACGTTCATGACGACGGAACTCGGGTAGACCGCCAGTCCGCCGGGCACGTAGAGGCCCACCCGCTCGACCGGGATCCAGCGTTCTGTGACGGTGCCGCCCTCGGAGACGGTCGTCGTGACGTCGGTTCGGGCCTGGTCGGCGTGGACGATGCGCACGCGGCGAATCGCCTCGACGAGGGCGCCACGCACCGCCGGGTCGAGCTGTTCCTCGGCGGCCTTCAGGACCTCCGCGGGTACGCGAAGGTGCGTGGGACGCACACGGTCGAAGCGCTCCCCCAGCTCCCGCAGGGCGTCGGCGCCGTCATGGCGCACCTGCTCACAGATCGGTCGCACCACCTCGAGTGCGGCCTCGATGTCGAACTGGGCGCGCGGCAGCGCATCACGCAGGCCACGAGCGTCCAGGGCGCTGAGCGCTGAACCACGAAGATCACGGCGAGAAATCACCCGTCCAGTCTAGGCGGGCGGCGAAAGTGCCCTCGCGCACGTCTCACGTGCCAGAAACTCAGCGGCGGAAGCTCGGGCCCCGCCTGGTCTCCTCGGACTCGCCGTAGAAGACACGATCGACGACGAGGCGCGCACGGCGTGCGAGCTTGCGGTACTCCTCACCGAGTTCACGCCCGTCCCCGCGCGGCATGCCGAGGAGCGTGGCGATGCCCTCGCTGTCACGCAGGTCCGAAGGCAACGACTCGACGGGGCGACCCCGCCACAGCACCGACGCATTGCGCACGCGCGAGGCCATGATCCACGCCTCGGCGAGCACCTCGGCGTCGTGCTCGTCGAGCAGGTCGAGTTCGGCCAGCGCCCGGAGGGTGGAGACGGTGCTCGTCCCGCGCAGTTCCTCGTGGTCGTGGGCGTGCTCGAGCTGGTAGAGCTGCACGCACCATTCGACGTCGGAGAGTCCGCCGCGGCCCAGCTTGAAGTGGGTGCGAGGGTCGGCTCCACGCGGGATGCGCTCGGCCTCCATGCGCGCCTTGAGCGTCCGGATCTGACGGATGGACTTCTCCGAGATACCGCCGTCGGGCCAGCGAAGCGGATCGATGAGGGCCTCGAAGTCACGCCCGAGGGAGGGATCACCGACGACGAAGGCGGCCCGCAGCAGCGCCTGCGCCTCCCAACCCTCCGACCAGCGTTCGTAGTAGCTCGCGTACGAATCGATGGAGCGCACGAGCGGCCCGCTCTTGCCTTCAGGGCGCAGGTCGGCGTCGATCTCGAGCTTCGGGTCCGAGCCGGGCAGATGCACGAGGCGACGCAACTGCGTGACGACGGCGAGCGCCTGGTCCTGGGCAGCCGAGGCGTCAGTTCCCTCGCGCGGGCGGTGGACGAAGATGACGTCGGCGTCCGAGCTGTAGCCGAGTTCGCCTCCGCCGTAACGGCCCATCCCGATGACGGCGATGTCGGTGATCTGTTCCTTCTCGCCGCCGAGCACTTCCCGCCAGGCGAGGTCGAGGCCGACCTGGAGCGTGGCGGACATGATGTCGGTGAGTGCGCCCGAGACGCCGTCGAGGTCGATCTCGTGGAGCACGTCGGCGATGGCCACGCGAGTGAGTTCGTTGCGGCGCACCGAGCGCGCCGCGAGCATCGCCTTCTCGACGTCCTGCTGGCGGCTGACGACGGACGCCATCGTCGAGGCGATCGCCGTCCGTGAGCGCGGCACGCGGCGCGAGGACTCCGCGAACAGTTTGACGCTCTCGGGTGCGCGTTCGAGAAGGTCGGCCACGTAGCGCGAGCGCGAGAGCACCTCGGCGAACAGTTCGGCGGTGCTGCCCTCGCGCAACGTGTTGAGGTACCAGTGCGACGTGCCCAGCTCGTCACTGATGCGCCGGTAGGCCAGAAGTCCCGCGTCGGGAGTCGGGCCGTCGGCGAGCCACTGCAGAATGACCGGCATGAGGGTGCGCTGGATCTGCGCGCGACGCGTGAGGCCCGCTGTGAGCGCTTCGAGGTGACGCAGAGCGCCCGCCGGATCCGCGTACCCGAGCGCCGAGAGGCGGTCGCGAGCGCCTTCGTCGGACAGGCGCGCATCGTCGTCGTCCAGGCGCGCGACGGCCGAGAGAAGTGGCCGGTAGAAGAGCTTCTCGTGCAGGCGGCGCACGGAACGCGACAGATCGCGCCAGTGGCGCGTCACCGATTCGGCGGGGTCGCTCGTGAAGCCCACCGCGCGACCGAGACGACGCAGGTCGGCGTCGTTCGTCGGCATGAGGTGCGTGCGGCGCATCTTGCTCAGCTGGATGCGGTGTTCGAGCACGCGCAACTGGCGATAGGACGTGTCGAGCGCCGAGGCATCCGTGCGCCCGACATAGCCCCACGAACTCAAGGTCATGAGAGCGTCGAGCGTCGAGCGTGCGCGCACCCGATCGTCGGTGCGTCCGTGCACGAGCTGGAGCAGCTGCACGGAGAACTCGATGTCGCGCAGACCACCCTGGCCGAGCTTGATCTGTCGCTCCTGCTCGTGCGAGGGGACGTGCGCCTCGACGCGTCGACGCATCGCCTGGGCGTCCTCGACGAAGTTCTCCCGCTTGCTCGCCTGCCACACCATCGGGCGGATGAGCTCGGTGTACGCCTCGCCGAGGGCCACGTCGCCCGCGACAGGCCGTGCTTTGAGCAGCGCCTGGAACTCCCAGCCCTTGGCCCAGCGGTCGTAGTACGCCTTGTGGCTCTCGAGGGTGCGCACGAGCGGACCCTGCTTGCCTTCGGGGCGCAGTGCCGCGTCGACCTGCCACAGCGAACCCTCACCGGTGCTTGCGGAACAGGCGCGCATCATCTCGGTGGCGAGTTCGGTGGCCACCCGCAGTGCCACGTCCTCGTCAGCACCCTCGGCTGGTTCGGCGACGAAGACAACGTCGACGTCGGAGATGTAGTTGAGCTCGCGACCGCCGGTCTTGCCCATGCCGATGACGGCCAGACGCGCCTGATCGGCCCCGTCGATCCTCGTCGTGGCGATGTGCAGACCCGCCTCGAGGGCAGCGCCCGCAAGGTCCGCGAGCGAGGCCGCCGTGGCCGGCAGGACGTTGACCGCGATCTCGGTGACGTCGAGCGCCGCGATCTGCACGAGCTGACGGCGGTAGGCGACGCGCAGGGCGTCGTAGGCCGTGACCTTCTCGTCCCGACCGTCGATCTCCGCGATGAGCAGACGGGCCAGCGTGTCCTGATCCCGCCGCTGTGCGGCGACGACGTCACGCCACTGGTCGGGCTTGGCGACGAGGTGGTCACCCAGCGCGCTCGACGCACCCATGACGCCGAGAAGGCGTGCGCGGGCCTCGGTGTCACTCAACGCGTCGGCGAGCGCCTCACGCTCACCGTCGTCGAGGACCTCCCGCAGGCGAGCCAGGAGGAGCAACGCCTGATCCGGGTCGGCCACCGCCGTGACCGTGGCCAACAGCGAGACCTGATCGAGCAGGTCCGACACCTCCGCGGCGAGGCTCTGGGCGCGCGTCGTGTCGAGGAATCCGGCGCGCCGCCAGGGCGACGAGCCTGCTCGGGCGGCGTTGGCGTTCACAGCCGACGCAGGTCCTGCTTGATCTCGAACTCCGTGACCTGGTCGCGGTAGGCGGCCCACTCGGCGCGCTTGTTGCGCAGCACGAAGTCGAAGACGTGTTCACCGAGCACCTCGGCGACGAAGTCGCTCTCCTCCATCGTGCGGATCGCTTCGTCGAGCGAGGCCGGCAGAGGCTCGATGCCCATGGCGCGGCGCTCACGCTCGGTGAGGTTCCACACGTCGTCCTCGGCCTCGGGCGGCAGGTCGAGCTCGTCCTCGATGCCCTTGAGCCCGGCGCCGAGGAGAACCGAGTACGCGAGGTAGGGGTTGGCTGCGGCGTCGAGCGAACGCACCTCGACGCGGGTGCTCTGCCCCTTCGACGGCTTGTACATGGGCACGCGCACCATGGCGCTGCGGTTGTTGTGCCCCCAGCAGATGTGCGCGGGCGCCTCGGCGCCGCCCCACAGGCGCTTGTAGCTGTTGACGTACTGGTTCGTGATGGCGGTGAACTCCGGCGCGTAGCGCAGCAGTCCCGCGATGAAGTGACGGCCGGTGCGCGAGAGCTGGTAGGGCGCTCCCGGCTCGTGGAAGGCGTTCGTGTCTCCCTCGAAGAGCGAGAGGTGGGTGTGCATGCCGCTACCGGGCTCCCCCGCCATCGGCTTGGCCATGAAGCTCGCGAAGTAGCCCTGTTCGAGAGCGACCTCCTTGACGACGGCCTTGAACGTCTGGATGTTATCGGCCATCGAGAGGGCGTCGGCGTAGCGCAGGTCGATCTCGTTCTGGCCGGGCCCGCCCTCGTGGTGGCTGAACTCGACGGAGATGCCCATGTTCTCGAGCATCGTGATGGCCGCGCGACGGAAGTCGTGCGCCGTGCCGTGCGGCACGTGGTCGAAGAAGCCCGCCGAGTCGACCGGCACCGGACGACCGCGACGCAGTTCTTTCTCGAAGAGATAGAACTCGATCTCGGGGTGGGTGTAGAAGGTGAAGCCGAGGTCACCGGCCTTCGTCAGCGCTCGGCGCAGGACGTCACGCGGATCGGCCAGGCTCGGGCTGCCGTTCGGCAGGAGGATGTCGGCGAACATCCGGGCCGTACCGGGGTTCTCACCGCGCCACGGGAGCACCTGGAACGTCGAGGCGTCGGGGCGAAGGAGCATGTCGGCCTCGTAGACGCGGGCGAACCCGTCGATCGAGGAGCCGTCGAAGCCGATGCCCTCGGAGAACGCGCCTTCCAGTTCAGCGGGCGCGACGGCCACCGACTTGAGGGTGCCGAGCACATCCGTGAACCACAGACGGACGAATCGGATGTCACGTTCTTCGATCGTGCGCAGCACGAACTCCTGCTGTCGGTTCATGGAACTCATCCTGCCTCACTCGGCCCGCGAACGCGGAGCGGCCCCGGGGAGACTCCCCGGGGCCGCTCACATGCCGGACTCAGTTCACTTGGAGTACTTCACGTGGATGTTCATCCGATCGCGCGTCTCTCCCGAAACCGTCAGCGTGACACCGCTGCCCGCCGTCAGGGTCGAACCCGTCGGGTTGGTGGCGTCGTAGTAGTTCGTCGCCTTGCGGTCGTCGAACGTGGCCACGCCCGGTGCCGAACGCCAGGTGGTGGGCGCGTCGTTGCGGTGCAGCGTGAGCGACGGCGTCTTCTGACGCGAGAACGGCGCGTCCCACGGCTGCAGCTTGTTCGAGACGTTCGTACCGTCGGACCACTTCATCGCCTTGGCGTGACTGTCGACCGGGAGGACGAGGCCATGGCCGGGGTGCGTGGAGACGTTGTTGTCCTCGTACTCGTTGTCGACGTACCAGACGAGCATGCCCGTCTGGAACGCGAAGTGCTCGACGAGGTTCGGCTGCGTCGTGAGGAACCCGAAGTTGTACGGCCCCGTCTTGAGGTAGCGGTCGTAGCCGTTGTACTGACGGTTCTCCGCCATGTAGTAGTGGCTCTTCTTCTCGCTCGTCGAACCACTCGTGCGCGAGAAGCCCTTGGCAACCCAGCCGTTGTCGCCGGACTCGACGTCGTCCGACAGCAGCGTGGCGCCGTCGGCGACCACCTTGATGTCGTCGAGGAACGGGCCGGCCATGTGGACGCCGCCGTCGGTCTGGTAGCGGAAACGGAAGTCGATCTTCTTACCCGCGTAAGCCGACAGGTCGAAGGAGAGCTGCGACCAGTTCTTGTTCTCACCGGTCACCTCCTTGCCGACCTGCGTCCACGTCGAGCCGCCGTCGGTGCTGACCTCGCCGTAGAGGAAGTCGTAGCCCTCCTCGATCTCGTACCAGGCACCGGTGGTGAGGGTGGCCGACTTCTTGCCCGTGAGGTCGATCGAGCGGGTCAACGTCGAGTTGAGGTTGTCGGCGCTGCCGCCCCACCACTCGCTCTTGCCGGACTGCGGCGTGTTGTACGTCGTCGTGATCGTCTTGTCGGGAAGGCCGACGACGACCGCCTGCGGAAGCTTGGCCGAGTCACGATCACTCGGGCCGACAGCGACCTTCTGGCTCTTGCCGTACGGGACGCTCGTCGCGTCGAGCCAGCCGAGCTGCAGCTTCTCCCACGGGCCCATGTAGCCGGGGCGGGAGCCGATGTCGGTCTTGCCGTCGCCCAGCCACGAACCGGCGCTCATGAGCGACCAGTAGGAGACGTCGTTCTGCGCGCGGTTGGTCGTGTCGTAGAGGTCCGGCAGGCCCAGGTCGTGGCCGAACTCGTGGGTGAACACGCCGAGGCCACCGTTCTCCGGCTCGGTGGTGTAGTCACCGATCCACAGCCCCGTGTTACCCAGGGGCACACCGCCGAGCTTGTTCTCCGCGGGGCCGGTCTTGCCTGCGTTGTTCGAGTAGGCGTACCAGCGGTGCGACCAGATGGCGTCCTCGCCCTGTGCGCCGCCGCCTGCCTCCTCGCCCTCACCGGCGTGGATGGCCTGGAAGTGGTCGATGTAGCCGTCCGGCTCGTCGAAGTTGCCGTCGCCGTCGTAGTCGTAGCGGTCCCACTTGTCGTAGTCGGCGAGGTAGGCCTTGATCTGGGCGTCGGTCTTGCCGGCCTTCTTCTGCGCCTCGACCCACGCCGTGGCACTGTCGCGGATGAACGACCAGGAGCCTTCAGCCTCGCTCGTGCCATCACCCTCGACCGGGTTGTGGCCGTAGCGCGCCTCGTTGAAGGGCACCTTGACCCAGTCGCTCACGTCACCCTTGACCGCGAAACGGCCGTTGGACTGCTTGGCGTAGAAGTCCTTGAAGGACTCGCCCACGCCGAACATCATGTCGAGGTAGTGGGAGCGGTTGAAATCGGCCTTCCACAGCGTCGTGTTGTCGTCCGTGGCACCGCCGTCGAGCTTCTCGTCCGGCTGTGCGATCTGGTTGTGCAGCGGGCCGGCGGCGCCACCCGCGGCAGGCTTCGTCTGGTCACCGAACTCGACGAGGAAGCTCAGGATGCTGGCCTCACGGTTGACGTCGTACTGGACGTAGCGCTCCTTCTTACCCTTCTGGCCCTTGCCCTTGCCGTGTTCGTTGCCCTTGAGGGCGATGACGCGCTTGCCGTTGACCGTCTTCGTCGTCGCCTCGCCCTTGAGCAACGCGTCGACGGCGGCCTTGCGCAGTTCGTTCTGCTGCTCGGCGAGCGGGTTCGGCCGGTTGTCCGATCGGGCCTGCCGCTGGTTCCCCTCACCCTGCGGCGGCGATTCGGCCGAGACGGCGCTCGGGGCCACGATAAGCCCGAAGGCAGTCATGGTGCCGATGACTGTGGATGCGATACGTCGCTGTGTCATGTGTTCTCCATGGTGTTCCACACGAGGCTGCACCCGACGCGCAGCCACCCAGAAGCTACCCAGGTTTCACTCAGATACCCATGACCGGCGCCACAACGGTTTGATAACGCTACGAATGCGGATTGCGTTCTGCCGCAGGCAAGCTGGACGTCCAAATGCGTCCATTTTCATCGCAAATAGCGTCCGGCAACGGACCAATTTTTCGAACCTGACGCGAATGGCGTCCCACCACCAGCTCGCATGGCAGACCGACGCGCCGCGCGTCAATGACTACCCTTGACCCATGAGTGAAGAGGCAGCCCCCTACCGCGCGTCGGAACGCAAACGTGTGCGCACGGTGACCCTGCAGCAGATGAAGGAGCGCGGCGAGCGCTTCACGATGCTGACGTCCTACGACATGTACACCGCCGAGATCTTCGACGAAGCGGGCATCGAGACCCTCCTCATCGGCGACTCGGCCGGAAACAACGTCTACGGCTACGAGACGACGCTGCCCATCACGCTCGACGAGATGATCCCGCTCGTGCGCGCCGTCGCCGGCGCCGCCAAGCATGCCCTCGTCGTCGCCGACCTGCCGTTCGGCAGCTACCAGGAATCGCCTGCCCAGGCCTTCGCGAGCGCCGCTCGCCTCATGAAGGAGGGACGCGCGCACGCGGTCAAGCTCGAGGGCGGCGCCCACATGGCCCCCACCGTCGAGCACCTGGCGAAGAACGGTATTCCGGTCGTGGCGCACATCGGATTCACTCCGCAAAGCGAGCACGCTCTCGGCGGTTACCGCGTGCAGGGTCGCGGTGACGCTGCCGCACGACTCGTAGAGGAAGCCAAGACCCTCGAGCGGGCGGGCGCGTTCTGCGTCCTCATGGAGATGGTGCCCGCCCCGGCGGCCAAAGCCGTGACGGAGGCGCTTCGGGTCCCGACGATCGGCATCGGCGCGGGCCCGGACTGCGACGGGCAGGTGCTCGTGTGGCAGGACTTCGCCGGTTTGCGCGACGGTCGCTACCCGCGCTTTGCCAAGAAGTTCGCCGATGTCCGCACCGTTTTGCTCGACGCCGCTCGCGCCTACCATGAGGACGTCTCCTCGGGTGCTTTTCCCGCCACTGAGCACAGTTTCGAGAACTGAATTCCGCACCACGGCGCCACTCACCTCGTGAGGTGAGTGGCGCCGTGTTCTGCCACTGCGTGTCGCGTCCCCGACCTACCGGCCGTCACGAACCGCGGGTCGCGCTCTCGGTGTCGTCCTGCGGCCGGCCGTGCGGCCCCCACCCTTCGCGCACGAGGCGCGCCGGCCAGTACGCAAGTACCCCCGCAGCCGCCAAGCCGAGAAGTGCGTTGACGGCCACCGCCGGCGCCAGGCCCACGAGGGCCGTCACACCCGAGAGCGTGAGCGGTCCGAGCGTGTTGCCGGTGTCGCTCAGTTGGCGCCAGATGCCGAGGAACGCCGCGCGCCCGACATCCGGTGAGAAGTCGGCCCCCAGCGTCATGACGAGGCCCGAGCCGATTCCGTTGCCGAACCCGAGGACGCAGCTGACCGCGAGCACTGTCGCGGCCGTGTGGGTGAACGGCATGACAGCAAGTGCCGCGGCCATGAGCAGCATCGACGGCACGGCCACCGCACGCCGTCCGCGTAGGTCCATGACGCGTCCGGCCGGATAGAACACGAGCATGTCGATGCCGGCCGAGATGGCGTAGACGAGGCTCGTCGTCTGCTCGTCGAGGCCGACGTGCGCCGACCACAGCGGGATGACGACCTGGCGCGAGCCACGCACCGCCTGCACGAGCAGGACCCCGAGCCCGACCGTTGCGAAAACCGGCAGGTGGGTGCGCAGCACGTCTCGCGGCGTGACGCGCGCCGGAGTGGCGCCGCCGGCATCAAGAGCACCGGGTAGGTCCTCCATGCGGGTGGCACACCATCCCGCGAGGAGGAGGCAGGCGATGGCCAGAATCCACGCGGCCGGCACCCCGAAAATGCCGATGAGCGCGGCTCCGATGAGGGGGCCGATGAAGAAGCCGATGCGCATGACGCCGCCGAGGAGCGACAGGGCTCGCGCGCGGTGGGTGATCGGTACGGCTTCGGTGAGGTACTTCTGGCGTGCGAGGAGAAAGACCGCCGATGCCATGCCGATGACGAAGACGCCGGCGATGAGGCTCACGAGACTCGGCAGCATGGCGAGGACGCATCCGAGGGCCGCCACCAGACCGGCGAACACGAGGGCTCGGCGCTCCCCGAAGCGATCGGTGAGCCCGGAAGCGGGGATGTTCGACACGAAGGAGCCCAGCCCGAAGAGCATCGCGATGAAGGCTGCGAGCGCCACGCCCGCTCCCCTGCTCGTGGCTTCGGCCGGAATGATCGGCAGCAGTGCCCCCTCGGCCGCTCCGAACAACAGCGACGGGCCGTAGGCGGGTACAGCAAGGCGGCGCAGATCGAATCCGAGTTCCGCGCTCATCTCGCCTCCTCCCGCAAAGCGCCGACGACCCGTCGAGCATCGTACTTCGATGACCTATCTATCCCGCGTGCACCCTCGCCCACGCGCAACGGCACCCACCGGACGCGGTGGGTGCCGTTGCGGTTCGCGATGGGGCGGGTCAGTTGTCGCCCTCGAACTCGCGGTCTTCCTCGTCCCACTTCTCACTCTTGGCGTGGGCCGTGTCGAGAGCGTTGCGAGCCTCCGCCTCGGTGGCGTACGGGCCGAGCAGGTAGGACTTCGAGTTCGTCTCGCCGCCCTGCTCAACGGAGTTCGTGTCGACGTTGTACCAGTAGGCCATGCGGCTCACCTCCACTGGCGCGTGCGCGCCTCGTTGGCTCGTCGAGTCGCGTGTGACCCGACCTCTAGACTCACCCTATGACGAGTACGCGCGCGAAGATCACCCCTGGACACATCGGCCCGAAGCGCTCCGTCCCCTCATCCATCGCGCGCCCCGAGTACGTCGGGCGCAGCGAGGCCCGCGAAGGTCACGAGCGTTACGTCAAGGACGCGGAGACGATCGAGCGCATCCGCGTGGCCGGACGCATCGCCGCCGGCGCCATGGAGGAGGCCGGCAAGGCCGTCGCCCCCGGTGTCACGACCGACGAACTCGACCGCATCGCCCACGAGTACATGTGCGATCACGGCGCCTACCCCTCGACCCTCGACTACCTCGGATTCCCCAAGTCGTTGTGCACGAGCGTCAACGAGGTCATCTGCCACGGCATCCCCGACTCCACGGTTCTGGAGGACGGAGATCTCGTGAAGCTCGACGTCACGGCCTACAAGGACGGCGTACACGGCGACAACTGCGCCACCTACCTCTGCGGCGACGTCGACGAGGAATCACGGCTGCTCGCCGAGCGGACGAAGGAAGCCATGATGCGCGGCATCAAGGCCGCCAAGCCGGGACGCCAGGTCAACGTCATCGGCCGCGTCATCGAGCAGTACGCCAAGCGCTTCGGGTACGGCGTCGTGCGCGACTACACCGGCCACGGCATCGGCACCGAGTTCCACAACGGGCTCATCATTCCGCACTACGACGCGGCACCTCACCACGACGACGTCATCGAGGTGGGCATGGTGTTCACCGTCGAGCCGATGCTCAACCTGGGCTCCGGCGACGCCGCAGCAGTGTGGAGCGACGGGTGGACCGTCGTGAGCCGTGACGGCTCCCGCTCCGCACAGTTCGAGAACACCGTCGTCATCACCGAGGACGGCTACGAGATCCTCACGAGCACCGAGGCCTGACGCTCGTTCCCGACGGCGCGCGGGTTGCAGCGTCCCGGTGAACCGGCACTAGTCTGACCGGAATACTTCATCGACCCCCGCGAGCCCGCACCGGGCCGCGACGAGGAGAGAGCATGACGAAGAAGTCCTACCCCCTGGGCATCGACGTGGGCGGTACCGGCATCAAAGGCGCTCCCGTCGACCTCGACACGGGCGAGTTCGTCGCCGACCGCCTCCGGATCGACACCCCCGAAGGCGCTACGCCCGGTGCCGTCGCGGATGTCATCGCCGAGATCGTCGAGCACTTCTCCGACCTCGTCGGTGACGAACCGATCGGGGTGACGATCCCGGGCGTCGTCCAGCACGGCGTCGTGCGCACGGCGGCGAACATCGACCCGGCGTGGATCGACACGAACGCCGAGGAGCTCATCGCGGCGCGCCTCGGCCGCCGCGTCACCGTCGTCAACGACGCGGATGCCGCGGGTTACGCGGAGATCCACTACGGCGCCGCCAAGGATCGTGACGGGCTCGTCGTCGTGACGACGCTCGGCACCGGCATCGGTTCGGCCGTCATCAACGACGGGCAGTTGGTGCCCAACTCCGAGTTCGGTCACCTCGAGATCGACGGCAAGGACGCCGAGAAGAAGGCGGCGCACTCGGCGAAGGAGCGCGAGGAGCTCAGCTACGAGAAGTGGGCCAAGCGCCTCACGAAGTACTACACGACGCTCGAGAACCTCCTGTGGCCCGACCTCCTCGTCGTCGGTGGCGGGGTGTCGAAGAAGGCGGACAAGTTCTTGCCCCTGCTCGAGATCCGCACGGAGATCGTGCCCGCGAGGCTGCAGAACGCCGCGGGCATCGTCGGCGCCGCGCGTCTCGCGCACGAGGCGCACACCAACTGACCGCTGCGCCCTCGCGGGCGTGACATGACAGAAGGCCGGATTCCCGATCATCTCGGGATTCCGGCCTTCTCGTCCGTTCGGCGTGCGTGGCCGGGGTGCGGCCCGCATCGATGACGTCACCTCGTGAGTTCTGCCACCGTGCCCGCTTCGACTGCCGGGGTGGTGGCCCGCGAAGCTCGTTGAGAAGTACTCAACACCACACCGCGCAGGGTGCGCAACAACCCCATTCTTGATTGATCATTCTGTTCAAAGCGTACGGGTATGCTCTGCTCATACCGCCCATCATGATCAGGAAGATGCCCATGGAACCGGCCAAGGACGTTCGCGAGCAGCACCCCGACGTCCAGTTCGACGACACCGACCGCGCACTGTTGCTCGCTCTGGACGAGGATCCCCGGATGACGACGATGGCCCTCGCGCAGCGGTGCGGACTGGCCCGCGGCACGGTGCACGCGCGTCTCGAACGCTTCCGCGAGGCCGGCGTCCTGCGCCTCAACAGCGCCCGCGTCGATCCCGCCAGGCTCGGGCGTCCGCTCAGCGCCATGGTTGCTGTCGAGCTCGACCAGCACGACATCGACGGTGCGATCGCCGCCCTCTCCCGGGTACCCGAGGTGCTCGAGTGCTTCGCGCCCGCAGGCGAGACCGACCTCCTCGTGCGCGTTGTCGCACGCGACCCGGACGACCTCTACCGGGTGAGTGAGGATGTGCGCCTGTGTCCGGGTGTCACTCGGACCCGCACGAGCGTGTACCTGCGTCGAGTCATCCCCTACCGCGTCGGGCCGTTGCTGCGCGAGGGCCTGCCGAAGAACAGGGTTCCGAAGAAGAGTTGAACCGGGCCGACGGGTGTCGGCAGAGGCACTGTCGGCCTAGTCTCAAGGAAGCAGGTTGTGTCGAAACCGACCGAGAGGACACGACGATGACCGACCCGAAGAAGAAGCTCAGCGCCGCCGAGGTCCGTGAGACTGCCCCGGCCGGCTGGGCGCAGATCATGGGTTCCCTCAAGGCGCGCTACGCGACGAAGGACTTCGCCACGGGCCTCGCCCTCGTCGATCGCATCGGTGCGTCCGCGGAGGAGATGGATCACCACCCCGACATCACGCTCACGTACACCGATGTCGTGGTGTCGCTCGTCAGCCACGACGTCGGCGGGCTCACGAGTCGCGATCTGGCTCTGGCGAAGACCGTCGGCGACCACGCACGCGATCTCGGCGTCGAGGCTGACGTCGCGGGTCTCACCCAGCCCGACCTTGGTTTGGACACGCGCCGTCACGATGACCTCGGCCCGTTCTACGCGGCGCTGCTCGGCTCGTCACTGAAGAACGGCGAGCCGGTGGACTCCACAGGTCAGGTTCCGACGGTGTGGTGGCAGAACCCGGACGAGGACGAGGGCGGCCCCCAGCTTCCGCCGTCCGAGGTCGAGCAGCGCTGGCACATCGACGTATGGGTCGCGGCCGACGCTGCGGAACAGCGTCTCGCGGCCGTCCTCGACGCCGGCGGGCGCCTCGTCAGCGATGCCGCGGCACCTGCGTACTGGGTCGTCGAGGACGCCGACGGCAACCGTCACTGCATCTGTACGCCCGAGGGCCGCTGACTCGACTCAGTCGAGCTTCGTCCACGCACCCTCAGAACGCTTGGCCTTGGCCTCCGAGGCCTTCGCCCGCGCGCCCGACGCGGCTGCGACGAGGGCGGCCTTGGGGTCGCTCTTGAGATTGGCGACCGTTTTCTTCGCGGCGGGAACGCCGCGCTTGAGGGTCGAGCGGACCACCGGAAGCGCCGTCGCGAAGACGGGGAAGAGCGGCGAGAGAGCCTTGTCGTAGGTGCCGACGAGCATGTCCTCGTGCTTGGCGAACTGACGCTTGAAGTCGGAGATACCGTCGTTGAGCAGCCCGTTGAAGTCGTAGCGCTCGACGCCCTGTTCCTTGACGTGCTTCATCGCCCAGAACTTGAGGCCGTAGTTGAGGCGCAGCTTCATACCGCGCGGGTTGACGCCGCCGTAGAGCTCGAACGCCGTCTTGCCCGAGACAACGAGCCAGACGAAGGCGACAACCTCGTCACCCTCCCAGGCCGCGATGAGCTGCGAAGCCGGCCCCATGAAATCGCGGATCTGCTCGTGGTAGAGGTCGGAGTGGACGGCGAAGTTGGCGCGCTTCGCGGTCTCCTTGTTGATGGCCAGCACCTGGTCGAGGTCGGACTGCTCGGTGACGAGGCCGAAGCGCACGTTCTCGGCCTTGAACGACTTGCGCACGTTCTGGCGGGTGGAGCTCGACAGCTCCTTCATGATGGTGTCCTCGTCGCGCGTCACGTCCACGATGAGAGTGCGCGGGATGAGCCCCGTGTTCTCGCTGCGCTTGTAGCCCGCAGCTTCGACATCGGCCAGCCAGTCCGAGGACGGTGCCGCAATCCTCTCGGCGAGGTCTTCGTCCGAAACGCCCTTCTCCAGCGGGGAGAAGGGGGCCTCCCAATCGGGTTCGATCGTGATGCCGATCGGCCCGTGGGTGCGCTTGACGTAGTCGGCGAGTGCCTCGACGACGCGGCCACGGTCGGCCTCTTGGGCCTGCGGGCCACGCGGGACGTACGCGAGTGACTTGAACGGCTGGGGCAGCGTGCGAAGCAGCACCTGCGCGGAGCCGACGATCCGTGCGCCGTCACGCACGACGACCCGGTCGGCACTCCACTCGTACTGCGACTTCAACTCGCCCCATCCCCACAGCTGCAGGGGGTGTCCGCCGGAGGAGTTGACGAGATCGTCCCACTCGTCGCGGTCGTGGCAGGGGGTCACCGTGAGCGTCATGTGAGTCAGGCTATCGGCTCACGGCGACCCCCTCGAAACGTCCACGCCGGGCGGCCGCTCCGTTCAGGAGAGCGCGGCGCTCTCTCCCTCGGGAACCTCGATGACATCGACGCCACCGTCGAGACCGTAGTCGCGCACGTGCCCCAGGTAGATGCCGCGTGCTCGGTCCGCCGCCACCTTGTCGTGGATCGGAATGACGTGCTTCGGCTCGACGGCTCGCACGAACGCAATCGTCTCGCGCACGGCGGACCACGGCGCCACCAGGGGAAGACAGAGATAGTCGACGTTCTCGGGGCGCCCCTCGAGGGAGTCGCCGGGGTGGAACAGGCGCGGCTCCCCGTCGCCGCTCGCCACGATGCCGACATTGCTGATCCGCTCGATGTACGGGTGGATCTCGGCGTGCGTCGCACCGACGCCTTCGAAACGCGCGCCCTTGACGGAGAAGGTCTCCCCCGCCTTCGTCGCCGTGACGTCGAGGCCTTTGTCGCGCAGCTGCTCGGCGGTCTGTGGGTCGGCGAACCACGCGGCGTCGGGGTTGGCCTCGCGCAGGGCGTCGAGGCGGTCGGGGTCGAGGTGATCCGGGTGTTGGTGCGTCACGACGATCGCGTCGAGGCCCGCAACGTCGTCGAAGGAGCTGAACGTGCCCGGGTCGAACAGGACGGTCGCGTCGGCGACGGAGAGTTCGATGCAGGAATGTCCGTGGTGCGTGAGCTTCATGCCCCTCACGGTAGGCACACACGCCGCGGTGTGGGAAGGAGGGCTCGACCTTCGCGCGAAGCGGATGCCGATTCGCCTGGACCCCAACGTCTCCAGGGTGTTGTCGGTGGCTGCGGATAGGCTGACGGACGTGGACTTCATCACCGATCAGCCCCCGTACGACCTCACGTACAACGACGTCTTCATGGTGCCGTCGCGCTCGCACGTGACGAGCCGCCTCGACGTCGACCTCACGACGCCCGACGGCGTGGGCACCACGATCCCGCTCGTCGTGGCCAACATGACCGCGATCTCCGGCCGACGCATGGCGGAGACGATCGCGCGCCGCGGCGGCATCGCCGTCCTTCCCCAGGACATTCCGATCGCCGCCGTCCAGGAAACGATCCGGGACGTCAAGGCGAGCCACACGGTCTACGAGACGCCGGTGACGATCGCCCCCACCGCTCCGGTCTCCGACGTCCTCGCCCTGCTCGGCAAGCGTGCTCACCGCATGGCTGTCGTCGTCGACGACGAGAACACGCCGCTCGGCCTCGTGAGCGAGAAGCACTGCCTCGAGGTCGACCGGTTCTCCGTCATCGCCGACGTCATGTCGAAGGACATCACGGTCGTCGAGGCGGGCGGCGACCTGCAGGACACATTCGATCTGCTCGAACGCGAACACCGCGATCTCGCGGTCGTCGTGGAGAACGACGCGCTCGTCGGTGTGCTCACCAAACGGGGCATTCTGCGTTCGACGATCTACTCCCCGGCTCTCGACCCACAGGGGCGCCTCGCCATCGGTGTGGCCATCGGCATCAACGGTGACGTCGAGACGAAGGCCCGCACGATGCTGGAGTCCCACGCCGACGTGCTCGTCGTGGACACCGCGCACGGTCACCAGGAGAAGATGATCGAGGCGCTCGGCACGGTGCGTCGCGTGCGTGACGAGTTCGAGGCCGCGAACGGGCGTCGCGTACCGATCGCGGCGGGCAACGTCGTGACGGCTGACGGCGCGCGTGACCTCGTCGAGGCAGGCGCCGACATCATCAAGGTGGGCGTCGGGCCGGGCGCCATGTGCACGACGCGCATGATGACCGGCGTGGGCCGTCCCCAGTTCTCCGCGGTGCTCGAGTGCGCCGCAGCAGCCCGTGAACTCGGCGCTCACGTGTGGGCCGACGGCGGCGTGAAGTACCCGCGTGACGTCGCGCTCGCGCTGGCCGCCGGCGGCGCGTCCGTCATGATCGGTTCCTGGTTCGCCGGCACTTGGGAGTCTCCCGGCGACCTCAACCGGGACGCCGACGGGCGCCTCTACAAGGAGTCGTTCGGCATGGCCTCGGCCCGTGCGGTGCGCAACCGCACGTCCGCCCAGGGTGCGTTCGACCGTGCTCGTTCGGCCCTGTTCGAGGAGGGCATCTCGAGCTCGCGTATGTACCTCGACGATCAGCGACCCGGAGTCGAGGATCTTCTCGACTCGATCATCGCGGGCGTGCGCAGTTCGTTCACGTACGCGGGCGCCAAGAACATCGAGGAGTTCCGCGCGAAGGCTCGCATCGGTGTTCAGAGCGCGTCCGGCTACGACGAGGGGCGCCCGCGTCACACGAGCTGGTGACCTGGCCCTGACGCTGTGCTGCCCCCACCCGAGACGATTCGGGCGGGGGCAGCTGTTGTTCAACTCGCCGAGCGAACCTACTGACGCTGTCTGACCCGGTGCTCACCCGGCAGGAGCCTTGCTCTCCGCGCTGCTCGGCACCTCGAAGGTCCGCATGCTGCGGATGAAGAGAGGTACGACGGACGCGACGAGCAGGAAGCACGCTCCCACGGCGATGACCGGACGAGCTCCGTAGGCTGCCGCCAGGGGCGCCGCCAGCATCGAGCCGAGCGGCAGCGCGACGAAGGACATGAGGATGTCCCACGAGTGCACGCGGCCTTGGAGCTCACCCGGCACGGCATGCTGGATCGCCGTTTCCCAGTGCACGTCGTAGAACAGCAGTCCCGCGTAGCCGATGGCAGCGAGTACCGCGATAGGCCATACCGAGTGGAACACCGCGAAACTGAACGCCCACAGCGGCATGAGGATGAGCGGTGCCCAGCCGGTGAACAGCGGACGTTTGAGATGAATGCGCGCCCCGAGCGCAGCGCCGAGAAAACCGCCGAGCCCCTCGGCAGCAGCGACGATGCCGACGGCGTGTGCGCCCCCGAGTTCCGACGCGACGAGCAGCGGGGCGAGCACGAGCACCGCGCCGTTGCCGATGTGGTAGAAACCCGCGGCCAACAGGCCCCAGAGCAGCCAAGAGCGCGAGCGCACGGCGCGCCAGCCCGCCACGAGCTGCGCTGTGAACGCCTCGGATCCTTCCGTCCGCACGATGTCGACCGGGCGCGCCCAGGCCAGCACCGCGGAGAGGGAGACCACGAACGTCACAGCGTTGAGGGTGAACCCGAAGGCCGGCCCGGCGAATCCCACGGCCGCGCCGCCTGTCACGGGTCCGAGCATGAGCATGAGCTGACGCAGGCTGGTCAGCGTGCCGTTCGTGCGTTGACGCTGATCGGCGGGAATGACGGCTCGTCGCCACGTCATGAAGGCTGGCCCGAAGAAGGCGCCCGCCGCTGCACTGACGAAGGCGCACACGATGACGAGCGGCGTCGACCAGGCGCCGAAAGCAAAGGCCGCGGCGAGCACCGCCGCCGAGATGGCCCTCACGACGTCGGTGAGAGCCATGATGAGCCGCGGCTGCACCCGGTCGGCCCACACTCCGCCGAAGAGCGTGAACACCAAGCGTGCGACGGTGGTGGCCGTGATGGCGGCGGCCATCTGGCCCGCACTTCCGTGGGCGAGGACGATGGCTACCGGCAACGCGACCACCTGGAAGGCGTCGCCCAGCCAGCTCGCCACCTGGCCGGCCAACACGCCCTGCGTCCGTCTCTCCACCCACGAAGTGTGCCGCATGCGCGCCGACCAGGCGGTTCTGCAAGGAAGTCACCGACAGTTCGACAGTGCGCTGCGGGGAGATGGTGGGATGAGCCGGCCTGTAAGCCGGGTTGTGCCGGACCTGTTTTGGTCGATTGTTGCCGCTGATTGCTTATCGCTGTTTGGTGCGTCGTTCCGGGCTAGTTGAGCCACTCCCCTAGTTGGCGGTTACTGCCGACTTCGGGGTGTTGTCAGACCTTTTGCGGACTATTTGCGGACAGCGAACCGCCCCCCGTAGAAGCAGATGAAGACCGGGGGGCGGTTCACGGCGAGAGGCAAAGCTCAACCAAAGCCCTCGCCGTCGTGTCACGGAGGTTGGCGACGACTACCCCGTGACGCGTTCTAGGAGCACCTCGTGATGGTGGAGCCGTCCGCCGATGCTGTGCGGCTCGGGCTCACCAACGACCTTGTACTCGAGGCCGGAGACGAGGACGGTGCTGGTGGCAGTGAACGCAATGCGACGCGGGTAGAACAGCCTGAAACGGGTGATGACCATATCCCGCGCGCCGTTGTCCGTCTCAGCGCCAGACAGGGGCCGCAGCTCGCCCCGGAACGCCACCGTCTTCGGCGGAGACACGATCTCGTTGCCGAAGTCGTCATACTCGCCCGATGGGCCACCGGGGACCTTCGTCGTGACCTTCGTGTGGAAGATCATCGGATGCGCCGCCGGTAACGGTTGAGCACGAACAGTTCGGCCAGGGTCCATCCCTGAAACCCGTCCGTCTGCACGCCGCCGACCGTGACGCGCAACTGCTCCGGGTTCGCGACGAGACGGGCCGTGGCCGTCGTGATGACGGCTGCGATCTCGTCGTTCGGAACCGCCCCGGTGAACCCTGCGTCTCGCGTGTAAGCGCGGGCCATTGCGGTAACGATCGTGACGGACTGCCCGGCCAGGGCAACGAACTGTTCGTCGTCGCCCTGGCCGAGGAAGTCGGCTACGTCCTGGCCGGTGACCATCAGGCCGGCGTGATGCCCGTGAGCGTGACGATCGCGGCCGGGTTCAGCGGCGCCGCGTCGTAGCGGGCAACAACACGGATCGCCTGCTGGTCGAAGTCGGCGTAACGCTCGGTGAGGATCTTCACGCTCGGCGCGACGTCGCGGGCAACGGCGATCTGCGAGAAGTCGACGAGCGCAGCACGGCCCGTGGACGACGAGCCGCCCGTGTCCGGCACGCGACCGGAGACGACGACGGGGGCACCGAACAGGCGGAACACGCCGTCCTGCGTCGGGTCCGGGGTGAGCATGTAGCGGCCGTCGCCGTCCTTGAGCTTGCGGAGGGTGACGAACTCGCGCGGCGTCATGACCCACTTGAGCGCGGCCATGTTCACGTTCGCGCTGAGCGCCTTGCCCCAGGCGTCGAGCAGCGCGTCGAGGGTGATCTTGCCGCCTACGGCTACGTTCTGCACGCCGCTGTAGGCGAACAGACCCTTGGGGGTCGTCACGCCGTCACCGCTGGCCGAGAGGAACTGCGTGTCGAGCTTCGAGGCGACGTCGGTGACGAGGCGGTCGCGCAGCGTCGCGTCGAGGGAGACGACGGACTGACGGGCGAGCTCGTTCGAGTAGCGCGTGATGACCTTGACCGACTTCATCGTCGAGGGGAGCAGCTGGATCTCGTCGAAGTCGACGTCCTTCTCGGTGATCTGCTCGTTCTCCCCGATCCAGTCGGGCGAGACGGGGCCGCCGAGCTTGGGGATGCGAACGGGCGACGCCGAGTCGAAGATGCGCGGGCCGGCAGCGAGGAAGATCGAAGAAGCCTCGAGGGGCTTCACGAGGATGGTCTGCACCTGCTCGCGGGTCAGCTCGGGGGCGGTGGTGGTGGATTCAGCCATGATGGGGCTCCTGTACGTGAGGATCTGGTTTCGATCACGCTGGACGCCAGGCCCAATAGTGAAGGGGACGAGCGCCAGGCCCGTCCCCTTCACTATCTCACAATATGAGAATCGTTCTCAACTCTCCTGGCGACGGATCGTGATGCACGCGTCGGTGTTCATCGCGAACACTTCCTTGCCGTCCTTGTAGAAGACGGTGCGAGCCTTCTCCTCTTGGTACATGTCCGCCTCAATTTCGTACGCCTGGTTCATCTGCTTCAGGTTCTCGTTGATGATGAACTTCGCCATCGGATTTCCTTTCATCGTGCGTTCTGCCGGAGGATCCCGGCGAGGCTGACGCTATCGGCAGGAGCCGTCGCACCCTGCCCGATTGAGCCAACCGGGCGACGTGAAGCAAGGTGCGGCTTGCGGGCGAGGAGAGCATCGACGGCCGCGTTCAGCGCGTCCTCGTCCTCGAGGTGGGCATCGTCGAACGGGAGGTCGGACGGGTCCGCCAGGCGCCCCGTAGCAGCCACAAGAGCAGTGTGCAGCCGTGCGGCCAGGTCGTCGGCGCGCTTCGCCTTCACGCGGGCGTCCGCGTTCTCCTTCCGCAGCTTCTCGACGTACTCGCGGGGGAACGTCTCGTCGCCGGAGGGATCATCTGATCCCTCGCCCTCGGCGCGCTCGTCCTCAAGGGCGTCAGTAGTAGTGACACCCTCAGGGGCGGTCTCAGGTGTCGCATCTGCGACACGTTCGATGTCGCGCTCGGCGGCCTCGGTCATCTGGTCGTCGGTCATGCTGTCTCCTTCTCGGTTGGTATCTGGCTGCAGGTGCAGCCCTTGTGGGTCGGCATCGGATGATCGGCGGGCCACACCTGGCCGTCACGCGCCCACCATGTACAGAGTTCGCACCCGGAGCCGGACACCGAACGCACCCACCCAGTGACGTGCGGCGACCTCTTGACTCCCTCACTGAACGCCGTAGATGCCGCGCCGAGCGGTTCAGCCCGTGCGAGGCGTTGCACCCGCTCGAGGGTGACGTCAGGGACGGCGAGGATCGTTCGTGCCGCCTTGTGCAGCCGGTCAGCATCCCCCGCGTCAGGGACGAGCCCCAACGTCGCCACCGGGACGCCCATCTGCTGCATGAGCGTCGCCGCGAGAGACAGGTCGGCCAGGGCGACGGCCCTCGAGTTCGCGCCGGCGATGAACGCGGCCAACAGGTCGACGGCTTCCTCGGTGGAGATCAGCTCCTCCTGCCACGACGCGAAGATCGCAGCGACCTGCTCGGCCGCCTGCTCACCCAGCGAACGAATCTGCTCGCGGTACGTCACGACGCGGCCAACTTCCCAAGATCGACCGCAGCCGCGTCGAGAGCGTCACCACGACGAGCGGAACGCACCCGCTCCACCTGCTCCGGCGAAAAGCCGAGCGTGTCGGCCAGGACGACCGACAACGGCACACCGACGCCTACGAGCTTCGCGGCCGCGTCCGCTGCCTGAGCGGGCGTGCGAGTCTCCGGGTTCGCCCACATCGGCTCAACGTCCAGCGTGCGAGGGTCCACACCATCACGGACGGCGAGCATGAGACGAGCAACCGCTGCCCACGCCGTACCGAACGTGCGGTGCAGCGCGTACGCGCGAGCAACGAGGGAAGCCTCAGCGGAACGGATCGCGTCCGCCGACGCCGGCTGATCACCGTGCAATCCCAGGTAGTGCGGCGGAAGGCCCGTGAGAGCGCCGATCTGCTGCGTGATGAGCGCCGCAGCGTCGGCGTACCCATCGAGGCGAGCGGCGTCGAACTGCCCGAACTTCGTGTCTGCTGCCTCCGACTGCCACACGTCATCGAGAGCGGCGCTGAACGGCTTCACCGGGTTGCCGTCCTCGTCCTCGACAACCTCGAGGCCCGTCGCCCAACGGCGGGGGCGAGCGTAGAACTCCGACGTCACGAGCATGTCAAGGTTGATCTTGTTCAGCGCGTCCGCCAGGTCGAGGATGTCGGCCATCTCCGACACGCCGTCAACGTCGAGCAGACGACCACGGTTCACGACCGGGACGACCGGGACGACGCCGAGCGGGTTCGGGATCCTCTCAGTGACCGTCCAGCCCGTCGAAGGCATCGCAGCCGCGTCAACCATCGTGCCGGGATGCTCGAGCACCGTGATCGCGTCCCGCTCATACAGGACCGCCCGCGCCGTGCTGCCGTCGATCCACCGCTTGAGCGCAGCCGTCACTTCACGCGACGCCGGGTCGCGCATCACAGCCACCTGCAACGGACTCTCGACCGTCACAACCGGAGCGCCGGCGGAGTCGGCCCACACGATGACGAACGAACGGCCGTAGGCGAGAGCGTCGACGTGAGCCTGCGCCGATGCTTCCTCCATCCCGCAGCGACGCCACACGTTCCATAGGTCCGTGTCGGGTTCAGCGTCCAGACCGCCCGCACGGAAACCGGTGAGGTCCAGACGTTCCGCCAGGGCCGTGAGGGCGAGGCGGGGGAAGTTCACAGACACGCGCCGCAGACGGTCGCCCAGCGCCTCACGCGACTCGGAGGACAGGAACGCGGCGGGCTGCTGCCCATTCCAGTAGGCGTCGAGTTCGGCGAGCTTCGGGACGGTCGAGTCCAGCTTCTCGTTCAAGGTCTTGATCATGGTGTCGTTCATCGGAAACTAACTGCCCTTCGTTTGGTCGGCTTGTTGGTGTGGAAAGACGCACGGTCGAACGCGATGATCGCGCCGACAGCGGCGTCGATCTTGCGGGGGCTACCCTTCTTGTCCTTGCTCACGAGGTCACCCATCGGTGTTCGCTTAGCGATGCAGTGCGCGACGTGCGCCGCCAGATCCTTGTTGCCGTCGTGCGTGACGGTCTGCTCCTGCGTCGCCGCGTAGAGCCGGTCGGTCGCAGGGGCCATACGGTTCGCGGCTGCCGTGTTCCACATCAGCACCCGCTTCTCACCGTGACGCGCTGCCCACGCCTCGATCTCGGAGTTCCAACCCCAAGGGTCAGCGGCCAGCTCGAGAACTTCGTACTTCTGGAACGCGACGTCGACGGCGTTGCTCACGTCCGAACGCGGGACACGCCAGCGCGGGTCGCCGGGGTTCTCCCACAGCCCCTCGACGAACAGGTGCGGGTCATCGCCGACCGTGCAACCAATGAGCGCCGTCGAGTCACCCGACGCGGAACCATCGAACGCGAGGACCACGCGAGCCTTCTTCTCCACGCGCCGCTCCGGGTCCGCCAGAGCATCCCAGGTACCGAACGGCAGCCACGACTCCGAACCGCTCACCCACTGGCCGAGACGCAACTGACGGAACACCGGCTCTCGCAGCGTGCGACGAGCAGACGCGAGGCCGTCACGGCTCAGGAAGTCATCGAGAGCCGGGTTAGCCGCAGCCCACGCCGCCTCGTCATCCGTGGCGCACCCATCCGGCGCCTGAAACTCCCGCAGGAAGAACGCCGGGTCATCGCCACGGCGACCGTGCTCGATGAGGCGCCACATCACACAATCGGGGGACGTGGACGGCGTACTGATAGCCAGCGTCAGCGACTCGGGCCGCTTACCCTGCACCGACGTCACGGCCTCCCACACCGCCTCAGACACGACGTGCAGCTCGTCGACGATCAACAGGGACGGATCCCAGCCGTGAAGCGCGCCAGGGTCAGCCGGGAGAGCAATCATCGTTGCGTCATTGTGGGGAACGACGATCTTGTCGCTGAACACCTGCGCCCGCTCGGCAAGCTCAGGGGAGAGTTCGATCATGCGCTTCGCCATACGCAGCGCGATGTTCGCCTGCCGCTGGTCAGAGGCGACGACAAGCACCTCGGCAGACGGCGGGCCGACGAACAACTCGGCCACGGCCAGAGCAGCCGCGAGGGCCGTCTTACCGTTCGCTCGAGGAAGCGACACGAGAGCGGTACGGATGCCCTCAGCGAACGCGCCAGAGACGATCTCACGCTGCCACGGACGGAACCGCATCGGCTCGAGGGCACCGACGCCCTTGGGAGTGACGACGTACTCGTCGACGAACCTGATGCGGCGTTCAGCACGGGCCGTCGTCCAGTCCGAGAAGTCCAGAGGCGCGGCCTCGATGTTGCCCTTCGGCCCTGCCCTCACGCCTCAACACCCCCTAGACGAGAATCGTTCTCAAATAGTGTCTCACATTCTGACTTAACGTAGGCTCCCGCTTGACTTTTGTTCGCCCCTTCCCCCCTGGTTCGTGCTGCGCCGCGTCGGGAGTTGCATGAGCGGCACACCACGGCGACGTCCTCGAGGCGGATAGCGAGGCCGCGTTCCTTTCGCTTCCATGCCTCGGGCGAGTGGTCACAGGTGAGGTCGTCGGTCGCACCGCAGTCGCTGCAGAAGGGCTGTAGGCGGCGCGCTCGGCGGCTGAGGCGATCCCAGGCGGCGTCGTACCCAGCGGCGCGGGAAGGCCGGGAGGCGGACGGGGGCTTGTGCTCGTCGCAGCGGGGGCCGTTCGAGGGCTCGCCACACTCGAGGCATGAGGTCCAGGTCATGCTGCTCTCCTGTTGGCCTTGCAGATGGGGCACACGTTGACGGTGCCGTCGTCGTTGTTGATCCAGCCCATGTCGCATGCGTGTTTCGTCATCATGTTGTTGACCTCCTCGTGCGAGGAGGTGGCGCCGGTCTGCTCGAAGGGCGGCGCGGGCACATATGATGAAGAACTGGGATAGGTACTGGGATGGAGTACGTCTCCCGTACCAGTTGAGTACGTCTCCCGTACCAGCTGGTCCGTCTCCCGTACCAGTGGAGGAGCTGTTGGTACGTCTCCCGTACCAGCGGCTAGTACGTCTGGCGTACCAAGGCGGTGCTCGGGAATGACAAGGCCGTACGTCGTGGGACGCCTCGGCCTGCGCTCGGTCGCCACGAGATAGCCCTTAGTCTCAAGGCCCTTGAGGGCACGGTGCGCGGCGTCCTTCGACAGCTTGGTCCGCTGTCGAAGGCGCTCACCGGTGACCCACGAGACCCGCTTGTCGTGGGCGTGGTCGGCGTAGACGGCGGCGACAAGCACCTCGAGAGGCTTCAAGTCGTCGGCGGTGAAGACCGACTCCATCCACTTCGACCGCCACCACAGTCCCGGACCGGAGCCCGGGACCGTGGCCTTGATGCTCGGCATCAGGCGGCGACCGCCTCGCCATGAGTGCCGACCCAGACTCGAGACAGGGATCCGCGTCGCTGCGCCCGACGGCTGTTGAGCACTCCGACGCTGACGATGACGCCCTCGCGCTGCGCCTGGAGAAACAGATTTCCCCAGCGGGCCGGCTTGTCCGGTTCACCGAGCCCGTCCTGTCGCAGGTCGTCCGCGGTGAAGGGCAGACCGGACGCGGCACGCGCCGCTAGGATGATCTCAGCGTCCCGTTGCCAGTTAGTCTCGTGCATGGCATTGCCTCCCAGGTGATTGCCACTCAGGTCGTCGTCGTGTTCCCGCACGGCGGCGACCGTCTTCGTCTTCAGGGGTTCAGTCACAGGCCACCTGCTCCCGGCTGACGGCGTTCTCGCGGTAACGCTGCATCGCACCTGTCAGTTGCTCGACGAGGCGTTCGGTCTCGGAGAACGTGAGGTTGAACGTCCGGCTGTCGTCCTGCTCGACGTAGAACGAGAACTCCGGGTCGTCGGCGATCGCGATCAGATCGTGAACCTTGAGGTTGGCGCCCTTGCCCTCGTACGTCGTCCAGCTGTGGCGAGCCTCCATCGCGTCCACCGAGTTCTGCAGCTGCTCGATCAGTGCCTTCGCCGCGTCGAGGCTCAACTCCTCCTCGACGCACCGCCCCTGCAGCGGGTGCGTGTCGTCGGTGAGCGTGAGGAACACGACCGGCGCTTCCTCGCCGTACTCGGAGGCCGGGTTCGCCTGCAGGTTGTAGCTCGCGTTGCCCTGGATCCACTCGGTCATCGGATCTTCTCCTCGACCGTGCCGGCGATGACGTTCGCGCCGAGAACCGCGGCACCGAACTTCGTCATCGTCTCGAGGTCGAAGACGTCAAACGTCTCGACGCAGATGTGAACGCCCGGCTCGTCCTCGACGCGGTAGACCTCGATCTTCCAGTCCTTCGTGCGCTCGAGGTGGATCGAGATCGTGCGCAGGTCATCCTCGGGGTCGTGGGACGGCCACTCCTTGGTGCTCATGGTGCTTCCTTTCGTTGGTGCCGCGTCAGGCGGCGGTGTTGGCTTCGGCTTCGGCGAACTTGTCGTCGAGGTACTTCTCGATCTGGCTTCGCTTCCAGACGAGGCGGCCGGCGATCTTCGTCGACGGCGGCAGTTCCTTCGTGTAGACGAGCCAGCGAACCGCTGACTCGTTGATACCGAGCATCTCGGCGACGTCCGGGACTCGGACGAGCGAGGAGGGCGATGGATCCATGGGGACTCCCTAGAACTTTGAACACACTGGCGTGTTCAGTAACGAACACGCCCACCTAAACACGCGGGCGTGTTGTCCGTCAAGTACAAGTCGTGAGAACCTTGCGGGGTGCTGACGAAGACTGCCGACGATTGGTTCGCCGAAAACATGCGAGCGCGACGGGAAGCCATTGGCCTAAGTCAGGCTGGACTCGCCCGTCTGATGACGTACGAGGGCCACGAGGGCATCCACCAGACCACCATCGCCCGCATGGAAAGGGGCGAGCGAGTGGTCCGCTTAAGCGAGGCCGAAACAATCGCTGTCCTCCTGAACACCAACCTGCAAACCCTCCTGTTGCCTCGCGTCTCAGTTCTCTCGCAGGTCGAAGACCGACTAGGCGAGTTGGGGATACGCCACAAGCAACTAAGGGACCAGACGGTCGACTACGAGGTCGCCCGAGCGCAGCTCAAGCTTGCAGTCCAAGCCGTTCAGCAAGTTCTGGACGGAGGAGGGGGACTATCAGAGGAAGATCGCGACGAACTCTTCAGCGCGTACAGTCGCGAATATCTAGGTTCGCGCCTAGACCGAGCGCGAGATTGGCTCGAGCAAGGCGCGGTCGATGTTGTTCAGGCGGAGATGGTGTTCGCCAACGCGGCCGCAGCTGAGGTGCTCGAGGGGGCCAGCGAGTCCAGCCCGGTGATCTTCGTCGACACAGGGGACGGCCCCAGCGATGACGAGTAGCAGCATCGCCAAGCGCCCGAATGGCAAGTGGCGGGCACGATTTCGCGACGAGGACGGCAAGGAGCACGCGAGACACTTCGATCGGAAGCTCGACGGGCAACGGTGGCTCGATGAGAACAAGGCGCTGATCCTCACGGGTCAGTTCGTCAGCCCGAACGCGGGCAGGATGACGTTCAAGGAGTACGCCGAGGCGTGGCGTGTCCTGCAGGTGCATCACCGACCGGCGACGGCTGACGCGGTGCGCGTGTCCCTCGAGAAGCGGGTCTATCCGCGCATCGGTGACAAGCGACTGCGTTCGATCCGTTCGGATGACATCGCGGCCCTGGTGGCCGAGCTCTCGGAGACCTACAAGCCGTCGACCGTGACCTTGACGTACTCCTACGTGGCGACGATCTTCAAGGCGGCCGTCGAGGCTCGAGAGGTCGCCCGGACGCCGTGCGTCGGCGTCAAGATGCCAGAGGTGGCCGAGGACGCGGTCGATCCCAAGACCGTGCTGACGGTGGAACAGGTCTTCGCGCTCGTCGACGCGATGCCCGAACACTTCAAGGCGCTGGTGATCCTCGCGGCCGGCACAGGCATGCGGCAGGGTGAGGCGTTCGGCCTCACCCGTGATCGCGTGAACTTCCTCAAGCGCGAGGTGGTCGTCGACCGGCAGCTTGTACTCAGAAACGGGCAGCCGTCGGAGTTCGGGCCGACGAAGACGAGGTCGTCGAACCGGGTAATCCCACTCCCCCAGGTCGTCGCCGAGACGCTGTCGGAGCACATCAAGGTGCAGGACGTCGGCCCCGAGGATCTGCTGTTCCGTGGTGCGCGTGGCGCGATGCTGCGTCGCAGCACCTTCTCGACGGCATGGAGCGCGGCGACGAAGGTGGCGGGCGTCGAGGGCTACACCTTCCACGCGCTGCGGCATCACTACGCCTCGCTGCTGATCCACCACGGCGAGTCCGTGAAGGTCGTGCAGGCCCGCCTCGGGCACAAGTCGGCCGAGGAGACGCTGAACACGTATGCGCGGCTGTGGCCGAACACGGAGGACCGCACGAGGGACGCCGTCGACTCGATGCTCAAGCGCCCTGCGGACTATTTGCGGACTGAGTCGAGCTAGCACCGCATCAGACCGCGTCGTTCCGGGGCTGGTGGGATGAGCCGGCCTGTAAGCCGGGTTGTGTTCCGCGCACCGTCACCGGTGTCGCTTCGGCGATCATCCATCTAGGCCGCGCATTGCTGCGTGGCTCGAGCAATCTACCCGTGCGCTCAGCGGGCAGCTTCGACGCGCACTGTTCGATCTTGCTCCGGGTGGGGTTTACCGAGCCGCTCCAGTCACCTGGAGCGCTGGTGGTCTCTTACACCACCGTTTCACCCTTACCGCGCACGAAGCGCGGCGGTCTGTTTTCTGTGGCACTGTCCCGCGGGTCACCCCGGGTGGCCGTTAGCCACCACCCTGCCCTTCGGAGCCCGGACTTTCCTCGGCGAAGACGAATCTTCGACGCGACCGCCCGGCCGACTCATCCGAGGGGCAACTCTACCGCCGGTCAGGAGGCGGCCTCGACCACCTCGAACGTGAGCTTGCCGCCCATGATGTCGGCGTCCGTGAGGCGCACCGTGCAGGTCTCCCCTGCGGGCGGCGCGGTAGCGCCCTCGGCGGCACGGGCTGGTGCGACGACAGCGTGGTCGACGAGTTGGACCGTCACACGTCCGCCACCCTTGCCCTCCTTGTCGGGGCCCTCGACAACGAGCGCGCCGAATGTCTCGCCGACGGAGGACGACAGGGCAGCTGCCTCCACGCGGTCGACGCAGGCGCGGTCGATCTTTCCGGCGACCTGGTCGCTCGAACGCATGATCTCGGGCAGGTCGGGCAGTGCCTCGCGGGCCCAGGCGGGCACCTCTCGTCCGTTTGCGAGCGCCTCACAGATGACGAGCCCGAATCGGTCGACGAGGCGACGAAGCGGCGCCGTCACGTGGGCGTACGGCGCGGCGACGGCGGCCTGCTCGGTGATCTCGGGGGTCGTGCCGTCGAACGGCGTGTAGGCCGCCCCGCGGAACAACGTGACCGCCTCGTGGATGAGTGCGAGGTGACGCGGGTCGTCCCGGTCGAGACGGCGCAGGAATGCGCCGTAGGTCTCGTCCTTCGCCCACACGAGCCCGAGGCCCTTGGCCTGGAGGCGGAAGCGTTCGACGTCGCGAGGATCGGGCTTCGGCATGGTGCGCAGGATGCCGACGCCGCCGTCGAGCATCATGCGTGCCGCCACCATGCCGGTCATGAGTGAGATCTGCGCGTTCCACTCCTCGCTGGGCACGGGCGGACGGAAGTGCACCTCGTACCGGCCGGGCTCGGGCTCGCTGACTTCCTGGTCGGGCATCGGCAGCGAGGCGCCGCCGCGCTCGAGTTCGAGCGTGGCGCGCAGCTCTCCGATGCGCTTGAGCAGGGCGAGACGCGGGTCGTCGCTGCCGGAGTCGACCGCGCCCTGAACGCCGCGGTAGTCGAGACGTTCGACGCTGCGCACCTGCGCGCGGTAGAGCGTCGCGTCGGTGACCTCACCGCGGGCGTCGAGCGTCATGTCCCACACGAACGCCGAGCACACCTGGTCGGGCAAAAGGCTCGCGGCGCCCTCGCTCAACTGGCCCGGGTGCAGCGGGATGCGCACGTCGGGCATGTAGATCGTCTGGCCGCGACGGCGGGTCTCGGCATCGAGGTTACCGCCGGGACGCACGTACAGGGGCACATCGGCGATGGCGTAGCGCACCCGGAACCCATCACCGGCCTCCTCGAGATGCATCGCCTGGTCGAGGTCCATCGACCCGACGGGGTCGATCGTGAAGAACGGCACGGCCGTTTCGTCGCGTTCGGGCATTTGGACCGCAGCCATCGCCTCGCGGGCCTCCGTGACGGCGGCCTCGGGGTAGTCGAGGCTCAGTTCGTACTCCGCGCGCAGGGCGTCGAAGGAGCGAGCGAGGTCGCCGCCGGTGTCACGGCTCGGCCAGAGGATGCGGGTCTTCGGCATGGCCCGAGCCTACAAGCGCACGTCGACGAGAGGCACGCTCCACGCGCGTTGTCCGGCCCGGAACGACTGCTGCGCCGAGCGAGGATCGGGCTACGCTGGCCCGCGTGATCGTCCTCCTGCCGCCGTCGGAATCGAAGACCACGCGCAGGCGTGGCGCGCGCCTCGACCTCGCGAAGCTGTCGTTCCCGGAGCTGACCGAAGCCCGACAGCAGGTCGCCGCAGCGGTCAGCGAGGTGAGCGCGCGCGACGAAGCGCCCGAGGTGCTCGGGGTCTCCCCCAACCTTGCCGACGAGATCGCCCGCAACACCCGACTCTTCGATGCTCCGACGTTGCCCGCCGCGCAGCTCTACACCGGCGTGCTCTACGACGCGCTCGGGTTGTCCGACCTCGAAGGCGCCGACAAGGCGCGGGCGACGCGGCGCGTCGTCATCTCCTCGGCGCTCTACGGCGCGGTCCGTCTCGGAGACCGCCTCGCGCCCTACCGCCTGTCGATGGGGGTCAACCTTCCTCCGCTCGGTGCCCTCGCCGCTCACTGGCGCTCGGTGCTCGACGCGCCGCTGAGCGAGGCCGCAGGCAAGGGCGTCGTCGTGGACTGTCGATCCTCGACGTACGCCGCCTCGTGGAACCCGAGTGGCGAGCTCGCGCGCCACTGGGTTCACATCCGCGTTCCCGGCGCCACGCACATGGCGAAGCACACCCGCGGACTCGTGACCCGAGCCCTCGTCACGGATGCGCGCGACCCACGCACCCCCAAGGCGCTCGCTGCCCAGCTGGCCGAGACGTTCGACGTCGACCTCCACGAAGCGACGTCACCGTCGAAGCCGTGGATCCTCGACGTGAGCGTGCGCGAAGCCACGGCCTGACCGGCGTGGACGTCGACGCCGCACTGGAGCTGCTCGCTCGGGTCCCGAGCGTTCTCGTCTTTCTCGCCGCCCTGACGGTCGTGGCGGAGTGCGCGTCGATCGCTGGCCTCTTCGACCTGTTCGGCACGAAGGTGGTGGCCCTCGCCCGCGGGCGGATCGCCCTCGTGTGGGTGCTGTTCATGACGACGGCAGTTCTCGTGACGGCCTTCCTCAGCCTCGACACGACGGCGGTTCTCATGACGACGGCCGCCGTCGTGGTCGCGCGGCGTCTCGACCGCCCCGTCGCATTGTTTGCCTTTCCGACGCTCTGGATCGCGAACATGGCCTCGCTCTGGCTGCCCGTGTCGAACCTGACGAACCTGCTCGCCCGGGACGTCCTGCCTCACCCCAATGCGCTCGGGTTCCTGGAGGAGGCGTGGCCCGTCGCGCTCACGACGACGCTCGTGCCACTTCTCGTGGCGGCCGTCGTCTGGCGGGCCTCACTGCGCGGCACCGCGGTGGCCCCTGCGGAATCGACGCCCCCACAGCCTGCCCAAGACGGCGTGCTTCCCGCAGTCAGCACGCTCGTTGCTTGCATGTGCGTGTCGATCCTTCTCGTCGAACCCGCCGTGGCTGCATCCGTCGCGGCGCTCTTGTGTGTCGCCGTCATCGCCATGAGGCGCCGAAGCACCCTCGCCGAGATCGAGATTCCGTGGCGCAGCCTCGCCATCACATCGGCCCTGTTCGTCACCGTGGCGCTCGTTCACGGTTCCGGGGTCCTGCGTCCCGCACTGGGTTCGTTGGGCGACGCTCCCGCGTGGACGCTCACGGCCGCCGGAGCGCTCGTCGCGAACGGGCTGAACAACCTTCCGGCCTACCTCGCGCTCGAGCCCGCCGCCCACGGTGAGACGGATCGGGTGCTCGCGCTCCTCGTGGGCGTCAACGTGGCGAGTGGCATCACCTGGTGGGGTTCGGTGGCCACGCTCCTGTGGCGTGACCGTCTTCACCGTGCCGGTGTCCGGATCAGGTGGGGAACCCACCTTCGGCTGACCGGCCTGGCGACGCTAGTCACGACGCTCGCGGCAGCCGGAGTGCTCGAGCTCGTCAGCCGCTGAGCTACAGCGTGCGTCAGTTCGGACCGAACGCCACCGTGAGGGCTCGCTCGAGATCTGCGGCGAGGTCGCCCGCGTCCTCGAGGCCCACGGACAGGCGCACCGTGCCGTCGGTGATGCCGATGGCAGCGCGCGCCTCCTCGCCCATGCGGCGATGGGTTGTTGTGGCGGGGTGGGTGGCCATCGACTTGGAATCGCCGAGGTTGTTGGAGATGTCGACGATCTCGAGAGCGTTCATCAGGGCGAAGGCCTCGGCCTTGCCGCCGTCGATCTCGAACGTCACGACCGTGCCGCCGCCACCCATCTGCCGCTTCGCCAGCTCGTGCTGGGGATGTGAGGGGAGGAAGGGGTAGAGCACGGTGCGCACTCGGGGGTGTGCTTCGAGCTGTTCGGCCAGACGCAGCGCCGCTGCGGCCTGCGCCTCGACGCGTAGACGCATCGTCTCGAGCCCCTTGAGCAGTACCCAGGCGTTGAACGCCGAGAGTGTCGGCCCGGTGTGACGCACAAGGTTCTGCACGGGCCCGTCGATGAACTCCTTCGGCCCGAGGATCGCCCCGCCGAGCACGCGGCCCTGGCCGTCGATGTGCTTGGTGGCCGAGTAGACGACGATGTCGGCGCCGTGTGCGAGCGGCTTGCTGAACACGGGCGTTCCGAAGACGTTGTCGACGACGACCTGCGCACCGGCGCCGTGCGCGAGGTCGCAGACCGCTCGCATGTCGACGAGCTCCTGCATCGGGTTGCTCGGCGATTCGAAGAACACGGCGGTGGTCGGCTCGGCCAGCGCCTTGCGCCACTGCTCGAGGTCAGGTCCGTCGACGAAGACCGTCTCGACGCCCCACCGCGGCAGGATCTCGTCGAGGATGACGAAGCACGAGCCGAAGAGCCCCCGCGAGGCGACGACGCGGTCGCCGGCGCCCAGCAGCGCGGCGAGGGCCGTGAACACCGCCGACATGCCCGATGCAGTGGCGGAGCACGCCTCAGCCCCTTCGAGGGCCGCGAGGCGCTGTTCGAGCATCGCTGTCGTCGGGTTGCCGTACCGGCTGTAGACGAACCGCTCGCTCTCCCCGGCGAAAGCGGCCTCGGCGGCTTCGGCGCTGTCGTAGACGAAGCCGGAGGTGAGGTACATGGCCTCGGCCGTCTCCTCGAAGCCGCTGCGGGCCAAGCCTGCTCGGACAGCGAGGGTGTCGGGGCGAAGGGTGGGCTCACTCACCGGATGCTCTCCTTCCCACGGGCAGGTTTACTGCGCGTGGTACGTCGGGGAAGCCGGGCGGGCCCGGCTGTTTCCATAACGCAACCTTATGAAGAAGTGTCTGCTTCGCTATCTCGCCCGCTTCGATGTCCAACCGGTGGACGATGGCGGGGGGCTCAGCGCAGGTGGTGCGTGTCGTTGGTGAACGCGACCTGCGCGTTCCCGTCGCGCCATACCTCGATGCCGGTGAGCGAGCCCGGTGCTGCCGCGAGCCTCCACGCCGCATCGATGTCGAGCCCGAGCACCGCCGCGAGCACCGACATGATGGCGATCCGGTGCGTCACGACGACGACCGCTCCCCCGCGCTCCACGGCGCGCTCGAGCGCGTCGGAGATCCGCGCGTCGAGCTGTGCGCGCGTCTCACCGCCGGGGGCGCTGTACGTGGCGTCATGGCGCAGACTCGACAGCCCGGCGGCGTCCCGAGCGTGGATCTCCTTGAAGCTGAGGCCGTCCCACTCGCCGAAGGCCTGCTCGTCCCAATCCTCGTCGACCTGCGCCTGCACGCCCAGCGCCCTCGCGACCGGCGCTCCGGTTTCGATGGCCCGCGCGAGCGACGACGTCACGACGCTCACGGTCTCGGCGCCTGGGACGAGCGCGCCGACGGCCCGCGCCACGCGCTCCGCCTGGTCGCGACCGGCCGCGTTGAGCGCGGGGTCGGCTCCGCCACGGCCGTCGAGCTTTCCGCCCGTCGTGAAGTCGGTGACGCCGTGACGCACGAGAACGATGCGGGTCGGCTTGCCGAGGTCGGGTTTCGACGTCACCGGGGCGACGGTCTCGGCTTCGCGCTCGGTCGTGTCCGGTGCGCTCGTGCCGCCCGGGGCCTCGTCCTTCGTTGCTCCGCCAGGCGCGCCCTCATCGTCGGTCTCACTCGTCGAATCGTCGGGCTGCCACGCGTCGCGACGCACGGTCACCCCGTCCATGCCGTCGTTCGACAGCTTGTCGGCAGCCTTGTTCTTCTCGCGCGGGATCCATTCATAGGTGACGGCCCCGCCGGCACTGGCGATCTCGGACGAGATGGTGCGCGCTTCGGCGGCGAGACGCTTCATGTCTTCGTGCTTGATCTTCCAGCGACCCGACATCTGCTCGACGACGAGCTTGCTGTCCATACGCACCGTCACTGCCGCGGACGGTTCGTGGTCGCGTACGGCCCGAAGCCCCTCGATGAGGCCGGTGTACTCGGCGACGTTGTTCGACTCCTTGCCGAGCGGCGCAGCCCGCTCGGCAAGCACCTCCCGCGTCTCGCCGTCCCGAACCAACGCGCCGTATCCGGCAACACCAGGATTACCGCGCGACCCTCCGTCAGCTTCGACAATGAGGCGTCGTGTCATGGCGAGATCCCTTCGGGGTCAGCGTTGTTCAGCGACGCGAGGCGTCGGTCAGAGACAGGGTCGGGTCGAGGGGGCGCCCCTTTCGACGTGCGTCAGACGTCGGATTCGGCCGTGCGCACGAGAATGCGGCCACACTCGTCACAGTTGACGACCGTGTCGGCCGAGGCCGCCTTGATCCGGGCGAGGTCACTCGCGTTGAGCTCGAGGCCACAGCCCATGCAGCGACGTCCGTGCAGCGCGGCGGCGGCCACACCGCTACGCGCCCGGATGCGGTCGTACTCGGCCAGCAGTTCGGCGTTGATCGTGGGTGCCATGTCGGCGCGCTTGCTCGCGACCTGGGCCCGCTCCGCGTCGAGCACCTTCGAGTCCGCGGCCATCGCGTCCTTGAGTTCCTTGACCTTCACCTCAGCGGCGTCGGCGGCCTTGGTGAAACCGTCGAGGCGCTCACGCAGTTCCTCGGCACGCTCCATGATCTCGAGTTCGGTGTCCTCGAGAACGCTCTGGCGACGGGCCAGGGTGTCGAGCTCGTGCTGGAGAGCCTGAAGGTCCTTCGCCGTGCCCTGACCCGCGTCGAGACGCTTTCGGTTGCGCGCAGCACGCTCACGCACCTGCTCGACGTCTGCCTCGCTGCGGCTGATCTCGCGTTCGACGTCCGACACGGCGGTCTGAGCGAGAACCATCTCCTCCGTCGCGGAGTCAGCGGTGGCCTTCGCCTCGGCGAGCTCCTTGGCCTGCGGCAGGTTGGCCAGACGGTGGTCGATCTGGTCCAGACGCGTGTCGAGCTTCTGCAGGTCGAGCAGCTTCCACTGCTGCTGAAGTTCTGCCTTCACTGCTGTTCTCCTTCGCTTGTCGAGACCAAGAAGTCCCAAGGGTCGGTGCGGCGGCGCGAGACGGCCACCTCGAGGTCGGCGCCTTCGGCGGCAACGGCGTCACGCAGGCGTTCACTCGCGTGCTCGAGCCACAGCCACTCACTGGCCCAGTGCCCGGCGTCGACGAGGAAGAGCGGCTTCTCGGCCGCGTCCTCCTCGCGCGATTCGATGGCGGGGTGGTGACGCAGGTCCGCCGTCACGTAGACATCGGCTCCGGCCGCACGGGCGGCGCCGAACTCACCGTCACCTGCGCCACCGAGCACGGCGACGCGGGCGACTTCGGCGTCCGGGTCACCCGAAACCCGCAGGCCCACAGGAGCGGGCGGCAGTTTTGACGCGAGGCGTTCGCAGAAGGCACGCAGCGTCATCGGTGACTCCAGGTCGCCGACCCGGCCGAGCGGCTGGCCCTCGGTCTCGACGAGCGGCTCCACGCCTCTCAGGCCGCACGCGACGGCGAGCGCGTCGTTGACGCCGGGCGTCGCCACGTCGGCGTTCGTGTGCGCGGCGTACAGCGCGACATCGCCGACGACGAGAGCCGTCACAGCGCGGCCCTTGCCGCTCGTCGTGGCAACGGACTTCACGCCGCGCATGAGCAGAGGATGGTGCGTGACGAGCAGGTCGTACCCGCCGTTCACGGCCTCGTCGATGACTTCGAGGGCAGGGTCGACAGCGAAGAGCACTCGCTCGATCGGCTGCGCCGGGTCGCCCGTGACCAGGCCGACGGCATCCCACGACTGAGCGGTCGACGGCGGATAGAACCCGTCGAGAATTCGCGTGACCTGCGCCAGCGTCGTGGTGGAGTTGTTCATGTGGGCCCCGCCGGGATCGAACCGACGACCGACGCGGTGTAAACGCGTTGCTCTACCAGCTGAGCTAGAGGCCCCGAGCCCGGTTGGTTGCTGCGGGCACGAAGGGCAAGCCTACCCGTCGCGTGCCGCCCCACCGTCGGGCCTGCTCGTCAGAGCGCTTCGAGCGCGCCCGTGAAGTCACGCGCCTCACCGGGGCCGTTGACGAGCGACCAGCGCACCGTCATGTCGGCATCGACGAGGAACGTTCCACGAATGGCGAATCCGGCGTTCTCGTCGAAGACCCCGTACGCCTTCGCAACCTCGCCGTGCGGCCAGAAGTCCGAGAGCAGCGAGAAGTCGTAACCCTGGTCCTCGGCCCACGCGCGCTGGGTGAACATCGGGTCACAGCTGATGCCGACCACGCGCACGGAGGCGTCGTCGAAGCTCGGCATCGTGTCGCGGATGGTGCACAGCTCACCCGTGCAGATGCCCGAGAAGGCGAAGGGGTAGAACACGATCAGCGTGGGCCGCTCGGTGACGATCTGCGACAGCGTCACGTCCTCACCGAATTGGTTCTTGAGCGTGAAGTCAGGAGCCTTGGAACCCTCGGTCACTGTCGTCATGGTTCGTCCCTTTCGTCGGTGCGCGATCAGCGCTGTTTGGCCGTGCCGCCCTGCACGAGCTTCGTGCCGATCCAGTCCTCGCCGACCTTGAACGTCGAGCTGGCCTTGAGGCCGGCCGTCGTGGCCGCTTCCTGGATGTCGGCGGCGTCGACGTTCTCGGGGCTGCCGACCTTGGGAACGATGAGGAGGACGAAGCCCTTCTCCTCGAGGGTCGCGAGCGAGTCGACGATGTCGTCGGTGAGGTCGCCGTCACCGTCGCGGAACCACAGCAGAACGGAGTCGACGCTGCCGTCGTAGTCCTCGTCCTCGATCTCCGAACCGACGATCTCGGCAATCGCATCTCGCCACGATTCCTCGACGTCGTCGTCCCAGCCGATCTCCATGACGACGTCGTCAGCGGAAAAACCGATCTTGGCCGCCGGATGTGCCCCTGCGGTCTGGTTCACGTGGTGCGTCCTCTTTCTTGCTCCGGGGGCGCATGCGCGCGTACCCCTCGACGATGTTCCCTCGGGCAGTTCGCCCGAAGGTGCCTTCAGGTTAGTCCACAAGGTCGCGACGCACATTGCAAGGTGGTGAGCCGTTTCCGGAGTTGTCGCACGCCCAACTCGCAAGGGATTTCGTACCGATCAGTAGCCCTCCCCGGTTTCCCACGACGCGCCTTTCGGGGGCAGGATGGGGGCAGTGGCGCGTGCCAGGTAGCGCCGACGAAGAAACTGAAAGGACGCACCGTGTCCCTTGATGAAGCCGGCCCGATTCTCAATGGCATCCCGAGCCAGTTGCCGGACGTCGATCCGGAGGAGACCCAGGAATGGCTCGACTCTCTCGACGGTGTCATCGACGAGCAGGGCCGTAACCGCGCCCGCTACGTCATGCTCAAGCTCCTCGAGCGTGCCCGCGGCCAGCAGATCGGCGTGCCGTCGCTGACCGCGACGGACTACATCAACACGATCGGCCCCGAGTCCGAGCCGTGGTTCCCCGGCGACGAGGACATGGAGCGCAAGTACCGCGCCTGGATCCGCTGGAACGCTGCGGTCATGGTGCACCGCGCGCAGCGCCCCGACATCGGCGTCGGCGGCCACATCTCCACGTACGCCTCGGCCGCGACGCTCTACGAAGTCGGCTTCAACCACTTCTTCCGCGGCAAGGACCACCCGGGCGGCGGCGACCAGATCTTCATCCAGGGCCACGCCTCCCCGGGCATCTACTCGCGCGCGTACCTCGAGGGTCGCCTGAGCGAGGAGCAGCTCGACGGCTTCCGTCAGGAGAAGAGCCACCTCATCGACGGTGAGCCCGCCGGTCTGCCCAGCTACCCACACCCGCGCAACATGCCGGAGTTCTGGGAGTTCCCGACGGTGTCCATGGGCATCGGCCCGATGAACGCCATCTACCAGGCCATGGTCAACAAGTACCTGCACAACCGTGGCCTCAAGGACACGTCCGAGCAGCACGTGTGGGCCTTCCTCGGTGACGGCGAGATGGACGAGGTCGAGAGCCGCGGCGCCCTGCAGTGGGCAGCCAACGAGGAGCTCGACAACCTCACGTTCGTCGTCAACTGCAACCTGCAGCGCCTCGACGGTCCGGTGCGCGGTAACGGCAAGATCGTCCAGGAGCTCGAGGCGTTCTTCCGCGGCGCGGGCTGGAACGTCATCAAGGTGCTGTGGGGCCGCGGGTGGGACCCGCTACTGGCCCAGGACCGCGATGGCGCGCTCGTCAACATCATGAACAAGACGCGTGACGGCGACTACCAGACCATTCGCGCCAACGACGGCGCGTTCGTGCGTGAGCACTTCTTCGGTCAGGACCCGCGCACGCGCAAGATGGTCGAGAGCTGGTCGGACGACGACCTGTGGTGGAAGCTCAAGCGCGGTGGCCACGACTACCGCAAGGTGTACGCCGCCTACAAGGCCGCCACGGAGCACACCGGCCAGCCCACCGTCATCCTCGCGCACACCATCAAGGGCTACTCGCTCGGCACGCACTTCGCGGGCCGTAACGCGACGCACCAGATGAAGAAGATGACGCTCGAGGACCTCAAGATGTTCCGCGACTCGCTGCACATCCCGATCAGCGACGAGGAGCTCGAGAAGGACCCGTACCGTCCGCCGTACTACCACCCGGGTGAGGACGACCCGGCGATCCAGTACCTCATGGAACGCCGCGCCAAGCTCGGTGGCGGACTGCCGTCGCGTAAGGGCCGCTCCGGTGAGCTGACGCTGCCGGGCGACGAGGCCTACAAGATCGCGAAGAAGGGCTCGGGCAAGCAGGAAGTGGCCACGACGATGGCCTTCGTGCGCATCCTCAAGGAACTCATGCGCGACAAGGAGTTCGGCAAGCACATCGTGCCGATCATCCCCGACGAGGCGCGCACGTTCGGCATGGACGCGTTCTTCCCGACGGCGAAGATCTACAACCCGCACGGTCAGCACTACCGCTCCGTCGACGCCGAGCTCATGCTCGCGTACAAGGAGTCGCCGCAGGGTCAGCTGCTGCACCTGGGCATCAACGAGGCCGGTTCGGTGGCGGCGTTCACCGCCGTCGGCTCGGCGTACGAGACGAACGACGTGCCGATGGTGCCCGTCTACGTCTTCTACTCGATGTTCGGTTTCCAGCGCACGGGTGACTCGATCTGGGCGGCTGCCGACCAGATGGCTCGCGGCTTTCTCATCGGAGCCACCGCCGGTCGCACGACGCTGACGGGTGAGGGTCTGCAGCACGCGGACGGTCACGGCCTGCTTCTCGCGGCGTCCAACCCGGCGATTCGCGCCTACGACCCGGCTTACGGGTACGAGATCGCGCACATCGTCCAGGACGGCCTCAACAAGATGTACGGCCCGAACGCCGAGAACGTCATCTACTACCTCACGGTCTACAACGAGCCGCTCGTGCAGCCGGCCGAGCCGGAGAACGTGGACGCCGAGGGCATCCTGCGTGGCATCTACAAGCTCAAGGACGGCTCGTTCGACGGTGTCGGCGAAAGCGCTCCGCGCACGCAGCTGCTCGCTTCGGGCGTCGGTGTGCCGTGGGCTCTCGAGGCCCAGGAGCTGCTCAAGGACGACTGGGGCGTCGTCGCCGACGTGTGGTCGGTGACGTCGTGGAACGAGCTGCGTCGTGACGGTCTCGAGGCCGACGAGCACAACTTCCTCCACCCGGATGAGGAGCGTCGCGTCCCGTACGTCACGCAGAAGCTGCAGGACGCCCCCGGGCCGGTCATCGCGACGTCCGACTCGATGCGTCAGGTGCACGACCAGATCCGTCAGTACGTGCCGGGCGAGTACCACTCCCTCGGCGCCGACGGGTTCGGTTTCTCCGACACCCGCGCTGCGGCTCGTCGCTTCTTCCACATCGACGGTCCGTCCATGGCCGTGCGCGCACTGCAGTCGCTGGCCGACCGCGGTGAGGTCGACAAGGACGTGCCGAAGCAGGCCGCCGAGAAGTACCAGCTGCTGGACGTGCGTGCCGGAACCTCCGGCAACGCCGGCGGCGAGTCGTAGACCGACACCGCCAGAGCGATAGCGAGGGACCGGTCACCGCTGAACTGCGGTGACCGGCCCCTTCGTGCACCGAGGCGGACGCGCGTCAACGCCGGCTGAGGTACCTCTCGCGTGCGAGAACGGCGATGTCCGGCATGTCCGAGAAGATCCCGTCGATGCCGGTGGCGTACAGCTTCTCGAGATAGTCGACGACCTGACCGAAATCGCCGGGGTTGCTTCCATTGCGCAGGTCCGCGGGCAGGAAGTCGTTCTCGGCCCGCACCGTCCACGGGCACACCTGGAGGCCGACCGCGTGGGCATCGCGAACGAGAGACGTCGGAGCACCGAGGGTGTTGTCCGCGTTCCAGGCGATGACCTGCTTGACCGACGGCCCCAGACCGTCGAGCAGGTGTGCCCACTCCCGCAGCCCGGCCGGTGACGTCAGGTGGGCGTAGGAGCGCTTCTTCGGGTCGGCGAAGGGGCCGCCCTTCGCGTCGGTGAGGAAGACGAGTGGTGCCTTCACCTTGAAGCGAGTGCGCAGGTCGAGCAGGTTCTGCAGTTCGAACGACTGGATGAAGATCGGGGCACCGGGCCGGTCGAGCCCGTAGGTGCGGATGAGCGGGACGAGCTTCTCCTCGAGTGGCTTGCCCTGCGCGCGAAAGTACGTGGAGTGCTTCGTCTCGGGGTAGACGCCGATCGTGCGCCCGAGCTCGCGCTCCAGTTCGCGGCGCAGCTTGAGCACCTCCTCGAACGTCGGCACCTGCCACAGCCCGTCGTAGATCGTGTTGCGCTGACGCAGCTCGGGCAATCTCTCCACCGCGCGCAGCGTCCGAAGCTCGGCGAGCGTGAAGTCCTCCGTGAACCATCCGGTGACCGGTTTGCCGTCGAGCGACTTCGTCGTCTTGCGCGAGGCGAACTCGGGGCGCTTCGCGACATCCGTCGTGCCCGAGATCTCCGGCTCGTGACGTACGACGAGCACGCCGTCCTTCGTGATGACGAGGTCCGGTTCGATGATGTCGGCACCCATGCGTGCCGCCAGACGGTAGGCCTCGAGTGTGTGCTCGGGGCGGTAGCCGCTCGCTCCGCGGTGTCCGACAACGTAGGGCTTGCGGTAACGCGCACCGTGTCCATGACGTCGATGACCGGAGGTCGTGGAGGCCTGTGCGGCATCGCCCAGAGCGAACGTCGCCGCCGAGGCGGTGGTGAGTGACAGGAGGGATCGTCGCTTCATGAAGGCCATGAGACCGCCCCGGTGTGATCACGGCGCGTCGGGGAAGTGAACAGGGAACGAACCGGGGAACCCGGCCTCGGCGGCCGTGACGGTACGGTGTGGCGCATGGTTGCGCACTCCCCCGTCTCCGACGCATCGATGACGGCGATCCACCGGGCGAGTTCGGCCATGGCCACCCACGCGAGCGCCCGCGTCGAGAGCCGTCACGCATGGTTCTCCGACCTCGCGGCCGACGATCGCAGCTGGATCGGCGTCATCGCGCAGGACGGCATCCGCTCCTTCCTCGGCTGGCTACGAGACCCCTCCGTCGACGACTCGCACGCCATCGACATCTTCGCCAACGCCCCGCGCGAGCTGGCGCGGCGCATCACCCTGGAACAGACCCTCGACCTGCTGCGCACCGTCATCGAGGTGGTCGAGGAGGAAGCGCCGCAGCATGCGCGGGCCGAGGAGCGCGCCACGGTGCGCGAGGCCGTTCTGAGATACGCGCGCGAAGTGGCGTTCGGGGCCGCGCACGTCTATGCCCGAGCCGCGGAGTCACGCGGCGCGTGGGATGCCCGACTCGAATCCCTCGTCGTCGACGCCGTCGTCCGCGGTGAGCCGGACGAATCCCTCGGCTCGCGTGTCAACGCTCTCGGGTGGGCCGAGGTGCGCGGCGTGACGGTGGTCGTCGGCTCCAGCCCCGCGGGCGGGGAGTCGAGCGTCGTCGACCCGCTGCGGCGCGCCGCTCGTCATGCCGGCCTCGAGGTGCTCGTCTCGGTCGAAGGGCGACGCATGATCGCGATCATCGGGCCGGTGACGGATCCGATCGAAGCCGCGACGACCCTCGCAGATCATTTCGGACCGGGCCCCGTCGTCTGTGGCCCCAAGGTGCCCCACCTCTACGCTGCCGGGCGCTCCGCCCGCGACGCCATCCGCGGTTACGAGGCGGCGCCGGCGGCACCACAGCTGCCTCGCCCGACCCGAAGCGACGACCTGCTCGCGGCCAGGGCCGTTGCGGGAGACGACAAGGCGCGCCGCGCGTTGGCCTCCATCGCGACCGGCACGCTCGACGTGGGTTCGCCACTGGGCGACACGGCCCGCACGTACCTGCGCACGGGTTCGCTCGAAGGCACCGCGCGCGAGCTGTTCGTCCACGCCAACACTGTGCGATACCGGCTCGGACGCATCCTCGACGCCACCGACCTCGACCTCACGGACACCCATGACGCGTTCGCTCTGCGGCTCGCGATCATGTTCGCCGACCTCGAGGCCGGGCGCCGCGCACGACGCCCCCGCGGGGACGTCGGCTTGTAGGAACCCTACAAATCACACTGGCGAAGTTCGTCGCCCGCCCGGTCGCAGTGCAGGGGCCAGGCCGGGCAGAGTGGAACCGTGCTTGCGATCGTGTGCCCTGGACAGGGCTCCCAGACCCCCGGTTTCCTTCGCCCGTGGCTTGAGCTGCCGGATTTCCGCTCCCGCATGACCTGGCTGTCGGCCTGCGCGGGTATGGACCTCGTGCACTACGGCACCGACGCCGACGCGCCCACCATCAAAGACACGGCCGTCGCGCAGCCCCTCATCGTCGCGAGCGGGCTCGTCTCGCTTCTCGCGCTGTTCGAGCACCCCGTCGAGGGCTTCCGTTCGGTCAGCGCCGGTGCGGGCCACAGCGTCGGTGAGATCACCGCAGCTGCCGCCGCGGGCGTCCTCACGGCCGAGCAGGCCATGGTGTTCGTGCGTGAGCGCGGCGCCGGAATGGCCGACGCGGCCGCCGTCACCCCCACCGGCATGAGCGCCGTCATGGGCGGCGAGCAGAGCGAGGTCGTCGCCCACCTCCAGGCCAAGGGCCTCACCCCCGCCAACATGAACGGCGCCGGCCAGATCGTCGCCGCGGGCACGCTCGAGCAGCTCGAGGACCTCAAGGCCGACCCGCCGGCCAAGGCCCGCGTCGTGCCGCTGCCGGTCGCCGGAGCGTTCCACACCGAGCACATGGCGCCCGCGCTGGACCGCCTCTCTGCCTTTGCCGGCGCCATCTCGACGCACGACCCGCGCATCCCGCTCGTGTCGAACAAGGACGGACTCGTCGTCCACGACGGCACGAAGGTGCTCAAGCGTCTCGTCACCCAGGTGAGCAACCCGGTTCGCTGGGATCTCACGATGGAGACGTTCAAGGCCATGGGCGTCACGGGTCTCATCGAGATTCCCCCGGCGGGCACGCTCGTCGGCCTGGCCAAGCGGGCGATGCCCGGCGTCGAGACGCTCGCCGTCAAGACCCCGGACGACCTCGACGATGCGCACCGCATGGTGCGGGAGCACGGCGTGCTCGAGGACGACATCGAACCGGCTTGGCGTCTCGTCATCGCGCCGGCCAAGGGCACGATCACCCGCGCGCCGCTGGCCGAGGGCGACACGATCCGCCCCGGCGAGACGATCGGCCAGGTCGTCACCGCACGTGACGCCTACAACGCCGTGGCGCCGCACGGCGGGCGCATCATCGAGTGGCTCGTCGAGGACGAGGACCCGGTGTCGCCCGGCCAGCCGCTCGTCCGCCTGCACCCGGCAGGTGCGTGATGGCGACGATCACGCAGCGCACCGGAGCCGAGTTCACCCGCGTGCTCGGCGTGGGCGCCTACCGCCCGGAACGCCTCGTGACGAACGACGAGATCGTCGGTCCGATCGATTCCTCCGACGAGTGGATCCAGGAGCGATCGGGCATCAAGACCCGCCGTTTTGCGCGTCCCGACGAGACGATGCTCGACATGGCCGAGGCCGCCGCCCGTGAGGCGATCGCGAACTCCGGCATCGACCCGTCACTCATCGACGGTGTCCTCGTCGGTTCGGTCACCCACCACCTGTTCACCCCCGCAGCTGCACCGATGCTCGCCGACCGCCTCGGGCTCGACAAGCCGGCAGCCATCGACATCGCCGCGGCGTGCGCCGGCTACTGCTTCGGCATCGGCCTGGCCTCGGACATGATCCGCTCCGGCGATGCGAGCCACGTGCTCGTCATCGGCGCGGAGAAACTGACGGACGTTCTCGACCTCACCGATCGCGGTTCGGCTTTCATCTTCGGTGACGGCGCCGGAACGGCCGTCGTCGGCCCGAGCGACCACGTCGGCATCGGCCCGACGATCTGGGGCAGCGACGGCTCCGGCTGGGAGTCGATTCGTCAGGTAGGCGAAGGCCACCAGGCCGACCCCAGGATCACGATGGCCGGCCAGTCCGTCTTCCGCTGGGCCGTGTGGAGCATGGCTCCGGTTGCACTGCAGGCCGTGGAGGCCGCAGGGCTGACACCGGACGACATCGACGTGTTCATCCCCCACCAGGCCAACACGCGCATCATCGACGCGATGGTCAAGCAGATGAAGCTGCCCGAGCACGTCAAGGTCGCCCGCGACATCGTCGACATGGCCAACACCTCCGCGGCGTCGGTGCCGCTGGCCGCCGAGCGGATGATCCGTGAGGGCCAGGCCAAGAGCGGCGACATCGCGCTGCAGATCGGCTTCGGTGCCGGCCTCGCGTACGCCGCGCAGGTCATCGAGATTCCGTAACCCACCAGTTCCCGCGCCTCGGCGGGTAACCCGAGGTGAGTCAGATACCGACCTCGATCGAATGCCGATCGAGCAACCACAAGGAGAGACACCATGGCTGCTTCCGAGCAGGAGATCCTCGCCGGCCTCGCCGAGATCGTCAACGAGGAGACGGGCATCGACGCCTCGTCGGTCCAGTCGGACAAGTCCTTCACCGACGACCTCGACATCGACTCGCTGTCGATGATGACGATCGTCGTCAACGCCGAGGAGAAGTTCGGCGTGCGCATCCCGGACGAAGAGGTCAAGAACCTCGTCACCGTCGGCGACGCCGTCAACTACATCAAGAACGCCCAGGCCTGAACCTTCACCAGGCCGGACGACGGTGGCTCACCCGCTCGGTGAGCCACCGCGTCCCACCCGCTTCCGTCACACCCCGCACCGAGGAGTTCGCCTCATGAGCGAGAACCGCCGAGTCGTCATCACCGGCCTTGGAGCCACCACTCCGCTGGGCGCCACCGCGCCCGCCACCTGGGAAGCTCTGCTGGCCGGCAAGAGCGGCGCCCGCACCCTTGAGGAGAGCTGGGTCAGCGAGTACGAGCTGCCCGTCACCTTCGCCGCCACGCTCGCCGAGAGCCCTGCCTCGACGCTGGCGAAGGTCGAGCTCAAGCGCATGGACCCGTTCACGCAGTACGCCATGGTGGCGGCCCGTGAGGCGTGGGCCGACGCCGGCTCCCCCGAGGTCGAGCCGGAGCGCCTCGCCTCCGCCATCGGTACGGGTATCGGCGGCGTGCAGTCGCTGCTCGACCAGTACGACGTGCTCAAGGAGAAGGGCGCGCGTCGCATCTACCCCCTCACTGTGCCGATGCTCATGCCGAACGCTGCCTCCGGCAACGTGTCGATGGAGTTCGGCGCCAAGGCGGGCGCTCACACGTCGGTTTCCGCGTGTTCCTCGGGTGCGGAGTCGATGGGCTTCGCGGCCCAGATGATCGCCTCCGGTCGAGCCGACATGGCCATCGCCGGCGGTAGCGAAGCACCGATGCACCCGCTGCCGATCGCCGGTTTCGCTGCTGCGCGCGCCATGTCGACGCGCAACGACTCCCCCGAATCGGCTTCGCGTCCGTGGGCTCCCGACCGTGACGGCTTCGTGCTCGGCGAGGGCGCGGCTGTCGTCGTGCTCGAGGAGTACGAGCACGCCAAGGCCCGTGGCGCCACGATCTACGCCGAGTTCGCGGGGCTGGGAATGTCCGCTGACTCCTACCACATCACCGCCGGCGACCCGGAGGGTGCAGGTGCCGCTCGCGCCATGACCGAGGCCATCACGAGCGCCGGGCTGACGCCCGCCGACATCGTGCACATCAACGCTCACGCCACCTCGACGCCGGTCGGCGACGTCGCGGAAGCCACCGCGATCCGACGCGCGTTCGGTGACGCTGCCGGTGGCATCGCGGTCACCGGCACGAAGTCGATGACGGGCCACCTCCTCGGTGCCGCAGGTGCACTCGAGACGCTCATCGCGGCGCTCACCGTCCACCACCGCCGCGTGCCGGCCACGATCAACGTCGACGAGGTGGACGAGCCGTTCGCCGACCTCGACCTCGTGCGCGGCGAGGCGCGCAAGCTGCCCGACGGCGACGTCGCCGTTCTCAACAACTCATTCGGCTTCGGCGGCCACAACGTCGCCGTAACCCTCAGGAGTGCTTCATGAACGCCCTCACCGCTGCGCCGGAGGCGCCTGCCGCCGACCCGCGCGACCCGAACCTGCGTCTGGAGAACTTCCTCGACGACGGCACGGTGGAGATCATCAACGAGGTCGAGAAGTCGGGCTTCGTCTCGGCGCGTGGCCGCGCGAACGGCGCACCCGTCGTCGTGTTCTGCTCCGACGCTCGCGTCCAGGGCGGTGCCATGGGCGTCGAGGGCTGCAAGGCCATCGTCGAGGCGTACGACATCGCTCTCGCCGAAGGCACGCCGATCATCGGCCTGTGGCACTCGGGTGGCGCCCGCCTCGCGGAGGGCGTGGTCAGCCTCCACGCCGTGGGTGAGGTGTTCGCCATCATGACGCGCGCCTCGGGCAAGATCCCGCAGATCTCCGTCGTCATCGGCGCGGCCGCGGGTGGCGCGGCGTACGGCCCGGCCCTCACGGACGTCGTCATCATGGCCGAGAAGGGCCGCATCTTCGTCACCGGTCCGGACGTTGTGCGCAGCGTCACCGGAGAGAACGTCGACGCCGCGCGCCTGGGTGGCCCGGAGCCGCACGGGCGTCGTTCGGGTGTGGTCCACGTCGTGACGGAGACCGAGGACGAGGCGTTCGAGCGCGGACGCCTGCTCGCCTCGCTCATGGCCGATCAGCGTGAGTTCGATGTCGCGGGCACCGAGGAACGCGACCTGGGCGAAACGTTCCCCGAGAACGCGAAGCGTGCCTACGACGTGCACCCGCTCGTCGACAACCTCTTCGACGACGCGGCCGAGATCATCGAGCTCCACGCGAAGTGGGCGCCGAACATCGTCACGGCCCTGGGGCGTTTCGGTGGACGCACGGTCGGCGTCATCGCGAACAACCCGATGCGCCTCGGTGGCTGCCTCGACTCCCCCGCCGCCGAGAAGACGGCCCGCTTCGTGCGTATGTGTGACGCGTTCGGCATCCCGCTCGTCGTCCTCGTTGACGTTCCGGGTTACCTGCCGGGCGTCGGCCAGGAGTGGGACGGTGTCGTGCGTCGCGGCGCGAAGCTGCTGCACGCGTTCGGCGAGTCGGTGGTCCCGCGCGTGACGCTCGTGACGCGCAAGACGTACGGCGGCGCATACATCGCGATGAACAGCCGTTCGCTCGGCGCGACGAAGGTGTTCGCGTGGCCGAGCGCGGAGGTGGCCGTCATGGGTCACGTCGCGGCCGTGCGCATCCTGCACCGCCGTCGTCTGGCCGAGGTCGAGATCGACGACCGTGCGCGCGTCGAGGAGGAACTGGCAGCGGAGCACGCAGTGCTCGCCGGCGGCTTGGAGCGCGCGCAGGAGATCGGTGTCGTCGACGAGGTCGTCGAGCCGACGAAGACGCGCGGAGCACTCGTGGCTGCGCTCGCCGAGGCTCCGGCTCGCCGAGGCGAGCACGGCAACATTCCGCTGTGACGTTCGCTCACTGACTGCACGCGAAAGGGCGGTGCCTCCCCCAGAGGAAGGCACCGCCGTTTGGTGTGTGGGCGTCGGGGTCAGCCGACGCGGTGGAGCCAGCGCACGGGCGCACCGTCACCGGCGTACCGGAAGGGCTCCAGTTCCTGGTCCCAGGCCGTGCCGAGCAGTTCGGCCATCTCGGCGCGGAACTCCTGCGGGTCGCCGCCGCTCGCCATGAGGGCGCTGCGCAGTCGGTCCTCGCTGACGACGGCGTCGCCGCTGGCGGAGGTCCAGGTGTGATGGATGCCCAGGCTGGGCGTGTGCGACCAACGCGAGCCGTCCGTGCCGGCCGAGGGCTCTTCGGTGACCTCGTAGCGCACGTGATCCCAGCCGCGCAGGGCGCTGGCGAGCCGCGCGCCGGTACCGGCGTCACCGGCCCAGCTGAACTCGGTGCGCACGAGGCCGGGCGCGACGGGCTGATCGGTCCACTCGAGGGACACGTCGAGGCCCAAGATGCTCTCCAGGGCCCATTCGATGTGCGGGCACAGCGCCGCTGGGGTGGAGTGAACGAACACCACCCCGCGGGTCATGACGCGTGAGGACGTCATCGACATCCGAACCTCCTGTGTGCGCGAGGGACGTCTTCCCCAACGACCTCATGCGATTTCAGGTGTTCGAACTGTGCGGTTGTGGCCCCATCATGCCTCACGGGGCACGGCGAAGGCGAGAACGCCGCGCGGGCGGGCGCGGTCGAAAACTGGACTTCGGAGTAGGGCGGGTGGGGCTTGAACCCACGACCCAAGGATTATGAGTCCTCTGCTCTGACCGGCTGAGCTACCGCCCCGAGCCCGGCGCTCAGGCGCCCGGCACTCGCGGAAGTGTAGCCGCTCGCCCCCAAGGACGAGTCCGCAGCCAACACCGGGTGCAGCGCCCACGTGGCCGCGAACCTCCAAAACCCTGTCATACCTATGCTTGTGTGTTTGTACCGATTAGGTCACAGGTGAGCATCCGGTAGCGCTCATCCGTGCAGGCGTTACTACGCTCACATCCATGACTGGAGCCACCACTGCCACCGAGCAGTCCGACATCCGGGCGAAGCGCGGCGAGCCGCTCGTCGTTCTCGAGGGTGTCAACAAGCACTACGGTGACCTGCATGTCCTGAAGGACATCAACCTCACGATCAACCGCGGCGAGGTCGTCGTCATCCTCGGCCCGTCGGGTTCGGGTAAGTCGACGCTGTGCCGCACGATCAACCGCCTCGAGACGATCGAGAACGGCACGATCCAGATCGACGGCAAGGAGCTTCCCGCCGAGGGAGCGGGCCTCGCGAAGCTGCGCGCCGACGTCGGGATGGTCTTCCAGTCGTTCAACCTCTTCGCCCACAAGACGATTCTCGACAACGTGACCCTCGGCCCGATCAAGGTGCGCAAGAAGTCCAAGGGCGACGCCGAGTCGCGCGCCATGGAACTGCTCAAGCGCGTGGGCGTCGACCACCAGGCCAAGAAGTTCCCGGCCCAGCTCTCCGGCGGTCAGCAGCAGCGTGTGGCCATCGCGCGCTCTCTCGCCATGGAGCCGAAGGTCATGCTCTTCGACGAGCCCACCTCCGCCCTCGACCCCGAGATGATCAACGAGGTCCTCGACGTCATGGCGCAGCTGGCCAAGGAGGGCATGACGATGATCGTCGTCACGCACGAGATGGGCTTCGCCCGTCGCGCTGCCGATCGCGTCATCTTCATGGCCGACGGCGAGATCCTCGAGCAGGCTGAGCCCGAAGAGTTCTTCACCAACCCCAAGTCCGATCGCGCCAAGGATTTCCTCGGCAAGATCCTCACCCACTGACCCTCGGGTCAGGTCTTTTACCAGGAGGAAATCCATGATGAAGCGCGCAATCGCCACGGTCGGCGTCGCGTCCCTCGCCCTCGGCCTCAGCGCCTGTGGCGGCAGTGACGACGAGTCGAGCTCCGGCCCGGGCGACAAGGTCAAGATCGGCATCAAGTTCGACCAGCCGGGTCTCGGCCTCAAGGCCGGTTCCGACTACAAGGGTCTCGACGTCGACGTCGCCAAGTACGTCGCCAAGGAAATGGGCTACGAGGCGGACAAGATCGAGTTCGTCGAAACGCCGTCCAAGCAGCGCGAGAAGATGCTCGAGAACGGCTCCGTGAAGATGATCTTCGCGACCTACTCGATCACCGACAAGCGCAAGAAGGTCGTCTCCTTCGGCGGCCCATACTTCATCGCTGGCCAGTCGGTCCTCGTGAAGTCGGACAGCTCGATCAAGAGCGTCTCCGACCTGTCGGGCAAGAAGGTCTGCTCCGTCACCGGTTCGACGTCGGTCGACAACCTCAAGGAGAAGCAGCCGAACCTCGTGCCCCAGAAGTACGACAAGTACTCCGAGTGTGCTGACGCTCTCGCCTCGGGCGCCATCGAGGCCATGACGACGGACAACACGATCCTCGCCGGCTACGCCAACCAGGATGCCTACAAGGGCAAGTTCAAGCTCGTCGGTGACCCGTTCACCGAGGAGAAGTACGGCGTCGGCCTCAAGAAGGGCGACAAGGCCACCTGCGAGAAGGTCAACGCCGCGATCAAGAAGATGGTCGACTCCGGCGAGTGGAAGAAGGCCGTCGAGGCCAACCTCGGCGCCGACTTCAAGTACGACACCAAGGTGAACCCGCCGAAGTCGTTCGAAGCCTGCTCCTGATCTATCTGACGCGGCGGGTGGGGCCGGTGAACTTTCACCAGCCCCACCCGCCTCGCACGTTCCGAAAGGCATTGCATGTCAACGCTTTTCAGCGATTATGATCTGCTGTCCGCGCTGTGGATGACGATCAAGCTGACGATTGCTGCGGCTATCGGTTCCCTCGTCGTGGGCACCCTGGTCGCCGTTCTGCGCATGTCGCCGGTGCCGATGCTGCGTTTCCTGGGCACCTCGTACGTCAACATCTTCCGCAACACGCCGCTGACGCTCATCATCCTGTCGTGCAACCTCGTGCTGTGGGCAAAGCTGGGTATCAACCTGGCTGACAGCAAGAGCCCCGACTTCTTCGACACGAACAACTTCCGCCTCGCGGTCGTCGGTCTCGTGCTCTACCACGCGTCGTACGTCTGTGAGGCGCTGCGTTCCGGTGTGAACACCATTCCGCTCGGGCAGGCCGAGGCCGCTCGCTCGATCGGTCTGACGTTCGGGCAGTCGCTGCGCGAGGTTATCCTCCCCCAGGCCTTCCGCGGCTCGATTGTTCCGTTGGGCAACGCCCTGATCGCCCTCACGAAGAACACGACGGTCGCCGTCGTCATCGGCGTGGCTGAAATGGCGGCAATGCTCGCGAAGGTCACCGAGGACGACCCGGGTCTGCTCAACCAGGCCTTCGTGGCCTCGGCGATCGCCTTCGTCCTCCTGACCCTGCCGACCGGACTCCTCGTCGGCCACCTCGGCAAGAAGTTGGCGGTGAAGCGATGAGCGCCGGAGTTCTCTTCGACGCGCCGGGCCCCAAGGCCCGCCGTCGTCACATGATCCTGACCGGGGTCGGTGTCCTGCTGTTGGCAGCCGTCCTCTGGGTCGTCTACAAGCGACTTGACGACAAGGGACAGTTCACGGCCGCCATGTGGAAGCCGTTCACGGATCCTGAGCTGTGGAAGGAATACATCCTCCCCGGCCTCGTGGGCACGCTGAAGGCGGCCTTCGCTGGCATGATCGGCGCGACGATCTTCGGTGTCATCTTCGCGATGGCTCGCATGTCGCAGATCAAGCCCCTGAGCTGGGCCGCGGGTGTCATCGTCGAGTTCGGGCGCGCCGTCCCCGTCCTGCTCATGATGCTGTTCCTCTACGGCGCACTCACCCGCGGCGGCGCCGAGGACATCCACGCCTTCATCGCGACCGTCACGGCCCTCGTCATCTACAACGGTTCCGTGGTCGCCGAGGTCATCCGCTCCGGCGTCGACCAGCTGCCCAAGGGCCAGCGCGAGGCGGGTGTCGCGATCGGTCTGACCGACTCGCAGACGCTGCGTTCGATCCTGCTCCCCCAGGCTGTCACCGCGATGCTGCCGACCCTGATCAGCCAGCTCGTCGTCATCCTCAAGGACACGGCGCTGGGTTACCAGGTTCAGTACGGCGAGATGCTCTACAAGGGCAAGAACGCCTCGACGATCTTCGCCAACATCGTGCCGACGCTCATCGTCATCGGCACGATCTACATCCTGCTCAACTACGCGATCTCCAAGGTCGCCGTGCTCGCTGAGAAGTGGCTGCAGAACCGCGGCCGCGCAGCCGAGGACAGCGCTCAGGGCGGCGGCCCGGCGAGCGGCGTCACAGCCGGTGTCGCAACGGTCGGGGCCCCCGGCGTCGACCTCGCCGCACACAACAAACAGGTGTAGGTCGATCCCTCGACGAGGCCCCCACGGTCTGATCGTGGGGGCCTCGTTCGCACCTGTTCACCGACCCGGAGACGGGCAACGAAAAAGGGCCGCTTTCGCGGCCCTTCTCGTTGTGCTCCCCCACTTGGACTCGAACCAAGAACCCTCCGATTAACAGTCGAATGCTCTGCCAATTGAGCTATAGGGGAATGCTTGACCCAGCGGCCCGGGCTCTCACCCGAACGTTTGGCGCGCCGTAACTGTAGCAAAGGTTTCTCAGCCGTTCATAATCGCCTTGCCACCGGTTCAGCGCATGCCGGCCTCACGCAGTCGGTTGAGCTGGGTCTGCAGTTCGAACAGCCTCGCGCTGGCCGCGCGGGAGTCGTCGGCGTAACCGCTCGCGCCCGGGTCCAGACGGCGCAGGCGGCCCAGAGCGTCGGCGATCGCCGCGTTGAGCGCGCCCTCCTGCACGTTCTGGATGAGCGCCCCGACGTAGCGCTCGTCGGGGCGCCCCGTCGTCGGGTCGAGCTTCGTCGGCAGGTCGCGCACGACGAGTTCGGTGAGCACGTCGTGCAACTGCGGGTCGGTGCTCGAGCGGATGGCCTCGTTCCACGCCCCGATGGACGTCACACGTGACGGCCCGCCCGCCTTGATCGCAGCATCCAGGATGAACCGGTGCGCCGGCGCGCGAAGGTCGCCGGGGCGCAGTTGCTCGAAGACGGTGCCCTTCAACGACTCGGGGTACTGGAGCATCACCTGGAGCAACTGCCGCTCCCCCGCGATCGTCGGATCACGAGGATCCGGCTTGGGGATACCCGGACGCTCCGGCGCGACCGGGATGCCCGCGTCGGGGCGACTGGCTGTCTCGTTCTGCTGCTGCCCCTCAGGTGGACGCTGGGCCGTGGCACGCCGGTTCTCGTAGCGTCGAGCCGTACCGCCCTTGGGCGCGGTACGAACGGCGGCGTTGAGCTGTTCGATCTCAACACCGATCCAGCCCGCCACCGTGCGCACGTACTCCGGACGCAACGTCGTGTCGCGGATGCCCGCAATGATCGGCGCAACAGCCTTCATCGCCGATACGCGACCCTCGGCGTGGTCGAGATCGAACCCGAAGATCGTCGTACGCACCGCGAACTCGAACATGGGCACCGCGTCGTTGATGAGGGCCTTGACCGCCTCGTCGCCGTGGCGCAGCCGCAGGTCGCACGGGTCCATACCGTCCTTCGCGACGGCCACGAACGACTGGGACGCCCAGCGCTGATCCTCCTCGAACGCCTTCATCGCTGCCTTCTGGCCGGCTGCGTCGCCGTCGAAGGTGAAGATGACACGGGCCGGCGTACCACCGGCCTCGTCCCGCATGATGCGGCGCAACGACTTGATGTGGTCGACGCCGAAGGCCGTGCCACAGGTCGCGACGGCGTTGTCGACGCCGGCCAGGTGCGCGGCCATGACGTCGGTGTACCCCTCGACGACGACAGCGCGGCGCTCACGCGAGATCGTCTTCTTCGCGAGGTCGAGGCCGTAGAGCATGTGGGTCTTCTTGTAGATCGGCGTCTCGCTCGTGTTGAGGTACTTCGCCTCGATGCGGTCGTCGTCGAAGATCCGGCGCGCGCCGAAGCCGACGGTGTCGCCCGTGATGTCACGGATCGGCCACACCACTCGCCCGCGGAAGCGGTCGTAGAGCCCGCGCGAGGACTGCCCCGCCAGACCAGAGGCCGTCATCTCGTCGGGGTTGAAGCCCTTGGCCTGGAGGTGCGCGACAAGAGCGTCACCGGAACGCGGCGCAAAGCCGACGCCGAAGTGCTTGGCGTGGGTGCCGTTGAAGCCCTTGGCCCGCAGGAAGTCACGCCCGGCGCGGGCATGCTCGCCCTTGTCGCCGATGAGCCGCTCGAGGTAGAACTCCTCGGCCACCCGGTGGGCCTCGACGAGACGCATGCGGCGCCCGGCCGGCTCGCGGTCGGGGCGCTCGCCCTCCTCGTAGCGCAGCTCCAAGCCGACCTTCGCGGCCAGACGCTCGACGGCGTCCGTGAACGTGAGGTGCTCGAGCTCCATGACGAAGGAGATGACGTCGCCCGACTGGCCACACCCGAAGCAGTGGTAAACGCCGACAGCGGGGCGCACGGTGAAACTCGGCGTCTTCTCGTCGTGGAACGGACACAGGCCCTTGAGCGAACCGGCACCGGCCCGACGCAGCGTGACGTGCTCGGAGACGACGTCCTCGATGTCCACGCGGTCCTTGACGGCAGCGATGTCCTCCGCCTTGATGAGACCGGCCACGTCGCTCCTTCCGGGATCTTCACGCGTCCCCTCAGTCTAGGCGCGAGGGGTGTTCGCCTGGCTCAGTGACTGTGGACGCCGAGGCGCACGGCCCGGGCGTCCGTCAGGCTCGCCACTTGGTCCACGACGACGCGTAGCGCCTCCGCGTCCGACGTGGCGTGTTCGATGTCGTCGAGGAACATGGGGTCCATGTCGTCCGGATGCTGGGCGAAGTGCGCCACGAGCGCCTCCACGACCTCACGCTGCCGTGTGTGCTGTTCGTCGCGCATCGGAGTGAACATGACGAAGTGCGCCGAGATTCCCTTGAGCACGGCCACCTGAGCGCGCACGTCGTCCGGGATGACGAGGCGTGCCTCGTAGCGCACGAGCGGGGCACTGCCGTAGCGCTCCCGCGTGGCGTCCTCGGGCGCTGCCGCGAAGCGTCCGACGAGGGTGCTCGTCATGTCCTTGAGAGCCGCGAGATCGCGGCGGGTGCCGTCGTACGTCGCTGGAAGGTCGTCACGCAGAACCCGTTCCAGCGCTTCGTCGAGGACTGCCGCCGGCAGGTCGGGCGCATACATCCGTGCGGCCACCTCGACGACAGCCGCCCGCTCCGCCGTGCCGTCGAGCGCCTTCAGGTCCAGGGCCTCGGCCGCGATGGCGTCCTCGACGTCGTGCACGCTGTAGGCCACGTCGTCGGCCCAGTCCATGATCTGCGCCTCGAGACACGTGCCGCCTTCCACACCGTCACGCACGAAGTCGAAGACGTCGCGATCGTCCTCGTACACCCCGAACTTGCGGGAGCCCTCGGGGCCGTGGCCGCGCCGCCAGGGGTACTTCGTCGACGCGTCGAGCGTCGCCCGCGTGAGGTTGAGCCCGGCAGGGCGCCCCTTCGGGGTCTGACGCTTCGCCTCGAGGCGTGTGAGGAGTCGGAACGTCTGGGCGTTGCCCTCGAAACCACCGATGTCGTCGCACAGAGCGTCGAGGACCTGCTCACCGAAGTGCCCGAACGGTGGGTGCCCCAGATCGTGGGCCAAACATGCGGCGTCGACGACGTCGCTGTTGCACCCGAGAGCGTCTGCCAGTTCGCGCCCGATCTGCGCCACCTCGAGTGAATGTGTCAACCGGTTGCGAACGAAATCGTCCGTACCTGCCTGCCACACCTGCGTTTTCGTCGACAACCGGCGCAAGGCCGCCGAGTGGACGATGCGCGCCCTGTCGCGCGCGAAGTCATCACGATCGGAGCGCTTACGTGTCAGATCCTCGACGACGTAACGCTCGCGGTCGGCGGCGGTGTAGGCGTTCAGCGAAGGGCCTCGAGCTGCTTGCGAAGGTCGGTGGCCCAGCCGTTGAGCCAGTCGCGGCGCATCTCGTTCCAGGCGTCTGCGATGAAGTCGCTGGGGAACATGATGCTCGACTCGTCCGGCAGGGAAAGACCCAGGTCGCGGCCGTCCGCATCGGTGATGACGCGCCACTCGAGGACGGACTCCAGCGTCAGCCACTGGCCGAGCGCGAAGCCGAGCATGGCGACGAACGGCGTCGGATCCTCACGCTCGTCCTCGTCCTGGTCAAGGACGTCGTCGACGTAGCTCTCGTACGCGCGATCGATGGAGCGGACATCCGTGACGTCGATGTTCCAGCGCGCAGCATCGTCGAGCCACTTGTCGAGCACCTCCTGCTCGGCCGGCCCCACGGGTTCGATGGTGATCTCGCTCATCAGCTGGCCCTCCCGTAGCGCACGCGAGCGCGCTCGCGCGCCTTGATCGCCTCGACCTCTCGGTCCTTCGGCGGAGCGTTGGTGACCAGGGAGTCGATGAGTTCGCGCGACGCCGCGGTGATCACCTCGACGGCCGCCTCGTACGCGGCCTCGTTGGCGGCGGAGGGCTTGGTGGATCCACCGATCTTGCGCACGTACTGCAACGCTGCGGCGCGCACCTCGTCGTCGGTGGCCGGAGGCTCGAAGTTGTTCAACGGACGGATGTTGCGGCACATGCGCATAGCGTTGCACATTCCGCCCACTACGACGGCAGTCGAGCGGCCCCGCCCACTACGCTGAGAGCATGACTCGCCTCCCGCACCCCCTGGTCTCGGCCACGCGCCTGAAGCAGCGCCTCGACGCCGGTGAACCCATCACGCTGCTCGACGCGCGGTGGGTGCTCGGTGGCGAATCGCAGCGTCCTGCCTACGCAGAAGCTCACCTTCCCGGCGCACGCTGGGTGGAGTTCGAGGACGCCCTCACCGGAACGCCGGGCGACGGCGGAGAAGGTGGCCGTCACCCCATGCCGAACCGGAAGAGCTTTCAGTCGGCCATGCGCGCCGCCGGCGTGATGAACGACGTTCCGGTCGTCGTCTACGACGCCTCCAACTCCCTGGCGGCCGCCCGTGCGTGGTGGCTTCTGCGCTACTTCGGCAAGCTCGACGTCCAGGTCCTCGACGGAGGGTTCGACGCCTGGGTCGCCGCGGGTGGCGACGTCGTGCCCGGCGAGGACTCCGCCGCCGAGGAAGGCGACTTCGTCGCCACACCGCGCCATCTCACCGCCGTCGACGCCGAAGGTGCAGCCGACCTCGCAGACCGCCACCTGCTCATCGACGCCCGATCCCCCGAACGTTTTGCCGGCCAGAACGAACCGGTCGACGCCGTCGCCGGACGCATCCCCGGCGCCGTCAACATCCCCGCCCTGTCGAACGTCGGCCCAGACGGGCGCTTCCTGTCGACCGACGACCTCGCCATGCGGTTCACCGCCAAGGGCCTGCCCACGCACCAGCGCGTCGGCGTGTACTGCGGCTCCGGTGTGCAGGCCATGCACCTGGCTCTCGCCCTCGAAGTGAGCGGCGTGTTCCCGGACCCGGCCGTCTACGTCGGATCGTGGTCGGACTGGATCACCGATCCCGATCGTCCGGTCGAGAGCGACGCCTGGACCTGAGCCCCCGTTCCACCGACGAAACGGCCGTGGCCGCTCCCCGACTGATCGGGAGCGGCCACGGCCGTTCGGCGTGCGGTGTGGCTCAGACGCGCTTGGGCAGGCCCAGGGTGACGTCGGCCTCGGCCTCGAGCTCGAGCGCCTTCTCCGGCTCGGCCTTCATGTCGGTGCCGAGCGTCGGCATGACCGAGCGCAGCTCGTTCTCCCACGTGCTCCACTCGTCCTTGAACGACGTGCGCAGGATGTCGAGCGCGATCGGCACTGCGGTGGACGCACCCGGCGAGGCGCCGAGCACGCCGGCGATCGAGCCGTTCGCCGAGCTGATGACCTCGGTACCGAACTGGAGCGTGCCCTTCGTGCCCGAAGCGGGCTTGATGATCTGCGCGCGCTGACCGGCGACGAAGAGCTTCCAGTCCTCGCTCTTGGCCGTCGGGGCGAAGTCACGCAGCGCCTCGATGCGCTTGGCCTGGTTGGCGATGAGGTCCTGCGCCAGCACCTTCGTCAGGCCGAGGTTGTCGAGACCGGCCGTCGCGATCGGCAGGAGGTTGTCACCGCGCAGCGACGCGAAGAGGTCGAGAACCGAGCCCTCCTTGAGGAACTTCGGCACGAGGCCCGCGAACGGACCGAACAGCGCGGTGCGCTGGCCGTCGATGATGCGGGCGTCGAGGTGCGGCATCGACATGGGCGGAGCACCCTCGGCGGCCTTGCCGTACACCTTCGTGTTGTGCTTCGAGGTGAGCGCCGTGTTCTCCGTTGACAGGAACGTGCCGGAGACCGGGAACAAGCCGTAACCCTTGACCTCGGGAACGCCCGCCTTGCGCAGCAGCTTCAGCGTGTAGCCGCCGGCGCCGACGAGCACGAGCTTCGTGCGCACCGTCTTGGCGGCACCGTCACGCAGGTTCTTGACCGCGACGTTCCACATGCCGTCGGAGTTGCGCGAGATGTCGGTGACGTCGTGCTCGAGCTCCAGCGAACCACCGCGGGCCGTGAAGTCGGTGAAGAGCTGTCGCGTCACGGCACCGAAGTCGACGTCGGTACCGCTCGGGGCATAGGTGGCGGCGATCTTCTCACCAGCAGGGCGGCCCTCGATGAGCAGCGGCGACCACTGCTCGATCTGGCCGTAGTCCTCCGAGTGCTCCATGTCGTGGAAGAACGGGTGCGCCGAGAGAAGACGGTAACGCTCACGCAGGAACTTCTGGTTCGCGTCGCCCTTGACGAACGACATGTGCGGCGTGTTGTTGATGAACGTCGACGGCTCACGCAGAGCGCCCTCGCGCACGAGCGAACCCCAGAAGGTCTTCGTCGTCATGAACTGCGAGTGGATGCCGATGGCCTTCGTGATGTCGACGCTGCCGTCGGGCATCTCAGGCGTGTAGTTGAGCTCGCACAGCGCCGCGTGGCCGGTGCCCGCGTTGTTCCAGCCGTTCGACGACTCCTTCGCCACGGCGTCCAGACGCTCGTAGACGCTCAGTTTCCACTCGGGGTGGACTCGCTGGATCATGGCCGCCAGCGTTGCGCTGACGATGCCGCCTCCGATGAGAACGACGTCCACGGACTCGGATGCGCTCTTCGCGCCCTCGTTGTTCACCCACATACCCCTTCACATCGCGTATTCAGGCTCTCCCGACGACGATACTCGGCGGTCACGACCCGCGGCCACTCGGTGTGCACGCTGTGACGCGTTGCTCAGCCGCCGGAGTTCTCCGCCTCGGCCTCGGCGACCCACGCCGCCTGCTGCGCGGTGAGGTCCTGCGTGTCCAGCCACCCCTCGGGTAGGACGACGCGTCGCTCGCTTCCGGCGCGACCGCGCGGCCCCTCCGCAGGGGCGCCGGGCCACGGCTGGTCGAGGTCGAGGCTCGCGATGAGGTCGTCGAGCGAGGCGAGCGAATCGACGAGCGCCAACTGGTGGCGAAGCTGCGAGCCGACGGGGAAGCCCTTGAAGTACCAGGCGATGTGCTTGCGAATGTCGCGGCAGCCCTTGACCTCGTCGTCGTAGAACTCGACGAGGTACTCGGCATGACGACGCAGCGTGGCGCACACCTCCCCGAGGCCGGGGTCGACGCGGGCGTCGGAGCCGGCGAAGGCGGCAGCGAGTTCGGTGAAGAGCCACGGACGACCGAGGCAGCCGCGTCCGACGACGACGCCGTCGCACCCGGTCTCGGTGACCATGCGCAGCGCGTCGTCCGCGGACCAGATGTCGCCGTTGCCGAGCACGGGGATGCTCGTCACCGTCTGCTTGAGGTCGCGGATGGCGCTCCAGTCGGCGTGACCCGAATAGGCCTGCGACGCGGTGCGCGCGTGGAGCGCGACGGCGGCCGCGCCCTCGCCCTCGGCGATGCGGCCGGCCTCGAGGAAGGTCAGGTGGTCGGCGTCGATGCCCTTGCGCATCTTGACGGTGACGGGAATGTCGTACGGCGCCGCTTCACGGATGACCGAGCTGACGATGCCGCGGAACAGCTCCGTCTTCCACGGCAGGGCCGAGCCGCCGCCCTTGCGCGTCACCTTGGGTACCGGGCAGCCAAAGTTGAGGTCGATGTGGTCGGCGCGTCCCTCGCTCGCGAGGATGCGGGCCGCGCGTCCGGCGTTGACCGGATCGGTGCAGTACAGCTGGATCGAACGAGGGTTCTCGTCCGGGTCGGTTTCGATGAGCTTCATCGTGATGGGGGTGCGCTCGACGAGGGCGCGCGAGGTGATCATCTCGCTGACGTAGAGCGACGTCGCACCGCTCGCCCCACCGGCCACGGCGCCCTCGGTGCCGTACTGACGGCACAGGCGTCGGAAGGCCCGGTTCGTGATGCCCGCCATCGGCGCGAGCACAACCGGGGAGTCGATCGTGTGGCGCCCGATCTGCAGGGGCGCGAGAACGGGCGTGGCGGGGCGGTCGAGAACAGTCATCGCGTCCCATTCTCCCACCTCGCAGCGAGTGCCCCGAAAGCGCGAGCGCGGGCGTCCACTACGCTTGTTCGGTGCCCGAGAACGAGTCCACGAACGACCAGCGCCCCGAAGTCTCCGTCAGCACGACGCGCGCGAAGGTGATGCACGCGTCCGACCCCGCCGTCGGCGCGATGGCCCGCCTCCCCCAGGGCGCCGTCGTCACGGCGTTCGTCGTCGTCATGGTGATTGGCATCGTCTTCCGGGGCGTCATCGGCGCGATCTGCTTCGGCCTCGTCTCGCTCGTGTTGGGCTGGCTGCTCTACCTGTCGTGGAACCAACTGCGCCCCGTCGACCGACTGGCGCGCGCCGCCGTCCTGTGTCTGACGGTGGCCGTCACCGTCGTCCTCGCCGTTCCCAAGTGAGCGATTTTGACAATGATTCTCACTTGAGGTGAGAATGGTTGTCATGCTTCGCACCTCACGCCTCAGCCTCGCCGCATCCGCCCTCGTCGTCACCACGGCCCTCACGGCCTGTGGTTCGGGATCGTCGAATTCGGGTTCGGGCGACAAGGTCGAGACGGTCGCGAGCTTCTACGCCCTGCAGTACGCGCTCGAGCGCATCGGCGGCGACCGTGTGGAGGTCTCCTCGCTGACGAAGCCCGGGCAGGAGCCGCACGACATCGACCCCTCGCCCAAACAGATCGCCTCGCTGGCCGACGCCGACCTCGCGGTCTACCTCAAGGGGTTCCAGCCGAGCGTCGACGCGGCCGTCTCCTCGAACGCGAAGAAGGACAAGACGCTCGACGTCGCACCCGATGCGGACATGACGCTCAAGCTGTCGTCGACCGAGAGTGTCGGCGGCGAGGCCCACGAGCACAGCGAGGGCGACGGTCACGACCACAGCGGGGACACGGACCCGCACTTCTGGCTCGACCCGGTGCGCTACAAGGCCGTCGTTCAGGCCGTCGGTGCGCGCCTGGCCAAGGCCGATCCGGAGGGCAAGGCCACGTACGAGGCGAACACGAAGAAGATGGTGGCCGACCTCGACGCGCTGGACACCGAGTTCAAGAGCGGCTTGGCGAACTGCACGAACAAGACCCTCGTCACGGGCCACGCGGCGTTCGGCTACCTCGCGAGCCGGTACGGTTTCACGCAGGTCGGCGTCAGCGGCGTCTCCCCCGAGGCCGAGCCCACGCCGCAGCGCCTCAAGGCCGTGGCCGCGTTCGCGAAGAAGCACGCCACGACGACGATCTACTCGGAGACCCTCGTCTCACCGAAGACCGCCGAAACGGTGGCCAAGCAGACCGGTGCGAAGGTCGCCGTGCTCGACCCGCTCGAAGGCCTGACCGACGCGAGCAAGGGCAAGAACTACTTCGAGGTCATGAAGTCCAACCTCACAACGCTGAAGCAGGGGCAAGGGTGCAAGTGAAGGACGACAGTGAGCCGGTGATTCGGCTGCGCTCGGCCGCGTTCGGCTACGAAGGGCGGGCCGTCGTCAGTGACGTCGACCTCGACATCAATCACGGCGAGATCATCGCGGTGCTCGGGCCGAACGGTTCCGGTAAGTCGACGCTGATGCGCGGCGTGCTCGGCCTCAACGACCACGTGAGCGGCGAGGTGGAGCTCTTCGGCACGCCCGCGGCCGAGTTCAAGGAGCGCACGCGCATCGGCTACGTGCCGCAACGCCACACGCTCTCGGGGTCCGTTCGGGCGACGGTCGAGGAGATCGTCGAAGTCGGCCGGCTGCCGCACCGACGCTGGTACCAGCGCGCGAGCGCCGAGGATCGTCGTCTCGTCGCCGAGGCCCTTTCCGAGGTAGGCCTCGCCGACCGTGCGCTCGCCGACGTCTCCACGCTCTCGGGCGGTCAGCACCGTCGCGTCCTCATCGCTCGAGCGCTCGCCGCACAGCCGGACGTCCTCGTCATGGACGAGCCGACGGCGGGCGTCGACACGGCCAGCCAGGAGGTGCTCGCCGAGGTGCTCCAGAGCCTCGCCGCGACCGGTGTCACCATGGTGATCGTCACCCACGAGATCGAAGCGCTGCGCGGCGTCATCACCCGCGTCGTCGAGGTGACCCATGGGCACATCTCCTTCGACGGCACGCCCGGCGAGTACGGGCAGCGGTTCGCCCGCACCATCTCCGACGACCACCTGCACGTTCCCGGCGCTCACGACGCACACCACGACGCCGAGCACCACGTGCCCGGCCCGAGTTACGCCGTCGGACCGCTCGATCCGTCCCCACGCCACGAAGGAGGCCGACGTGGCTGAACTGTTCGCCCTCGACGCGATGCGTCACGCGCTCGTCGCGGCGCTGCTCGTCGGTGCTGCGGCGCCGGCGGTCGGCGTCTTCCTCGTCCAGCGCCGCCTGTCGCTCATCGGTGACGGCATCGGCCACGTCGCCCTGGCGGGCGTGGCCGTCGGTGTGCTCTTCTCGACGTCACCCATCCTGACGGCCCTCATCGCTGCCGTCCTGGCCGCGTGCGCCATCGAGTTCATCCGCCTGCGCGGCACGACGAACGCCGACGTGGCGCTGGCCGTCATGTTCTACGGCGGCATCGCGGCCGGCGTCGTGCTGCTGGCGCGCGCGGACAACGCGGGTCAGACGTCGATCAACCAGTACCTCTTCGGTTCGATCCTCACGACGGCCAGCGACCAGCTGTGGCAGTTCGGTGCCCTGGCGCTCGTCGTCGTCGGCGCCACGACGGTGCTGCGCAAGCGCCTTTTCGCCGTCGCGAACGACGAGGAGTACGCGCGTGCGGTCGGCCTCCCCGTCGTGCCGCTCAACCTCCTGCTGTCGATCCTCACGTCGGTGACGGTGGTGCTCTCGATGCGCGTCATCGGCCTGCTGCTCATCTCGGCGCTGATGATCCTGCCGAACGCGACCGGCCAGATCCTCGCCCGCAGCTTCCGCCTGACGACGGCGATCGCCGTGATCATCGGATGCCTCAGCGGCCTCAGCGGCGTCGTGTCGGCCTACTACCTCGACACCCCGCCCGGCGGAACGGTCGTGCTCGTGGCCGTCGGCATCTTCCTGGCCGCGTCCTTCGCGAGCGCCGTCGTGCGTTCCACTCGGGCGCGGCATGCGCGTCGGGTCACGCATCACGCGCACGAGCACCGAGAGGGTTGCGGTCACCCGGCGGTGCGCCACGGTGACCACGTCGACTACCTTCACGACGGCGAGTACCACGCACCGCACAAGGACCACTGGGACGCTCACGCGCCCGCCGATGCTGCGCCGAGCCCGAGGAGGCACGATGTCGACGCGTAAGCCCACCCGCCAGCAGGCCGCCGTCAGCGCCAAGCTCGACGAACTGGACGACTTCACCTCAGCGCAGGAGTTGCATGCACAGCTGCGTGCCTCCGGCGAGACGGTCGGCCTCGCCACCGTGTACCGCACACTGCAGAACCTCGCCGGGGACGGCACCGTCGACGTGCTGCGCACCGATGACGGCGAGGCGATCTACCGCAGCTGCGCGACGTCGAAGCATCACCACCACCTCGTGTGCCGTAACTGCGGGCACACGGTCGAGGTGGAGGGCCCGACCGTCGAGCATTGGGCCGACTCGGTGGCCGCGCACCACGGCTTCACCGAGGCGACACACCAGATCGAGATCTTCGGATTGTGCGCGCAGTGCTCGACGAGGAAGACGCACGTCTCGCTCTGACATCGCACAGCCCGCGCCTCGTCGGCGCGCGCTCGTCAGTCGATGAGGCCGTCGTCGTCGTAGATGCCACCGTCAGGGGCGTCGGGGTCGGCCATGAGCTGCGGGTCGTAGCCGGCCTTCGGCTTGGCCGCCGGCGCCGCGGCCGCTTGGCTCTCAGCCGCAGTCACCGCGTCGACGGCGCCGCCGTAGCGACGGTCGCGGCGGGCGTAGGTGTCCACGGCTTCCCAGAGCATCCGACGGTCGAAGTCGGGCCACAGGGTGTCGAGGAAGACCATCTCCGCGTAGGCGCTCTGCCAGAGCTGGAAGTTGCTCGTGCGCTGCTCGCCGGAGCTGCGCACGAAGAGGTCGACGTCCGGAAGCTCGGGCGCGTAGAGGTAGCTCTGGATCGTCTTCTCGGTGATCTTCTTCGGCGACAGACGACCGGCGGCGACGTCCTCGGCCATGGCGCGAGTGGCGTCGACGAGTTCGGCACGACCGCCGTAGTTGACGCACATCTGCAGGGTGCAGACGGTGTTGTTCTTCGTGCGCTCCTCAGCGCGCTCAAGTTCGCGCACGACAGAGCGCCACAGGCGAGGCTTGCGGCCACTCCAGATGACGCGCACGCCCCACGAGTCGAGCAGGTCGACGCGGCGACGGATCGTGTCGCGGTTGAAGCCCATGAGAAAGCGCACTTCCTCGGGCGAGCGGCGCCAGTTCTCCGTCGAGAAGGCGTAGGCGGAGATGTTCTTGACGCCGATGTCGATGCAGCCGGCGACGACGTCGATGAGCATCGCCTCGCCCGCCTCGTGGCCCTTGGTGCGCGGCAGGCCTCGCTCGTTCGCCCAGCGGCCGTTGCCGTCCATCACCATGGCGATGTGCTGAGGAATCAGCTCGGCCCGGATCGCCGGGGGCGTGGCCCCACTCGGGTGCGGTTCGGGCTTGATCGGCGTCACGAATGGTGTCCTTCCGAGGCGGTCGCGGGGGCAGCCGGACGAGCGGGTGCCGCGGCGATCTCGTGGTCTCCGCGGTCGACGTGGCGCAGCGAGCGTACGCCGTGTTCAAGGTGCCACTGTACGTACGAGGCGATGAGGGCACTCGACTGGCGGCGCACGCGATCATCGGTGGCGGCGACGCCGATCCAGTCGCCTCGCATGAGGGCGTCCATGAGGACGAAGGTCTCCGGCGCGGGCGCGCTTGAACCCGGTGGCCGGCACTGAGGGCACACCGCTCCCCCGGACGCGACGTTGAACGAGCGGTGCGGACCCGGGTCGCCGCAGCCGGCGCAGTCGCGGAAGCTCGGCGTCCAGCCGGCCGTGGCGACGGCGCGCACGAGGTAGGCGTCGAGCACGAGGTAGGCCGGAATCTCGTTCTGCGCAAGGGCCGCCAGGGCTCCCGCGAGGAGGTTGAAGTGGGCGAGGACGCGGTCGGAATCCTCACAGAGCCGGTCGGCCGTCTCGAGCATGGCGGCGCAGGCGGTATAGGCCGAGTAGTCCTTGGAGATGGCGTCGCCGTACGGAGCGAGGATGTCGACCTGGGTCACGGTGTCGAGGTTGCGCCCCTCGTACATCTGCACGTCGATGACCATGCCCGGTTCGAGGCGCGCCCCGAACTTCGACTTCGTCTTACGCACGCCCTTCGCGACGGCACGCTTCTTGCCGTGGTTGCGGGTGAGCATCGTGATGATGCGGTCGGCCTCCCCCAGCTTGTGGGTACGCAGCACGATCGCTGCGTCGCGGTAGAGGGCCATGACTCCATTGTCTCGCGGGCGTCAACACGGGGCGGGTGGGCGCGCCGTTGCCGAGTTCGGTTCCGCTTCTTGGTGACGGTTGGGGGGGGGGGGGGGGGGGGTGTGGGGCCCCCCCCCCCCCCCCCCCC